>JAWBON010000009.1:828-28594 GCA_038826135.1 Candidatus Odinarchaeota archaeon | reverse complement strand
AGATTTAACCGATGTCCCCGGCAGGATTGGCATAGGTCATACTAGATGGGCTACACACGGCGTACCATCCAAGAAAAACTCACATCCTCATGTTGATTGCGGGGGAAAAATCGCTGTAGTTCATAATGGAATAATAGAGAACTATACAGAGTTAAAGGATCGTTTAAGCCATAAAGGTCACATATTTAGATCAGAGACGGATACGGAGGTAATACCTCATCTTATCGAGGAGCATCTTAACAGGGGTCTACCGGTTTTTACGGCTATTTTAGAAACTGTTAAGGAGCTGAAAGGCTCATACGCTATAGCGGTATTGGTAAGTGAACACCCGGATAAAATATATGTGGCAAGAAATGAAAGCCCGCTCGTTATAGGTGTGAAGGATAAAAGTTACGTATTCTGTGCTTCTGATATTCCCGCGTTTCTACCCGTCACTAACCGGGTGATGTTCCTTTACGACGGGGAGGTGGCGGAGCTTTCTCTGAATGATATTGTAATTAAAAATTTAGACGGGAGTAGAGTTCAACGCGAGATTGTAGATATGGATTTAACCCCTGAAATGGCTAAGAAAGGGGGTTTCCCCCATTTCATGCTTAAAGAGATATTTGAGCAGCCTAAGGCTTTGAAAAACACTCTAAGAGTTGATGAGAAAAGAATTATTGAATTATGTAAACTAATAAATGATAGTGGCTATGTAATATTCACTTCTGCTGGAACTTCATTTTACGCAGGTCTATGTGGTAAGTATCTTTTAGCAAATTTATCAAGGACTAGGGCGGAGGCGGTAATATCATCCGAGTTCGAAGATACGATGAAGGATGTGATCGATGAGGAAACTACAGTGGTGGCGATCAGCCAGTCGGGTGAGACATCGGATACTATAAGCGCTGCGAAATATGCTAAGAGGTTAGGTGCGAAGATTATTGCTATAAGCAACACTGTCGGGAGTTCTCTTACGAGACTGGCGGATTCTACACTGTATACTCAGGCCGGTCCGGAGATCGGGGTGGCGGCGACTAAAACATTTCTAGTTCAGCTTGGTGCACTCAGTATTATAAGCGCTAAGCTAGCTGAATTGAAGAGGGTAATAGATAGAGATGAATATAGAACACGTCTAAATGAATTAAACACGATACCTGAAATAATTCAAGCGATTCTCAATAAAACTGAGGGGGAAGTTAAATCTTCAACTGAAGTCTACTATAATGCAAGCAGCTTCCTATATTTAGGGAGAGGTGTTAACTCGGCTGTAGCTATGGAGGGCGCTCTTAAACTAAAGGAAATATCATATATTCACGCGGAGGGTTATGCTGCAGGCGAATCTAAGCATGGACCGATAGCGCTGATAAGCCAAGATTTTCCTGTAGTATTCGTAGCGCCCATGGATTCCACTCACAGTAAGATAATAGGTAACATAATGGAGATGAAATCCAGAGGAGCTAAGATAATATCTGTGATTGAAGAAGATGATGATGAGATTAAACGGCTGTCAGATACAGTGTTTCATATTCCTAAAACCTCCGATAACTTTTTCAAACCCATGGTATATATAGTGCCCCTGCAATTATTTGCATATTATATGGCTGTTAGAAAAGGTTTCGACCCTGATAAGCCTAGGAACCTAGCTAAAGCAGTCACAGTTGCTTAAAGGGGAAAACTATGTTTTACACTCCTACAGCTCCGAAAAGAAGTTTCCCGTATGCCACAGTAGGGATAATAGCTATCAACGTAATAATATATTTTATTCAAAGCGCCAGCCCAGTATACTATAATTATTTTGTTCTAAACTTTGGGTTAATCCCTTTTGAGATAATTTCAGGGATTAACCTTCAAACACTAGTCACCTCGATGTTCATACATGGAAGTTTTATCCACATTTTCTTCAACATGTATATACTGCTTATATTCGGCCCTGCTGTTGAGAGAAAATACGGTCCACCGTTATTCATAATATTTTACCTATTTTGCGGCGTACTAGCCGGACTCATACACTCATATATTACATACATATTTATGCCAGTTGAAGCCTACACTATTACAATAGGCGCCTCAGGAGCTATATTCGGTGTGATGGCTGCGTTCGCAGTCAACTACCCTAACCAGTATCTATTTCTCTTCTTTTTCGCGCCTGTACGAGCTTATATTGCTATAGCACTCTTCTTTATTCTTGAAACAGTTTTAGGTATAGTTGGATTATTCGGCGCAGCGTCTAGTATAGCTCACTTCGCGCATGTAGGAGGGTTCATAGCCGGTATTTTATTCGCATTACTATATAGAAGATTTACTAGAAAAGGCCCGAAAATAAGGAGAGAGAAAGAAATAGAGGTCATCTACCTTTAAAAGCGTTCAGCGGCGGCGTAATTTTCCTAGCAGCTATGGATACAGGTAAAGCGACCGCCCCGCCTACACTGAATTGAACCGCATTCAGCGGGAGTTCAACTATAGCTGCAGCTGAACTAAACAGTAAGGTTTCAACCATAAAATACCCTGCTATCATCCATGGTCCAGCTACTAGAAAACAAGCTATGATATCAAAGTATGTGAAACGGTCTCTTCTACTGATAAACCCGGCTAGAAAGCCTTCAACCCCTTTGATTATCAGCGTCCACGGGGCGTAAAACGCGTAGCCGGTGATTATATCGGCTAGTGCAGATCCTAAACCGCCAGCTATGCCTCCAATAACAGGTCCGAACAACAAGCCTGCGAGCATCACAGCGGCGTCGCCTATGTTAATGTATCCGCCTGTAGCGGGCACAGGTATCTGAATGATTATTGTTAATATTATGGTTAACGCTGCGAATAAACCTATTAACGCTGCTTGGACTGATACTGGATAGTTGGGGAACCTTGCCTTAATAGACTGCGTTATCATAGGACCACATATTAAAGTAATTACTTGTATACAAGAGTTAACTTTTATATAAATATTTCTAAAGAAGAAACGCAAGCTCCTCTAAAGCATTAAGCACTTTAAGACCCCTACCAGTTATAGAATAATATCTCCGATTATCCCTATCCGTAGAAACTATTAGCCCACGAGTCTCTAATTCATTAAGATGCTGATATATAGCTTGTAAAGTAACTGATTTCGATAAAGAATTCCAGAGCGAGTAACCGTAAGTTTCTCCAAGCGAAATCAACCTTAATATTCGAAGCTTCAAATTAACTCTATCAGCTAAATTAACTCTCCTAGATAACCCAGTTAAAGCCGCCAGCAAGTACTGGTCCTTTAACCCACTTCCTGTAATTATACACGTAACAAGATCATCTCTTCCTATAACACCATCCGTAGCCAGCCTCCTAACAGCCGCCAATGTCGCGCAACTAGCTGTCTCAGCGTATATCCCCTCCTCTAATGCTAGCAGTCTTTGAGAGTCAGAAATCTCTTTATCAGAAACCGATAAGGCAACACCCTCAGACTCCTTCAAAGCTGATAAAGCCAACCACCCGTTTAAAGGCTCTAAAACCAGTATAGCTAAAGCAATAGTTGTTCCACCGGGAAAACGCGTCACATCAGAGTTTTTTTCAAAAGCTTTAACGATAGGTGAGCACGTGAGGGACTGCACACCAATCATCTTTGGCAGCTTAGAAGATAAACCTAAATCATAGAATTCTCTGAAACCTCTCCAAATAGAGTAAATAGTTCCACCGTCCCCCATAGGCACAATGACAAAATCAGGCACACCCACCTGCTCAATAATCTCATACGCGATTGTCTTCTGAGCCTCTAATATAAGCGGGTTAAGCCCCGACGTTGCCTGATACATATTTTTATCCTTCCAGTCTTCAAGGACAAAACGGATAGCTTCATCAATAGTTTCACCCTCATAAACAATATTAGCACCGTACATTTTCATTTGAGATAGTTTACCGATATCAACCAGACTGGGCGTGACAATCGTGCTCTTAATATCAGCCCTAGCGCAATAAGCGGAAATAGCTGCCCCTAGATTCCCATTAGAGGCGCATAGAACCTCACTGAAATTTAAACTTAAAGCATGTGAGATCAGTAGACTGGCAGCTCTATCCCTGAATGAGTTTGTAGGATTACGTGATTCATCCTTCAAAAACAAGTTATTCAATCCTATAATAGAACCCATCCGAGTGGACCTGAAGATGGGTGTAACACCCTCACCCAATGAGATTCTAAACTTGGATTCAATAGGAGGGAGAAGAGATGAGAACCTCCAAAAAGACTTCTCATCTGAAAAGGAGAGCGTATCCTTGATTTTAGAATAATCATAAAAATAAATAAGGGGGGAAGCACACCCCTCGCAAAGGGAGAGAACCCGCTCCGCCACGTAAATCTTACCACATCTAGGGCACTTAAACCGCATAGAAACCATAAATAAATTAATTAGATAAGTAAATTTAAACCTCTACCCTACAAAAAAATCTTAAACAAAAATAAGGACGGTTACCTTAAAATTTTCTTAAAAATATTAAATTCTATAATTTTTTAGAGGAGCGCAAACTGGATAATCTAAATATTATACTTATTAAAAGTAGCATAAGAGGCGCCTCGAGCACAGGCCCGATGCTAACCGCGAGTGTTACACCAGATTGCACACCAAAGATGATTGTTGAAGCCGCTATAGCTATTTCATATTGATTACCGGAACCTACTATGATAGCGGTCGCACTCTCAGCTTGACTAATACGGGCAATAAAACATAACGCTGACACCATCGCGTAAACCAGCATATAACCAAATATTATAGGCACAGATAAAATTATGAAATCAAGCGTGTGAAGAATAATATTTTCACTTTGAACAATGTATAAAATAAGTATCAGTGCGAAAAAAACTGTAACGGATATTTTGTCAGAAACACGGTTAACAGAAATGACGGTGTTCCTGCTAACAACATTAATCTTAAAGCATATTCTTAATAATAGACCTAGGAAAAGCGGTGTTAAAAAAAATACTAAGATCGTTAAGAAAACAATTTCTAAAGGAACCCATACAGCTATATGACCGATTAAAATATACGCTGCAAAAGGGTACACCGTGATTATGATAATTAAATTTAATAAAGTAGCAGCCGTAACTAGGTTTTGGGAACCCCCTGCAAGCTTATTCCAATATATGACCATGGATATCGATGGCCCTAAAAATAATAATGAAACCCCTAACTTAAAAGAGAGATTAGCGGTTAAAAAAATACTGGCTGATAAAATACCGGTTAAAGGTGAGATAAGCCAGTTAGATAATATAATGATGATTAAAGGGAGCGGTCTTTTAACCGCTTTAAAAAATTCTTTTTTACATATATTCCAGCACATGAACTGAGGGGTTAAAAGAGCGATAACACAAACAGCTATAGGTATAGAGATGTTCATAAATTGGAGGTTTAAAAGAGACGCAGACACCCAAGGGAGAAAATGACCTATTAAAATCCCTGAAACAGCTGTTATTAAAACTAGTATGATAAGTCTACTAGGATTCAGTCACTGGTTTTCCATAGTAAATTATAATAAATAGGTTGAATAAAAGTTTAACCCCAAGCTAGCTTAATTAAAATCTCAAAAATAATTTCGTCAAACATAAAAATAGAATTAAGTAATAGAATATTTATCAAATTATTGTGTTCAAACTCGTTCTAAAACTATTCACCGGTGGTCTTGAAATTGGAGATAAAGGAAATTAATGAAATGTTGTTTTCACGAATACATATACCGGTACTGGTAAGAATAACTAATGAGATAGGTGAAGATGTTGCAGTGGAGCTTGAGATCCCGGTGAAACCCGCAGGTTCAGAGCTTGAAATCCCCTGGTGGAAAGCTAAAATACTAGTAGATGAGGGTCTGGCGGAGTTCATAGAAAAAGAGGAGTTAGATGAAACATACATTCAGAAAAAAGTTTGGAGCGAAAAAGCTAAGACACAGCTAGAAGAGTTGGAGAGACCATTTTACCTTAAGATTTCGAACATATTAAACCGGTTAAAAAAAGAGTTTAAATTAAACCCGAATCCTGCAATGATAAAAAAAATCGAGGGCTTAGAGACGCAGTTAAACGATCTTTTATCAACGCGCGTAAGCAAAATACTTAAAATATCTTTTAGAGGAGCCCCGCCTAAAATCTTAGAGAACCTAACAGAAGAGGAAAAATGGCTTTATGAAAAAATAAATCATATAATAAAAATATGGGTGGATAGAATACTAGGAGATTAATATGAGTGAAGAGGCTGCAATAGATCCTGAAGAGAAGTTTGAAGACTTCTTTAAAAGCTTTAAAGATCAGAAAAATGAATTAAAATATCGAAGAAAAATTCAGCAGCTAAGCATAGAGAATAAAATATCTATAATAGTTGATTTCGACGATCTTCTAAGATACGACGCTGAGATAGCAAGAGATTTGCTTTTAAAACCTGAAGAGGTGATTAAAGCAGCAGACCGAGCGGCTATGACTGTACTAGAACTTGAAGATCGAGAATACTTTGAGAAGCTTAAAAACGAGGATAGAGCGCTTTTTGTGAGATTTAGAAACCTACCGAGCATTAATCATATACCACTCCGTAAAATAAGAAGCGAACATATCGGCATTCTAGTAATGATAGATGGAATACTAACTAGAGCGAGTGAAGTTAAACCAAGACTGGTAGAGGCCGCCTTCGAATGCCTAAGATGCCATTACAGAAACTTTGTGAGACAGGAGACCACGGAGATAATTAAACCAATAATATGCGAGAACACTAATTGTAGAAGAAACGGGCCTTTTAGACTGATAAATGAAGAATCTAAATTTGAAGATTGGCAGAAAATAAGAGTCCAAGAGAAACCCGAGGAGTTACCGCCAGGCCAGCTACCAAGAGCGATAGACGCTATCCTAACATACGATCTTGTAGACTCAGCCAGACCCGGTGACAGAGTAAGTATTATAGGTATTCTGAGAAGCACACCGGAATATGCAGGCAGAACTAAACTAAGCACCTTCAAGATCTATTTAGAAGCAAACTATATCGACATAACAGAGAAAGAATTAGAGAAAACAGAGATTACACCGGAAGACGAGCAGAAGATACTTGAAATAAGCCGGGATCCGGAAATCCATAACAAGATAATTAAAAGCATAGCCCCGAGCATATACGGATTAGAAGACGTCAAAGAAGCCATAGCACTCCAACTATTCGGCGGTGTTAGTAAAGTACTACCCGACTCTATGAAAATCAGAGGTGAATCAAACATTTTACTTGTAGGAGACCCGGGGACAGCAAAATGCCTAGCACCCGGCGCTCTTGTTCTAATGGCTTCAGGGGAGAAACGTAGAATAGAGGAACTAGTTGAAGAAAACCTTGAAAAAAACACTAACATAATAGATGACGGATACTACGCTAACGGTTCTGTTATAATATTAACTATGAACCGGAGAGGTCGGATAGAACCGGCTGAAGCGAATATATTCTGGAAGAGAAGCGCGCCATCCTACATGATTAATATTAAAACAGAGCATGGAAAAGAGATCACGGTAACACCAACCCATCCTTTTTACACAACGAATAATGGATTAATATTCTGTAAGGAAGCAAAGGAACTATCCTTAGAAGATTTTATCGCCACATCTAGACTGGAAAATACAGATAAAAAGGCTGGTTTAACTATAATACCAGGTGTAAGACAACTCCTTAAAAAAATCAGAGAGGAAAGAAATCTTCAAATAAATCAGATGGGGATCCCAGAGCCCTTATACAAGAAATATGAAAACGGGGATTTAGAGGCGAATGTAACACATCTTAAAAAAATTATTGAACATGTTAAACAGCATGGCTCTAGTGAAAGCCTCCAGCGATTAAGCCTAATATGCGAAACTGACATATTCTGGGATAGAATCACGAAAATTGCGAGAATAAAACCTACATCTCAATGGGTGTATGACCTGCAGGTCCCAGGGTCGAATAATTTCATAGCTAACGATTTTTATGTGCATAATAGTCAAATCCTCCAATATACAGCTCAACTAGCGCCGCGAGGCCTATACACTTCCGGTAAAGGCTCCTCCGCGGCCGGGCTTTGCGTAGCGCCTGATACGATAATAGTTAAAGATGAAACACCTTACGAAATCGGCAAACTCGTAGAAGAGCACTTAAACGAGGGAGCCTTAAAAATTCAGGAAGGAGTGTATAAAGTTAACCCTAAAACTGAGATTAAAATTAAAACAATCAACCCGTTTAAAAACGTTGATAAAAAAGTGACTGGTTTATGGAAGATAAAAACACCGGAAAAACTTGTTAAAATATTAACATATACTGGCCGAGAGATTACACTCACACCTGAAACTAAAATGAAAACATTAGAAAACGGCTTAATATACTGGAAGAAAGCCGCAGACTTCACAGTCAACGATTATTTAGCAGCGGCGCGGAGAATAATCTATAATGGTAAGAGAGTAAATATTTTAGCGCTTATCGGCGATGATGAAAACATTGAAGTTGGCGTGATGAAAACATTTTTTAAAAAAACCCTTGAAAAATTAAATAATAAAAATATTTTAGAAAATATAAAAAATCAGACTATAAGCGAATTAGATAAAGAGAAGCATGCTAGAACTGTTGAAAGTTGTGATACTGTTAAAATACCTTTAAGAGAGTTTATCAAATATTCGAAAAACGCAGGATTCAGCTTAAATTATATAACCCGCTATATAAGAGAGTATTATGAAAGTGGGGAGAATAGGCTTAAAATACCCGCTTACCTGAACTGGGGAATCATGTATATTACAGGATTAGTCGCAGGCAGCCGTATATACAATAAAACTCCGGAGAAGGCAGATAGAATCCGATTCGCAACCAGTTCACGCGAGTTAATAAACTTATTCAGTGAAACAGTAAAAAGAGTTTTCAACATCCTACCGGAAGAGACTGAAAACGGACTAGAATTAGTAATAAGTTCGAGAATAATAGCAAAAATCCTTAATAAAGCTGGTTTAGCCACCGAAGATAATGAAATAATAGATTTAAGCGAACTAACTCTTTCACTAAGAGAGAAAGAGATGGCAGCATTTATATCAGGTCTATTCGACTATTTAGCTGATATTTCACTAACAAGAGAAGGAACACCTAACATAAGTATCAGTCTACCAAACAAGCTTATAGCTAGAAAAATACAACTAGCACTTCTCAGATACGGTATTATAGCGAGAATAGAGGGTGAAGGATTAACAGATTCTGATAAAAAAGAATTTAAATCAGATAAGACATCCCAGGATAAAGCTCAAACACTTACTATAAACGGTTTTGAATTAATAATTTATCGTGACAGGATAGGTTCAAAATCAAAGTTGAAAAGAGAAAAACTTGAAAAAGCAGTTGAACATCTACAGAAAACCTGGATTAATTCACAAAATAGCGTTTACAATAAACCACCATACTATAAAATTTATACCACGCCGCTAACACACAAGGAGACGAGTATAACCGAAACCTCAAGTCAACCATCATATGCACCAGAAGATTTGAAAGAGACAGATATTTTCTGGGATAAAGTTAAAAAAATTGAGTTTTCAAACTCTAACATTCATCAATGGGTATACGATGTCACTGTTGAAGACAGCCACAGCTTCATAGCTAACGGATTACTAGTTCATAACACAGCCGCTGTTTTAAAAGATGAGTCCGGAGCGATGGCTCTTGAAGCAGGGGCACTAGTTTTAGCTGATAAAGGTTTAGCATGTTTACATCCAAACACCGATATAATTTTTAATAATAGAATTATATCGATTGAGAAATTATTTAATGAAGATTTAATGCAAATCAGGTACAGTAATGGTGAAGAAATTCAAATCGCCCCAATTAACGGTGAGATTAAAACCTTTAACTTGGAAAAATTTGAGTCCACTCAGACAGAATCGAATATTATTAGAAGAAAGAAATATGACGGTGAAATTATTCATATTAAATTAAATTCCGGGTTTGAGTTGAATTTAACACCCGACCATAAATTAATAGATGGAAATAGTATTACATGGAGATCGGCCCAGGAATTTAAAGTAGGGGATTATATCATAGCCCCTTTAAAAATCAGCGAGCCTAAGAGGGAAATATATTTATTCGATATCATACCTGAAGATTGGCTGGTTATTCTGTCAAAAAGTGATAAACAAAAATTGAAAAAAATAATTTTACAAAACTTTAGAAGCGTCAGCGAATTCAATAAAGCTTTCAATATAAAGAGAGGAATTCTTTCAGGTAATGAACACTTTAAGTTAGGAAAATTCAAAGAAATTTTAAATTATTTCAATTTAATTGACGAATGGAAAGATAAACCTATTAAATATGCACGTAAAAAGATGGGTGAAACCTTAAAAATTAGCAAAATAACACCGGAACTCTCTTATCTTTTAGGCGTTGTATATGGTGATGGAACTTATCAAATTAATAAAAGAGGATCGATGATTCAAATAAAACAACCAATAAAGAAAAAAGAAATTATCGATAAATTAAAGAAATGTATAGAAAAAATTTCGTATAGAAAATTATGGGAACACCAGAGAGAGAATAATTCAATTATTAAGGATCAACAAGTTTCAGAAAAATTTACTGAATTATTTATTCGCTCGAATCTATTAACTTTCATTATTGATTACTTTTTAAAAGAGAATCTGAAAAATATTTTAGAATTACCTCAAAACTGTCTTAAAGAATTTATAGCAGGAGCCTTTGATTCTGACGGTTATGTATCTATTAAGAAAAGCAGAAAAAAAGATAAAAAATATTATACGGCACATATAGAATTTCTTCTTTCTGATAATAAGAAAAAAGATTTAGCCTTTATGCAAGCTCTGAGAAGATTAGATGTCTATTCTAAATTATTAATAAAAAAGAATGCGAATATAATTAGAATAACTGGAAGAGCTGACGTGAATAATTTCTGTAAATTAATGAAAGAACATAGTATTAAAGTTCAAAAGACGAAAATTCCTCCTTCTATAAATAAAGTTTCATCAGACAGCGATAAATTACCAAGCCAAGCAGTGTCAAGAATAAGTAAAGCTATAAGTAATTTAAATAAATCGATTCTGGTGAAAAAAGGAGTCTGGAGCACTTTATATGCTTATAATAAACAAAAGAATCAACCGTCTAGAATCCAATTAGAAAAAATCAGAGACAAACTGGCGAATTATCTTCCCGCAGGGCTTAATAATGAAATAAATACAATTACAAAAAGAGACTATTTTTTGGATAAAATAGTCGCCATTAGAAAAAAATCATATAAAGGCTTTGTCTATGACCTTTATGTTCCTGGATTCAACAACTTTTATGGCAACGGCGTCTGGCTGCATAACTGTATAGATGAGTTTGATAAGATGAACCCCCAGGATAGAGTGGCGATACATGAAGCGATGGAGCAGAGAACGGTAAGTATCGCAAAAGCCGGTATTATCGCCACGCTGAATGCTAGAACAAGTATTCTTGCAGCTGCAAACCCGGCTTTAGGAAGATACAACGAGTATAGAACCCCAGCGGATAACATAAAATTACCAGTAACCTTGCTAAGCAGATTTGATTTAATATTCATAGTGACTGATAAGCCGGATGTAGAAAAAGATCGTAAAATAGCTGAGCACATACTATCCCTTCACAGAAGAGAGAGCGTTGAGCCACCCTTAGATATAGATTTTCTGAGAAAATATATAACATACGCTAAAAGAAACTGTTCGCCTTCAATAAGCCCTGAAGCTGCTAAAAAAATACAGGAATTCTATTTAGAGATGCGAAAATCCGGGGAGGGAGAGGATTCACCTGTACCCATAACCGCCCGTCAATTAGAAGCTTTAATACGTCTTGTTGAAGCCAGAGCTAGAATGGCTCTTAAAAAAGAGGCTACTGTTGAAGATACGGAAGCTGTGATAAAACTAGTTAAATCATGCCTCCACCAGGTTGGCGTGGACAAGGAGACTGGTAAAATGGATATCGACATATTAATGACAGGGGCGCCTAAAAGTCAACGTGACAGGCTTAGCACACTTTTAGATATTATATCCAACCTTGAAAAAGAGCAGAAAGGAACGGTCCCACTCCAAGACGTCATAGATAGAGCTAAAGAATATCAGCTTGAAGAAGGATTCGTTAAAGAAGCTCTTCAGCGACTGCTCAACGATGGGACGATATTTGAACCGGAGCCTGGCTATATTAAAAGAACCGAGTGAACTAAAAATAATCTAGAATAGAATGGTTGAAGTTTACTGCTTTATTAAGAGAGGTGGCTTAGGATATTAATAGATGAGTTGGATGTTAATAGCAGGCTCATAGATCTTTTAAAAAAAGAAGGCTACAGTGAACTGTACCCTACTCAGGAACAAGCTTTTAAAACAGGCGCGTTAGCTGAAGGAAACCTGGTTTTAGCATGTCCGACCGCTTCAGGTAAAACGCTCGTAGCCGAGATTTGCATTATCGACACATTGATGAGAAAAGGCGGTAAAGCGGTTTACTTACTACCTTTAAGAGCTTTAGCGTCTGAAAAATACGAGGACTTCAAGAAATATAACAATCTCGGGTTCAAAGTGGCACTAACATCAGGAGATCTTGACACAGCGGATCCGTATCTAGCTCGATATGATATAATCATAATGACGAATGAAAAAATGGATTCGCTGATAAGACACAACGTCAACTGGCTTAGAGAAATATCTATAATCGTGGTTGATGAAATCCATATAATTAACGATGCTTCACGAGGAGTTACATTAGAGATTATTATAGCGAAACTGCGAAGAGTCGCGCCTCAAGCTAAAATACTGGGTTTAAGCGCTACAATCAGTAACTCGAATGAAATAGCAAACTGGCTTAATGCAAGACTTGTTGAAAGTGATTGGAGACCTGTAAAACTTAAAGAGGGAGTCTTACTCTACGATACGATCACGTTCAATACAGGTGAATGTAAGAGTTTAAACAATGTATATGAAGACAGCTTATTAGATTTAACCGTAGAGACCGTGAATGAAAACGGTCAAGTGTTAATCTTCACTAACACACGTAAATCAACCGTCAGCTTATCCAGAAAAATCAGTAAAGCTATAGAATCTTTGCTGAAGAGGAATGAGAGGAAGGTTCTGGAACGGGTGGCTGAGAGGATTTTAAACTCTAGAGAACAGACAAATTTAGGCAGAACCCTGGCTGAAACTATTAGAAGAGGAGTAGCATTCCATAACGCAGGGTTACCGTATGAATACCGGCGTATAGTTGAAGAAGGGTTTAAAAATAATTTAATAAAAGTTGTTACCGCCACACCAACACTCTCCGCGGGATTAAACATGCCAGCCCGCCGAGTTATAATCAAAGATTACAGAAGATACGATGCGGGTTTAGGTTACATGCCGATTTCAGTTCTAGAAATAAAACAGATGGCGGGGAGGGCGGGCAGACCTAAATACGATGTGATAGGTGAAGCTATCCTTATATCAGGTGATAAACGTGAATTCGATTTTCTAATGACAAACTACGTATTCGGGGAGCCTGAGAGAATATGGTCGAAACTAGCGTCAGAGCCCGCTCTGAGAACGCATATACTATCATCTATAGCTACAAAATTCACAGAAACCTACGATGAACTAATAGATTTCTTAAAAGAAACATTCTATGCTCAACAATACAGGTACGAGGTTATCACCAGCGTGGTTCAGAAAATTATAGATTACCTTGTAGAAGAGGAGATGGTAATCTCCAAGGAGGGGGTTTTTAAAGCAACACCGTTTGGTAAAAAAGTCTCGGAGCTATACATAGACCCTAAAACAGGTGAAATAATAAAAGACGCGTTATTCGCATCAAATAATAAGAATATCACGGAATTCAGCTTCCTACATTTAATAGCCCACACACCAGATATGGAGCCTCTATATCTTAGAAAAAGAGATTATGATGATTTAGAGCTATTAGCAAATACAGTTAAAGATGAAGTACTAGTGGATATACCGGACAGGTGGGAGAATATATATGCATACGAGTTCTTTCTATCAGAGCTTAAAACAGCTTCCTTGATCAATGACTGGATAAACGAGGAGCCTGAGGATAAATTAGAGGAGAAATATGATATAGGCGCCGGTGACCTGCAGAGAATGGTGGAGCTTGGTGAATGGCTTATCCACGCCTGCTATGAGATATCGAAACTCTTCAAATATGATGGACTCCTAACAAAGCTGGCGGTTCTAGAAAAGAGGATAAGCAAAGGGGTTAAAGAAGAGGTTATGGAATTAACCCAGTTAAAAGGAATAGGCCGGGTGAGAGCGAGAATCCTGTTCAATGCAGGTTACAAAAGTATTGTAGCGCTTAAAAAAGCAAGTTTAAACGATCTTATTTGCATACCGTCAATAGGAACGGGGGTTGCTAAAAAGATAATAGAACAAATCGGGGGGGTTTTAAACCGTGAAACCTGGAGAAGACTGGAGGAGGGGGATAGTGACAGTCAACAGAATTTAGAGAATTACCGGGATTAAATAGAAGAAAAGCTTATCAACATGTTTAGTTAAGATTCGGAGATAGTTGAAGAGGGGATTCATATATGAATGAAGATTTATTAATGCTACCAGGCCCGACAAATGTACCGGATGAGATTAGAGTGGAGGAAGCTAGAAAAATGATAAATCATAGAGGGGGAGAGTTCCACCTCCTCTATGAAGAGCTACAGGAGGGTTTAAAATATTTATTTCAAACAAAAAACCCGGTATATATACTCACATCATCTGGAACAGGGGCTGTTGAATGCGCTGCTAGCAATTTAGTTAAGAAAGATGACGTGGTGGCTGTGCCTGTTAACGGTGAATTCGGGATCAGACTTGCCGATATCTTTGAAGTCTACGGGGCGAAAGTGGTTAGAATACCAGCTGAATGGGGTGAATGCGCGAACCCTGATATCGTTAAAGAAACACTTGAAAAAAACCCAGACACCTCAATATTAGCATTCGTATATAATGAAACATCTACAGGTGTCAGGAATAATGCTAAAGAGCTAGCGAGGGTGGGGAAACAGTGCGGTGTAATGGTTTTATGTGATGCTATAAGTAACCTAGGCGGCGATGAACTGTACACTGATAAATGGGGTTTTGACATAGTTGTTTCAGGAAGCCAGAAGTGCATAGCATGCCCTCCCGGGCTAGCTTTTATAACATTAAACGATAACGCTTGGAGGAAAGTTGAGAGTAGCAAGCCTCATATAAATTATTACTGGGATCTTGAGAAAATTAGAAAATTCCATGAGAAAAACGAGACACCGTTCACGCCAGCCGTATCATTGTTCTTCGCGTTGAAAAAAGCTTTGAAAATAATATCAGAGGAGGGTATTGAGAGAAGAGTTTTAAGGCATAGGATATGTTCAAAAGCTTTAAGAGAGGGGGCTAAAGCCATAGGATTCCGACTCTTCCCTAAAAGTGAAGACTACGCGTCAATTACTGTGAACGCATTCCATCTGCCACCTAATATTACAGATAGTGATATTAAAAAGCATTTATTAGAAAAGTACGGGATCGCGATATCAGGTGGGATAGGCCCAACTAAAGGAAAGATTATAAGAATCGGGACTATTGGAAACATTAACCAGCAGCAGGTGAAAACCACATTAAACGCTTTAGAGGATAGTTTAATAATTAAGGGCTTAAGCGTAAAGAGGAGAACAGCCGTCAAAGCCGCTGCGAAAGTTTTTAAAGAAAACGAATACTAGAAGCGCAGCAACGCTCCATTAAGTGGATGTCAACTCTAAGAGCCGGGGGCTGCATACTCGATCTCGATCCCGCACCCTACCAACGCTGTATGTTGGGGTTTAGGATGCTCCTTCCCAGGCCTAGCCGGTTCACCCCATAAAGAATATAGCACTCTTCCCTACAGAAGAGGCATATTCACCATAAGCCCGGCAGGACGGGATTTCATAGTTGAATAAGCAGTCTTCACTCTTAGAGTTGACACCGCCTTAATGGTTACTGTCCCTCGCATAATGCCCGTTTCGAGTTACAGGGCAGGGCAAACTCCCCGGACCTCCCGTTGCTGCAAGTATTTAATTAAGCAATCAAATTATTAAGTTTTACGCGTTACATCTTTTAATTGATCTAAAATTTTGATTAACTGGCATTTTTTACATAATTCTTGAGAGGAGGGGTCCCCGCATTCAACACAGACACCTAAATCTAATTCGCCTTCTAAAGACTTGTAAACCGTTCGAAGCCTCTCATTCACGCGTAAAATATTATATTTAACTTCAGGCCGAGTTACCTCCATCTTGTTTAGAAAAGCGCGCACATCGTTTCTAAAAGCATCCTGCGCGTACGGGCAGGTTTGACTATGTAAAGGCAGATTATTAAAATAAGCGTATAATATTATTTCGCGTTCCGGAACTTCTATTAACGGTTTTATTCTCGGTACAAACCCTGAATGTATTTTTTCAAGCTTAGCGCCTGTTCGAAGAACGCGCATATAATCAGCTCTAAGAAAGTTCATAATCACGGTTTGAGCTTCATCATCGAGGTTATGAGCTGTGGCTAATTTAGTAGCTCCAACAGCTTTAGCAGCGGTATTAAGCGCTGTTCTTCTCAATAAACCGCAGTAGGAACACGGAGAGGATTTATCAAAACCGTAGTCTCTAAGCAGGCCGATTACATCATCAAAATTGTACCCGAATAATTCTTTAAACGAGTAAATTTTATGGGGGATTTCTAGCTTATTTGATATTAGCTTAGCGAAACGAAGAGATTCTTCACGATAGTTTCTAATCCCCTCATCGATTGTTACGGCTATAAGCTTAGTTTCACGGAAACGCCGCTCCAGCTTACTTAGAATAGTAAGTAGGGTTAAACTGTCCTTACCACCTGAGACCGCTACAGCCACAGTGTCGGTTTCTTCTAAAAGAGAATATTTGTTAATTGTCCTCTGAACTTTTCTCTCAATAGACTTTGAGAAACAGGTTTTACAGAGATACTCGCCTGAATACGGTCTAAACGTTACAGCCGGATTTTTACAGTAGAAACATTTCATCATTTAATGAACCCCTAAAACAGGATCGGGAATATAATAAAAGATAATATTATATTAAGGCTCAGGAGGGCTATAGAGAATATTCTCAAAGAGTTTAGAATAAGTTTTCTAAGCGAAACTGTTCTCCCACCTACTTTAACTATTCTCTCCGATGGAATAAATTTATCCAATATCACTGATAATATTTTATCACCGTCGAATACAGGGATCGGCAGTAGATTAAATATTCCCACACTGAATGAAATAACCCAAAGCCAGTTAAAAACCTGGTAGAGGTGGTATGGAAACAGTGGCCCCAACCATTCCGCCCATGGACGTGGAGGATAATATGGGAACGCGGTGGTTAGAATAACCCCTAAATAGCCTTTCCCAGGATTATTAGGATTCTCTTCAAGAGGAACGGTGTAAACTCCTTTATCAGTGTAGAGAGTGATATTAGTGTATGGATTCGTTAAATCCATGAAGTTAATGAAGTCACTCATACTGTTAATATGGTAGATGAATGCGCTACCATTTATAGAGGCCCCTGTTAATACAAACGGAGGTGTTAAATAAGCGGAGATAGGAGAATCGCTTACAGTCTCCTGAAATATAACACCGTTTGAAGAATTGTAGAAAGGTGAAATTACAATATTGAAAACAGTCGTGTTAACGAGAAGAAGCCCGACCACGGCTAAGCCTAGATTTGAGAAAGAGCCTGCAGCGTAAACCATGAGTTTAGCTTTAGCACTGCTCTCGTTAAGTTTCCTACTATCAGGTTCAACAAAAGCCCCGGGGAAGAATATTGCAAAAAATAATCCAGCAGCTTTTACAGGGATATTATTAACGTGAGCCGCCACACCGTGAGAGAACTCATGGAATACAATAACTAAGAAAAGAGGTATTATAAAGTACACTAATGTTAAACCTGTCACGGTTATCCCCGGGACTATAGGAATCAAGGGGGATGCTGCTGGTGATTTAAGAAATAAGCTGAAAAGATTACTTGTGAGAAAATATAGGACGAAGCCGATCACAATCAGGCTTACAGCCGCACCTAGACTCCATATAGTAATCCATGCGCGAGGGTATTTTCTAGCTATTCTAGCAATAAATCTGTTAGCGCGCCTTGTTTTAAACATTAAAAGTAATGGAGATATATGAACCCCCCATTTTTCAACATGAAAAAACTGGCCTATTAAAAACAGGCATATCCAGAAGAATAATAGAATAAAAAACGGGTTAGTTAAAACATCATATATCAATCCCATTTACCTCAGGCTTTTAAATCAGATTATCAATATAAATTTTAATCAGCATATAGGACTAATAGAATTTGAGGGTTAGAAATGTATATAATAGTTTTCGTTACAACCCCCACACCAGTGGAAGCGGAGAATATAGCTAGAAGAATAGTTGAGAGTAAACTCGCCGCATGCGTCAGTATAATAAGAGATATAACCTCGATATATACTTGGAAGGGGCGGGTGGAAAGATCAAGCGAGTGCCTTCTAATAATAAAGACGGTTGAAGAAAAATACAGTGAACTAGAGAAGGTGATTATTGAAAACCACAGTTACGAGACACCTGAAGTAATAAGTATTAAAATAAACGCTGGTGCGAGTAAGTACTTGAGCTGGATACTTGAAAGCGTTAAAGGGTAACATAGCCATGAGGGAGAAAACGGTTAGAATAGGTGACGATAAGGAGATAATCTACGATGAAAACCATTGGAAGCTATTAGCTGAAATGCGCGGTAAAGCTAAGCCTATATTATCAGCTTTAGCTGAACATAACATAGAAGCGTTTTTACACGGCAGTCTTGCAAGAGGTGACGTGAAACCTAAAAGCGATATAGATATCGTCATACTTAGAAGAGAACCATCTTTCATCATAGAGCTTATCATACAAGAAAATTATAGCATATATAGTAAACAAATAATCCAGGCCACTCCGAACCATAGTATTAAAGGCCACATACACATAGATGAATCCACCACTATAACGTTTCCGCTAGCCAGATACAGTAACAGAGAATATGAATTCTATAAATTTGGGGGGCTTATAACACTACAAGAGCTAGAGGCTAATAAGCGGGTGGCGGGTGTTAATAAAAAACTAGTATTAATTCAGCCTACTGAGAGAGGGCATATAGAGTTCCCTATTATCAACCAAGAGGGGAGAGTTCGTAAAATACTTAACGTGGAGCCTTCGATAATTAGAGAGAGGATAACGGTATTGTTAAAAAGAGATAAATATGGTAGAACCGGCATATTTCTGAATAGAACGCTTGCTCCTGACGAAGTGTTTGAGGAGGTTCTTAAAAAATTAGCTGACGAGAATCCGGCTATTAGACACAGATATACGGATGATGGCATATGAGAGATGATTTTTCACAGACGACAGGGGGCTCACTTCTCCTGGGTTCATTACCGAAGGGTTGTGAATATTGTATGAGAGGTTCTAAGCTAGTAGTTTTTATGACAGGTAGATGCTTCGCCAAATGTTATTATTGTCCTCTTTCAGATATTAGAAAGAACAGTGACACAGTGTATGTTAACGAAGTGAAAGCAGAGTCGGATCAGATTATAATAAGAGAGGCTGCTTTAATAGAGGCTGAGGGCGCTGGCTTAACAGGAGGAGACCCTCTCCTAACGTTTGATAAAACATTAAAATATATTAAACTTTTAAAAGACAACTTCGGCCCTAAATTCCATATACATTTGTACACAACCGGCTATAATTTAAACCGTGAGAGAGCGAACGCTCTTATTAGAAACGGGCTAGATGAGATAAGATTCCACCCTATAGGCGATGTAACAGATAAAATCAAATTATTTCAAGGAACTGAAATAAAATTCGGGTGTGAGATCCCAGCCATACCCGGGGATGAGATACGGGTTGAAAATCTTGTAAAGTTCTTGGAGAGCGTGGGCGCTGAATTCATTAATATAAATGAATTCGAGTTTTCTGAAACAAACGCTTCGGAGCTTAAAAAAAGAGGTTTAAAACTTAAAAAAGATTCTATCGCCGCTGTTGAAGGAAGCGAGGAGACCGCTCTCAAAATATTAGATTGGTGTCGTGAAAACACTGAAAAAATATCAGTTCATTACTGCCCATCCTGGATTAAAGATGGAGTTCAACTTCGAAACAGGTTTCTAAGGAGAGCGCGAAACGTTAGAAAAACATATGAGGAAGTGGACGGGGAGGGATTGCTGGTTAGAGGAGTTGTCTATTTAGATGAGACCCATAATATTGAAGAAGTTAAGAATATGCTTGTTAAAGAATACGAGGTACCTGAGGATATGCTTGAAGTTGACTGTTTTAAAAAACAGGTTTACACTGCCTGGTATATTATAGAAGAATTAGCCGGCGAGCTTGCTAAAATCAATATTAAAACCGGTATAGTGAAATCCCATCCGACGGATGATAGATTCATAGTTATGTCTTATTATCTTTGAATAGTTGAAAGCGAAGTAACGCCGCCACACCGCCTAAGCCCTTCAATTGCTCCCCGGGTGGTGTTTCAATGCTGAAAATATTTACATCACCCCCCGCGCTTTCAACGGTCTCCAGTAAACTGTGAATCTCACTTCTTTGAACCTCATCACCAGCCCTCAGCAACTCATCGGTGATAATAAGAGTTTCAACAGCGCCTTTAACAGCAGCTTCCTTGACGGAGTGAATCCCATAGGCTACGTCGCCTGTATCTTTAGCTAAACGTTTTAGAACATCTTCTATCAGATTAGAATGTTCAATTACCCGCATCTTGGATATCGCCGAGATCGCAACCCCTCTTCTAATTATTTCATTAATCCCGCTCACATCACCTCCGCTTACAGTATCCGTAATAATCATATTCTTTAATTCAGGTTTCTTGCTGAAAATGTAATCGCGGAGATGATCTTTAACAAAACCCGGACCTGCGATAACAATATAGTTAATCTTATTAGAGGATAATAATGTTTCAATAACATTCATAATAGATGAGTAGAAATGCTGGTAAGCTCCAATATTATCTTTATCAGATAACCGTTTACCTGGAATATTCTCAGTTATCCTAGATACGATCTTGGTTTGAAAACCGCCCATTAAAGCAATAGTGGCTTCATCACTGTCAACAGCGCACAGTATTATAACAGGAGCGGAGCTTGATTTCAAAGCATCATCGATTCTTTTAAGATCAGTCTTAGACCATTTTTCCTTGACTATTTCAATCTGGTAGTCTACGTCCACGTTAAGTGTGTGAAAGGAACCTATACTAACCAGGTCCTCAGGTCCACTAACAATTCTGCCTTTAATCCTAAGACGATCAGAGAACCCGTGGAAAGAAGTCTCTTCAACTCTAATCCCAAGGAAAACAGGAACACGCTCTCCTTTATCAGCTCTTATAGTTTCATCAGACTGCTTGATCCTCCTGAAAGTTTTACCGTAAACAATATCCCCTTTTGAAATAATATTATAAATAATCCATAAATCATCTAGTGACTCGATTTTAATTTTCATCCTACATTTTTTCTCATCGAAGGATAGCACCTTCAAAAAATAACACCTATCCGCGTTTATACCTACTCAATATTTTTTTAATTATTTTTCTTAAAGCCTCCTCTTTTGAGTAAACAATTTTCCCACGCCACTTACCCTCGGATTCAACACCTAAAGGAGAGCCTAAAACCACTTGGTCGACACCTACACTGACAATTTCCTCGATCTTACTTATACACTGGTCACAATCCCCTGATATTGAGAAAAAGTCAATCATACTATTATCAACCATGTTAAATGCTTCTACAAACTTTTTATCCCTGAGAAGTGAACGAATGGATTCTACTCTACTCATATCTATGCTAAAATATTTAAGGACATCATCATTAGCACCTGAAACAATGTAGGCTACTGGAGGCTTACTCGCAGCATATGCTTTCTCAGGATTGCTATCCATTGAAAAACACGTATATGCTACTATCTCCGGAAGAGTTTTCCTGTTAACTTTTCTAGCCCCTTCAACAACTTTATCTATAGCCATTTTTATTTGAAGCGGGTGAGATGCATTTATTAAAACCCCGTCACCTATCTCCCCGGCTAAACGCAGCATCATAGGACCCTGCGCTGCTATAAAAATTTTAGGATAATAAACCCCGGGGCTTGAATCAACCTGTTCAATCCAGGAGAAACTCCTACCGCGAACACTCTTACCTGAGAGAAGATCCCTTATCTCGGAGATTGCCTCCCGGAAGTACTTAATTAATTTTTTAGGCCTGTTAACCCCTATGTAATTAAGAGACTCAGGGTCCCCAGCTCCCACGCCTAGAATAAACCTCTTAGAGTAGAGTCTGAACAGGGTCCCGCTCGTCTCAGCTATATACACGGGCGGTATGACGAAAGGGTTTGTCGCGCCTAAACCGATAGTCGTGTATCTGGTTATAGAAGCCATATAACCGGCTGTTGTAAAAGGATCAGCATTCCAGGGGTGGTGGGTTAACCAGATATTATCAAACCATTTATCAGCTATTTTAGCATACTCGAATATGAGCTCGTAGGGTTTTTTAGACCCACCGTCTGGGAGAAGCTCTAAACCGAATTTAACTTTTTTATCTTTAACAAGATAAACCACTTAAACCACCAGTAGCTATGATTATTATGTTAAGTAACGTCTTATATTAATAATTAATGATGAATCATACTATGCTCTTACAGCTTTCACCGGGGTTTATTAAAGTTTGAAGGAGAGGAAATAACTGTTGTAAGGCGCTTGATTGATGAAGCTAAACTGATTTGGAAATGATTTAAATATTTAAGCCGTGTTAATTTCACAGTTAAAAGTTAAAATAAGGTAAATAGTTTGTTAATTAAGGAGTTTATGAGGTGGATTTATGATAATTGTACCCGGGCCTGCATCTCAAATACTCGGTGTAAAAGTAGCACGGCTTCTAAAGAGCGAAGTGGTTAACGTAAACTTCAAAGACTTCCCCGACGGGGAAACATATGTTAGAGTTGAAGGCGAGTTGAACAACAAGGATGTTCTCCTAATACAGTCAACGTACAGTCCTCAAGACAAGAATCTGATACAATTATTTCTTTTAATAGATGCCGTGAAACAGATGAATCCAGCGAGATTAAGACTGGTTATACCATATTTCGCTTATGCTAGACAGGATAAACAGTTTAAAAAAGGCGAGCCTCTAAGCATTAAAGTTATAGAAAATATTTTAGAATATTTAGGGGTTGATGAATTATACACGATTGACTTACATGAACCGAGAGTCTTAGATTACCTTAAGATTAAAGCTAAAGACTTAAGCGCAATGCGTCTTTTCGGTGAATACTTTAAGAAGAGAAATTTAAGCAAGCCTTTGATAATAGCCCCCGACGACGGTGCGATCCACCGCGCTGAAACTGTTGCTAAAGTATTAGGTTCAGAATACGTAAGCTTCGACAAGTTCAGGGATAAGGATACGGGGGAGATTACAATGGATTATAAGAAGCTTAACGTTAAAGACCGTGACGCGGTAATTGTTGATGATATTATAAGCACGGGCGGAACTATGATTAAAGCTATTCAGATGATAAAGAGTCAGGGCGGTAATAACGTATATGTTGCCGCCACGCATACTATTCTAATCGGTGAAGCTAAGTCTAAAATACTATCCGCTGGAGCGGCGGATATTATCGGGACAGATACTATTCCATCTGAAATTAGCGTGGTTTCAGTAGCTCCTCTGATCGCGGAACAGTTCAGAGGAGTTTAAAAATGACATGCCTCTTCTTTTATCTATCAGGCGAGCATCAGACTCTACCCGTAGCGGAGTGTATTGCCATATTAGAAGGGGAGAAAATTAAATATAGTGTAATTATGAAAGCCGCTCAAATTATAGTATTAGATACTGAGGAGAAGGCTGCAAGAATTGTCGCTGAAAAAGCCGCTTACACTCACATGGTTTGCAAATTAATAGGCGTATACGATTCGAGGATGACGTATTTTAAATCAGAAGATCTTAGCGGATTAAAGCTATCCGGCGGTGAGACTTTTTCTGTTAGAGTCTACGTTATTGGTGAAGATAGTGGAGAGCATAATAAATTAGAGCTTGAAAGAATTATAGGAGGAAAAGTAATAGCGGCTAGTAAAGGCGGCTTAAAGGTTCAGCTCCAATCTCCATGCACTGAATTTATAGGAATAGTATCGGGTGGAAAACTGTTTTTCGGCTTACTGTTGTCAAAGATTGATAGGAGAGCCATAGATAAAAGAAGTGGAAAATATAGACCTTATTTTTACCCCGGCGTCATAAACCCTAGGATAGCCAGAGCCATGGTAAACTTAGCGCGTGTAAGATGCGGGGACGTGTTTTTAGAGCCCTTTATCGGAACAGGCGGGATAGGTATAGAGGCTGGTGTTCAAGGATGCCGTGTTATAGGTTTAGAGATCAAGAGGAAAATGATCTACGCGTCAAAAAGTAATTTGAATTATTACAAGGTAAGATATGACCTAGTAATAGGTGACGCCCGCAGTATACCTTTCACTAAAGCGGATGGCGGTGCGACAGATCCCCCCTACGGTGTATCCACTTCAACACTGGGAGATGAGACTCGGAGACTTATAAAAGAAACTCTTAAGAACATTCAAAATATAATAAAACCTGGAGGGTATTTCACAATCGCTTTTCCAGCAAAAATTAATTTAGAAAGATTAGTTGAAGGCCTAAAGCTGAAGGTGGTTGACGTATTCGAATTATATGTTCATAAAAGTTTAACTAGGAAAATAGTTGTCTTGAGGAGATAGCATGGAGTTAATTTTTCTTGGAACATCAGGCGGCATGCCGACTGTTGAGAGAACCGGCCCTGCTATTGCACTGAGAAAAAACGGTGAAATAATACTTTTAGATTGCGGGGAGGGCGCTCAAATACAGATGCAGAGAGCGGGGCTGAGCATCACCAAGATAAAAACAATATTAATCTCACATCTCCACGGAGATCATATTGCAGGGTTACCCGGGCTTCTCATGAGCATGGGGCTGCTTAACAAAGATAATACTCTACTTATCATAGGCCCGGCGGGAATATTTAGATTCATACAATGTCTGAGAGAGACTGTTAAACTCGGCATAACATATCCTATTAAAGTCGCAGAGTTAAACGAGAGTATGGAGGAAATTAATCTGGGGAGAATTAAAATAACCGCGGTTAAAGCATTCCATAAAGATATTTTAGCCTACTCATATATTTTAGAGGAGAAAAGCAGGCCGGGGAGATTTCACCCAGAGAAGGCTGCTCAGCTAGGTATACCTGAAGGAGAGTTATGGTCTAAACTTCAAGCTGGCGAGAAAATTGTGCTTAACAATATTGTTTTCACACCTCAGCAAGTGTTAGGCCCGCCGCGTAAAGGTCTTAAAATAGTATACAGCGGGGATACAAGACCGAGTCCTAAGCTTGAAGAGTTATCAAGTGAAGCGGATATTATGATTCATGAAAGCACATTTAATGAAGAACATTCGGATAAAGCTCAAGAATACGGTCATTCGACAGCTATTGAAGCTGCTCAGACAGCTAGCAAAGCCGGGGCTAAAAAACTAATACTCTTTCATATAAGCCCCCGCTATACGGATACAACTACAATGCTTGAAAACGCTAAAAAATATTTTGATAACACGATAATAGCTAAAGATCTTCTAAAGATAATTGTTCCCTACCAAGACTGACCGGCCGTCCTTTAAATGTAGGAGGGGTAAGCCAGTCTATGAATTTTTCAATATTTTTACTGTAGACAACTACTGTTATAGGTCCAAGCGGAGACTCCCCGGCCTCCGCGCATAAATGTATTTTATTAGCATAAGCCGCCTGCTTATTTACGTGAAACATTATAAAATCAGGGGTTTTAACACTTAGAAGCAGAGAACGCGCGGCTTCCAGTATCTTCTGCTCCCTTAACTTTTCGAAAAGAGGTTTAATAGAGTTAATATTACTAGATGTGAAAGTTAGAAAGTCGTCATTTGAAAGATCTATAACATCAGCTTTAAGATCTATGACGTTACCTATCGCATCGTATACTCTATCCTTATTCTCAGTGGGATTTAATCTAGTCCTCACCTCTATTTTAACCGTATATCACCCACCTTCAAGCTTCACTAATTATTTTTTTAAAAACGTTGCGCAGATTATTCATTAAATCTTCAAGTGAAGACTCGTTTACAACAGTGTAATCAGCTAACGCTATCACACCGCCTATACCTAAAAGTATCTCTCTTAAATCCCTGTTTTCAAAAGAAGACCAGTTATCATAGTCGTCGGATCTTTTACGTTTAACAAGTCTTTCAAACCTTGTTCTCGGAGATGATACGATGCTAACAAGAGTAATGTATTTATGTACGCGCCTAAAATATTTCCACTCTTCAATGCTTCTTATCCCGTCTATTAATATTATCCGCGGCGGTGGTTTTAATTTCATCAGCCTAGCTATCTGTCTTTGAGCTCTTTTTGCGATAGCATCCTGACCTTCAGCTCTTAAACAAAGAGCTACCCCGCCTAAAACTTCACATGTTAAAGGTAAACCAAGCCTTTCAGCCTCTGCTCTGACTATGTCACCCATGGATATTACAGGTATACCTAATTCTTGAGCTACTTTATGAGCCGCATTCTTACCTGAACCAGGCATCCCTGTTAAACCGATAAGTTTAACCGTAAAGCCACCTCCAAATCACATATACAACTGCCTTGCTTTCTTATCGTTTTTAAAAGCTACTAAAGTATTCAAATGATCCATAACCATCTTAGAATCTATAACAGTGCGGTTTTGAACTATAGCTTTATGGAGAAGAGCTTTAAGAAATTTATCCTTTATATCTCTACCTGAAAAACCTTCCAGCATATCAGCTATCTTATCAGCCTCAATCTCTATCACATAAGGCAGCCGGCTGGCATAGGATTCTATTAGTCTAATCCTCTCCTCTCTGTTAGGGAGAGTGAATTCAATTTCATCTTCGAATCTGCTTCTAAGAGCAGGGTCTAGTATTTCAGGTGCGTTAGTAGCACCGATTGTTACAACCCCTAAATTCGGGTTAAGACCGTCTAACTCGGATAATAGAGCATTAACTATCTCGGAGACATCCCCCCTAATAGATTGGAACCGCCGGTCTAAACCGATAGCGTCAAGCTCATCTATAAAAACTATTGACGGGGCTTGGCTTACAGCGTTTTCGTAAAGTTGATGTATTCTGCGAGCTCCTCCCCCTACATGAGAACCTATCAGATCCGTAGCCTTCGAGAGAAATATAGATGCTTTAGTCTCGTTTGCAAGAGCTAAAGCCATCATCGTCTTACCTGTACCAGGTGGACCGTAGAAAAGCACGTTTTTTGGAGCCCACTCTCCGAACTTAGCTGGTTCAAGCAAATATTTTTTTATAATAAGACACTTCTCTTTAGCTTTATTCTGACCGATAATATCATCAGCTCTTATTTTAATTCCACTAACAGAGGGCGCTCTAACATTTATATCAATCAGAATCTTTGTTTTATAAGTTATATGACCCTCTTTAGGTGCGCATTGAACAACTTTAAACGCGAAGTCCGGGTAAATATACTGGTCGAAGAGAAAACTATTCTTTTTAACCAAGGTTCCGTTCCATTGATCAACTGCATAAGCGCTAAATAATTCAACGTCGTCTGTTGTGATTTCAGGTGATTTACCTTCATCAACGGTTCTCAGAGGATAACCTACAGGTTTAAGAACTATTTTTTTAACAGCCGGAAGCGCCCCTAACTTATTTTTATCAGCGGTGACAATTTCCCCTATCCTAGAACCGTTAATCGCATCAACTGATTCCTTTTTATGCTTCATCACTAAT
>JAWBON010000009.1:0-818 GCA_038826135.1 Candidatus Odinarchaeota archaeon | reverse complement strand
CCACCATATAATAAAACAACAACTACATATTTTAAACTTTTAATTTAAATATTCCCTTTTTGATTACATCAATAGGTGATAGCATGAATTCTATAAGAGCTTTTATAGCGGTAGATGTGGATGAGAGTTCGGTTGTGGCGAAAATAAGCGCTGTTAAAAAAAGCGTAGAGGATGAAAATGTTAAAATAAAATTTGTCGAAGATAACAATCTCCATCTAACATTAAAATTCCTAGGAGAAGTTGAAGAGGATCTAATTCCGCGTATAGTGGAAACGTTATCGAATCTTAAACACCCTTCTTTTAAAGTCGAGCTTAGAGGCGTAGGGTATTTTACACCAAGTTATCCTAGGGTTTTATGGATAGGTATCGAGGAGGGGGGTGAAAAACTTAGCAGGTTATCGGCTATTATAGATGATGAGATAAGCCAACTCGGTTTTAAAAAAGAGGGTAAAAATTTCACTCCGCATCTGACTATCGGCCGGATTAAATATGTTAAAAACAGACATAGGCTAGCTGATAAAATTCAAGGTTTGAAAGACACGGTCCTAGGGTCTTTTAATGTAGAAAACTTCAAGCTTAAGAGAAGCACACTCACACCCAAGGGGCCGATATATGAGACAATTAGAGAATTTAGATTAGAGGGAGTTTAGCTTGGAGATTAAAAAGGATAATGTAATCAAGCTTTTATCGAATATTAAAGAGAAAATAACGCCGAGCAGAGAGCTGATTACTAAAATAGACTCTGTGGTGAACGAGTTTAAGCTAACAATCAATCGTATAATAACAGATAATGAAATACCGGTCGAGATTGTTTTAAC
>JAWBON010000008.1:0-29997 GCA_038826135.1 Candidatus Odinarchaeota archaeon | reverse complement strand
GCGAGAAGGTAACCGCTGTTGACAGGAGCCCGTTACATACAATATATGTGCTCTCGAAGATTGATCAAAATCTCATAGCTGAAATCCGGTTATTAAAATGTTTCCTAATAGGCCAGAGACTATACGGGGCGGAGATTAAAACTAAAGGCTTCTCAGGGTATTTATGCGAGCTCCTTATAATTCACTATAAAACATTCTTAAACCTTCTTGAACAGTGCTTGAACTGGCGTGATAAAGAGACAATAATCCTTGAAGAAGTTGCTGTAAATAATATTAGAGAGTTCACAGATCCTCTAATAGTAATAGACCCGGTCGACCATAAAAGGAATGTAGCTTCACCTGTCAGCGGGGAGACACTTCAAAAATTTATTAAAAGCGTTAAAAACTTTTTAAAGAATCCGAGTGAAAAATTCTTTTTCCCTGAAGAGATAACTCCTCTAAAACCTGATAGGATGAAACTGAAAGTGAAGAACACACTTTTCATTCTCACAAAAGCCCCTAATATCCCCGTTGACAATCTATGGGGTCAATTACACCGTTCGCTAAACGGGTTTAAAAAATTCCTAGAATTAAACGATTTTAAAATTCATTCTGCAAGTGTTTGGACAGATGAGAGGAGAGAGGTTATATTCATTTTAAAGCTGGAGTCACTGTTCAGAAGCGGGTTTGAAAAAAAACTAGGACCGCCTGTGAAAAGCGATGGTGAAAAAAAATTTCTTGAAAAATATGAAAACAATAAATACGTGAAAAAACTGTATGTTGAAGATGGGAGATGGATGGTTTTAATCAAAAGAGGTGAAGAGCATATAAAAGATTTTTTAGAAAACATCGACTACACAAGAATCAGCCTGGGAAAACACATAAGAACCGCTCTTAAATCAGACAGTAAAATATTAGTTGAGGAGGAGATTCTAAGTAACTACATGGAGAATAAACAGTTCGCAAAATTCTTAACAGAGATGTTGAATCCTGAAATCGCTTAATAATTTGAAATAGAGTTTAATACTATTGAAACGCGTGTTTCAGCCAGCGTGTTAGACGCCGATAAAGTTAAAAGGTAAGCATATATAAAATGCTTTAACACCTACTAAATTACCGGTGAAGCCGGGTCGGTGGTCTAGCTTGGATTAGGATCCGCGCCTGGGGTCTTGGAGAAGCCGGATCGCGCGAGAAGTAGGTTTACTCGCAAATTCGTGGGTTCAAATCCCACCCGACCCACCATATTAAAGCTCTCCCCAAACAGGTTTAAGCTCGGCTTTTACAGCGTTG
The DNA here is from genome assembly GCA_038826135.1 of Candidatus Odinarchaeota archaeon. Taxonomy (GTDB): domain Archaea; phylum Asgardarchaeota; class Odinarchaeia; order Odinarchaeales; family Odinarchaeaceae; genus Odinarchaeum. The sequence continues at coordinate 28,728 of JAWBON010000008.1, read as the reverse complement.
ATTAATTTTTTAACATATTTTTCAACATCAGGATCCTCTTCAACACCAGCCTCCCGGTACACGTCATCTATACCCGCTAGCGCTGCAACTACGTTGGAAGTAAGGTTCCCAAGCGATGAGAGGTTATAACCCCCCTCTAAAAGTATTACTACACGATCATCACTATGCTTGGAGGCAGCGTTTAAAATAACATTAGCTATTTCAGTATAAGCTTGTGGTGTTAACTTGAAAGCGGCTATACTATCCTTATAATATGTGTCAAACCCCCATGAAACTAATAGAATCTCAGGTTTAAATATATCAGTTAAGGGGTAAAGAAGCTGCTTTAACGCAAATAAATATGTTTTATCACCAGTACCTGGTGGGAGGGGAACGTTAATTATATGACCCTTACCCTCGGCGACGCCGGTCTCGAATGGAAAACCAGTCCCGGGATATAATGTTCTACCGTCTTGGTGAAGACTTAAATACACCACGTAGGGTGAAGAGTAAAAGATCTCTTGGGTTCCGTTACCGTGGTGGACATCTAAGTCGATAATCATGATTCTATTAAACCGTTTAATCTTATTCAAATATTCAGCTAAAACAGCGATATTGTTAAAGAAGCAGAAGCCGCGTGCTCTTGCAAAACCAGCGTGGTGACCCGGCGGCCTAACAAACGCAAAAGCGTTCTTTACCTCGCCGTCTAAAACTTTATTAGCAGCGGTTAAACCGCCTCCAACAGCTAGAAGAGCTGTTTTATAAGTATCAGGCGAGGCTACCGTGTCTAAGTCCATAGGACCCCCGCCTGATTCGCATAGAGATTTAATCCTGTTAATATATTCTTCAGAGTGAATTAGTTTAACCTCAGGAATCAAGGCGATTAACGGTTCATATAATTTAACATTCACATTATTTAAAAGAGATCTATGTTGAAGTGAGTCATAGATTACCTTAATCCTATCCGGAGATTCAGGATGACCTGCCCCAGGATTATGATTCATATAATTATGGCTGATTACAATACCAGTCTTATACATGAGATCACCAGTAATTAAACATATAATAATTGTTTAAGTATATTAGTGTTAGAGATGTTAAAAATTTAATATAAATTCCAATGGCGCGGGGGGCGGGATTCGAACCCGCGCGACGCATACGCGCCACAGGCTTAGCAGGCCTGCGCCATACCACTAGGCTACCCCCGCCCTGCAGATTAGTTTTCAGACGTATATGCTTAGCGCAGTGATCATAAATGTAATTTACTCTTTATTACACCGGTAATACCTTTACGCCCAGGAGACGTGCTTAATTCCAGTATTGAGCTACCGCACAAGTCTATGCATTTAAATCCCTGTGAACCCTGAATGTAAAGTTTAGAATTATTTTTATCCGGTATTATTTCTAATGATGTATTAAACCTCTGGTTTATTTCTTTTTTGCTCTTAAAAATCTTATAGAAGCCTTCGCCTATCCTTAGACTATCACCTTGATTTAGAGGGCGGGTTAAACTATCCTCAGATATGTTTATGGAAATGTTTATTCCCAGCTTCCAGTTTCTGCAAAGAATATTTACTTTTCCATCTTTAGGATTTATGTCAGTTATTTTATATATTGTCATCCACTCTAAGAATGGCGCGGGTAGACTGCTCATCTGAACAGCCCTGTTAGAAACTTCCGGTAGTAAAGGAATCTTTCTATACCGGATCTCGTCTAAAATAAGTTCGAAATGTTCAATCGGTTTAGTGGGCGCTAAGATTTTTGTAGCCGCTTCAGTAAATTTTATCAAATCAAGTAGAATGTCAGTCCTGTCAGTGGAGTAATATAATAATAGAGCAAGATTCACTATTTCTTGAAAATGTTTTTCATCCTTTAACTCCGTGTTTAATATGAACGCTTGGTTCAGAATAATTTTCATCTCGTTAACCTGGTTTAATGTAAATAAGTGATGCGCCAAGTCTAATAGGAATCTTAAAGCAGGTTTAACGTATTTTGTATCTGAAATTTTATCTATAAGCTGCCCGCCGTTCAAATTTATAAGAGCGTAGTATATGCCTTTAGAGAACTCGTATTGTTTATGGAACCCCCACTCATCACATTTTCTCTCAAATAATGAGAAATAAAATATAGCTTCATCATACCGTTTTAAAAGTATCAATACTATCATTCGAAGCTGATGGATTGAGATCATCAGAGTCTTATATAATTTTGATGGTATCGGGCTGAGCATCAGTATACCGCTTGCGCTCTCCAATCTTTTAAAAGCATTATACAGGTTCTCTTTAGTTCCTAGATAAATATAGCAGATAGCGGTTAAATAATTTAGTAAAGCAAGCTCCGGGGCTACAACCCTCATCAGCTTCTCGCCTTCAACCCTCTCTATTTGCCAGTTTAAAAGCAGCAGAGTATTATAGATCTCTCTTCTAATATTGTTAAAAGAGTTTATGAGGGATTCATACTTCCCCTCCGCGATCTCGTCTATGAAGCGAGCGTAGTCTTCTTTAAGATTGTTAAGAAGCTCTATAAGTTGGTTGATTTCCGGAGTCGACCACTCATAGTTCTCAACAGGGGATAGGTTCTTTATAATATCAAGAGACTGTTGCTCTATGAGTTTAATACGCGTTACAGGATCATAAAAAGCGCGTCTCTGTATACTGTACCTTATCTCTTCATTATAGATTTTCTCTCTAAGCTGCCATAATTGATATTTCAGTTTACCATCAGTTTCCTCCTCCATCATTTTAAGAAGAAACGCGCTCCCCATAATCGCTCTATTACTGTTATTATTAAGCAGGTTAACGGTTTGAACAAGGTTCAAATCACTGGACACTAATACAGCGCCATTCAATCTGTTGACAAGAATCAGTAAGGTTATGTCCGGACGCTGGGGTGGAATGTAAAGTTTATCCTTATTCTTATTTATAAACTCATCCACTTCTTTTTTATCAATACTTATAACTTTCATCTTATTTAGGAGGCTGCGCCGGATACGCCAATCCAATTCTTGAAACACTTTAAGAGAAGTATATATCTGGTAACCGTGTTTTTCACATATTAGTTTAAAACTCTCTAAAGCTTCAGGGTTGTCTTTAAACCCTGTTATAAAAAAGTTAGAGTCGAATACTAATGAGCTGACACTCATCAATTACACAACCTAAGATTTTACCATAAATATTAGCCTGTAAAGGTGTAATAGAATTATCAATTTTACCTAGTGAATCAGCTTTAATAAAATTTTCTGAAATAAAAAACTATAAATTTTAATTTTATTGCAGATACTTCTTGTGAAAACGGTATTTCTACCATAATTTGTAGATTCTATATATGCCTGTCGGATAAGTTATAAGCCACGGTAAACCCAGATCCCAAAAACTCTGCTCCGCGTTTATAGCAATCGCTATAATAAGTACCGTTTGCAACCCGCCTACAGCTGTTATAGCACCCTCACCTAAAATAAACATAAAAAATAGAATATTAAATACACCCATGATCGCGCATCTTACAGCCACCGCGGGCAGTCCTGCCATTAGATAAGTTGAGGGTTTCTCAAACTTTAAACCAAGTTTTTGAAAACTCTGATTTCTAAAATATTTCACTAAAATATATGGGATAATAATCAACGGGAGGGTGGCGGCTAATTTGAAGAGGGGCCCCCATGGAATAAACGGATCAACATAGAAAAGCGCTGTGAAACCTGCAAGCGCGCATATTAAACCTGCAAATACGCCAAATATTAGGAAGCATAGAACCCAGATTATAGAGACAGGGTCTATAATCGCTATACCCCAGCCTGGTATTCTGGGGACAATAGGTGACAGGGAGACTGCGAAGCCTATTGATATCGCTGAGAAAACAGCTCCTCCTGCTGTTTTAACAGCGATGTTCTTCTGGTTTAATGAAGACATGGTTTAGATTCCTAACGGATTAAATATATAAAAGTAGCTACTAAATTATGAGTAAATATTCAACAGATAAAAATCAAACCTCACAAGTCTAAAATATAGAATTGAATAAACATCCGAGTAACTAAACAGGATTCAACTAATAAACTATAAAAGCCTACTACACGACGGTGAGTAGTAATAAGGGGGAATAAACATAAAAGATTCCTTCGGAAGAGATGTAACAAATCTTCGAATATCCGTCACTCAGCGCTGCAACCTAAGATGCCAGTATTGTCATCATGAAGGGGAGAGAGATATTAAGAAAGAGTATATGACTCCTGATGAAATAGCTAAAATCACAAGTTTAGGCGCTAAGCTTGGAGTCAGAAAAATTAAAATCACCGGCGGTGAGCCTCTTCTTAGACCCGACATAGCCGAAATCATAAGAAAAATCAAGCATGTTAAAGGCATAACAGAGGTCTCAATGACAACTAATGGAACCCTATTAAACCAGAAAGCTTCGGAAATAAAAAAAGCCGGCTTGGACAGAGTGAATGTAAGTTTAGACACAGTCAATTATGATAAATATAAAGATATAACCGGCGTAGACGCTTTAGATAAAGTTCTGAAAGGAATAGAGAGAGCAATCCAGGTTGGTCTTAACCCTGTTAAAATTAACATGGTCATATTAAAAGATGTAAACAGTGATGAAATTGATTCAATGATTAAATGGGCTCAGGAAACCCGCGTAGTTTTACAGATAATAGAGTTAATCCCCCTAGGCAGATTGTATGAAGAATACCATGTGGATTTGAAAAACATCGAAGAAAAACTGCAAAAAACATCCACCCGGATTGTTGAAAGAGAAATGCAGAAACGGAGAAAATACTATTTACATCCTAACGGTGAGGTTGAAGTTGTAAGACCTGTCCATAACAGTGAGTTTTGCTCTAACTGTACACGGCTAAGAGTGACAAGTAACGGTTACTTGAAGCCTTGTCTTATGAGAGACGACAACCTTCAAGATATATTAACGCCGCTTAGAAGAGGGGCTGGTGAGCAGGAACTTCTAGAAATATTCAGAAGCGCGATTAGATTAAGAGAACCCTACTATAAATAGCCTAGAACTATTTAACAGAGCTTAAACTTTTTTTAAAAGTTCGCTTTGAAACAACCCCTGCAACGAGTAATATAACAGTCAACACCACTATCACCAGAGAAGCAAATTCAACACTGTAAGATGCAGTAATAGAGGATATTTTGATAATATCTAAACTTATCTCAGTACTATAGGAAAGATCACCTGTGCCGCTTACCCGGTAGCCTATGAAACTAAACTCAATGGCTTCAAAATCTGTGGTTGAAACATTCTGACCTACTATAGTAACTAAGTGGAATGGATCCATCCTCCCAGAATAATAGTAGCCTGAATTTCCCCAAGTAGGGTCGAAGGCTATCCAACCGTATTCTTCAAAATACACCTCCACCCAAGCGTGAGCTGAATAATTATGATATTGATAGCTACCCAGAGCCATATAGTTAACAGGATCTGAGAAAGCCCAACCTAAAACTTTCCTAGCAGGAATACCGTAAGCCCTGCACAAAGCGATGAATAGATCACTATACTCTGAACAGTCTCCTACCATATTTTCCAGAGCCCAAAGCGCCCCTCTCTCAACGGTTTGAACCTGGTATTGAATATTTGAAGAAACCCATTCATAAAATTTCTGAACAACCAGAAGCGGATTTTCCAAGTCACCTGCGAGTTGATGTGCAAAACTTATAATCAACGGATTATCAGATTCGATAAGATTTTCAGGTTTAGTATAGTTCAAATATATTTCACTAGTAGTATTATAGTTTTCAATTAAGGAAGGGTTAATAAGCCATGCTTTTTCAAATGAGGAAATATTGTAAATCATACTTATCATATAGGTTGAGTTAGCTGGTATGGAAGTGTTGAAATAAAGAATTTCATTATCAAGATTATTAACATCGCGGAGAGTAGCTACAGGAGGCGGTGTTATACTAATTATATACGAGTTCTGAACAGGGGTGTCGTATCGCCCGCCACCAGTCCTATTACCAATCACACTCACCCATATTTCAAGGCCGCTTATAGGAGAAGAACCCCCATTAATAAACGTTATATTGAAGGTAACAATGTAATTGACATCATAATAGCGTATAACAGCACCCTCAGAGGAATCCGATGGCTGTTGAATTGAAGGAAATGGGAATATAGTTAAAAACATTATCGGTAAAAAAATAAGGAGACATTTAAACCCATTAACCATAAAAATAATATCACTTCTTTAAAATATAAAATTGTTTTTTTATAAAAGAATATTAGCGATACAGTGTGCATGTATTTAAAGCTGTAAACAGGTACAGTGAAAGTGAAATTTTATGATGCGTAAAGTGAAAAACATGTTTATAATCTTAATATTTGAAAGGTGATTCTATGGATCATGTAATGATGGCGCATGGAGCCGGCGGAAGCATCATGCAGGAGTTTATTAAAAAACACATCGTTAATAAACTCGGAGGAAGCGGAGTGGAAGTCCCGCTTGAATTTTTAGACGATGCCGCGGTTGTTGACGGGGTTATCTTAAAATCGGATAATCACACTGTTAAACCGATATTCTTTCCAGGAGGCGATTTAGGACGCCTCGCTGTAAGCGGAACAGTTAATGACATATCAGCTCTAGGAGGCGAGCCTACAGCCTTAGCTGCAGGCTTTATTATAGAGGAGGGTCTACCTTTATCGGATTTTGATAAAATAGTTGATAGTATTAAAGAGACATGCGAGGAAGCCGGCGTATACGTTGTAACAGGTGACACTAAGGTTATTGAAAAAGGCGGTTTAGACAAGTTTGTCGTAAACATCGCCGGGATAGGTAAAAGAAGCAGATACTTGGAGAGTAATATAGAAATTGTCCGCTCCTCAAGGGAATTCACTTCAAGATGGCTGCTTGACTCAAATATTAGAGATGGTGATTTAATAATCTCATCCGGATATATCGGAGACCACGGTGTAGCCTTATTATCATTCAGGGAGGGATACGGGTTTGAAAGCAGTGTGAAATCAGATACCGCCCCGCTCAATAAACTTGTTGAAAACGCGCTTAAAGCCGGAGGCGTGGTAGCTATGAAGGATCCTACCAGAGGAGGGCTGGCGAACCTTCTTAATGAATGGGCTGAAAAATCTAAAATAGGAATAAAAGTCTATGAGGAGAAGATCCCTATCAGAGACAGTGTGAAAGCGGCTTGCGACATGCTTGGAATAGACCCGCTGGAGATAGGTAACGAAGGTAAGATGATCATCGCCACCGTCAAGGAGAAAGCTGAAGACGTATTAACAGCTATAAGAAGAAACAAGTATGGTCGAGACGCTGAGATAATAGGGGAGGCTACCCGGCAGGTTCAGGGTGTTGTACTCGAAACAGAACTTGGAGGGAGGAGGGTTATTCCCCCACCATTAGGGGATCCCGTTCCTAGAATCTGTTAAAATTCTTAGCCCGCTTCCCACCAGTATATCTATAATTAATATTACAGTTTCCTTCAATTGAGACCATACACGGCCCGACAGGGTGATCCGGTGTACATTTATTACCGAAAAGCGGGCAATCAAACGAGTCCACAAGTCCTCTTAGAATTTCATTACACCTACATCCTTTAGGCTCCTCATAATGCTTCACAGACGCTTCTGTAATAATATCCTCGAAAAATATTCGAGCATCATGAGAACTGAACTCTTTTTTTAAACACATACCGGAGGCTCGTATAAGAGGAAAACCGCGCCAAACAACATCGCGGGGTTCAAATACTTGCCTCAAATATTTTTGAGCTAAAACATTCCCTTCCTCACTAACCGCCCGCGTATATTCATTTTCAACCCGAGGTGACTTAGCTGTAATCTGCTGGCTTAGGGAGTAAACAGCTAACAGTAGATCTAAAGGCTCGAAACCGGCTATAACTTGAGGTATATTATACTTTTTCAGCAGCTCATAGTATGGTGACAAGCCTGTTATAACACTTACATGACCTGGTTGAATTAAACCATCTAATCTAATCTCACCTAAAGATAGTAAAACATCTAGGGCGGGTGGAAAATACCTATGACTGGATAAAACATAGAAGTTTTCAGGCACCCCATGAAGTAGTGTTGAAGCGGTAGCGGGAGCTGTTGTCTCAAAACCGATAGCTAAGAATACAATGTTTTTATCAGGGTGGGTTTCAGCAAGTTTAACCGCGTCACTTATACTATACACTATATTAACATCAGCCCCTTCAGCTCTCACATCGTAAAGCGATTTCGAGAAGCCTGTCACACGCATCGCGTCCCCGAAGACTGCTAGTTTAACACCGTGCTCAGCCAATACTATAGCCTCCTCTATTTCATCAGACGGTGTTACACAAATTGGACATCCCGGACCCTGCCTTATCTCAACACCAAGCTCTTTGAAGATACTGTTTAAACCGGATTTAATAAGAGTGTCTTGATGTGTTCCACAAGCATGCATTAAGCGAATGCTTAAATTCATTTTTTTAAGTTTCGCTATAATCCGAGCGGCAAGCTGATTATCTTTGAATTTAAACATTGAATAATTCACCAATCTATAACTCAGCTTTTAACAACTCTTTAAACATTTTAATGGTCTTCCTAGCCTCTTTTTCATCTAAAATTTGAATTGCAAACCCTGCGTGTACTATAATATAATCACCTTTTTTTGCTTTAACTAGTGAAATATTCACGTTCCTAGTCGTACCCTCACCGAAGTCTGTTTTAGCAATATCACCGTTTACTTCCAGAATCCTACCGGGTATAGCAAGACACATAATATTAAAGGTTAATAAATTGAATATATTTATGTTTCGTAATCACTCGTCTGTTAAACATGGAATCAATATCATTAAGGGTTAAATTAATCAGCGAAAAGGCTAGCAGCCCCGAGAAAAGTTTATAAATCTAGTAAGTTATTTTAGCTCGGTAAACGCTTACAAAAGATAATTATTTATAATAAAAAAGCATCTAGAAATATGTGGAGGAATTACAGGGGGGTAATCCTTTAACTGGATATGTGAGGAAAAGGCTCCGCCGGCAGGAATTTGCTTCTCCCCCTCTCCCCCCTCTAGATTTGCCTCCTCTTCTTGAAAAAGAAGAAGGCGGAGCCTCCTCAAAATAGTCCATCAGGCAAATAATTATTTCTAAAATTAAAAGAAGCATATTAATGTAAAAAGTATTATTATATTTTAAAAAAAATTAAATATTATCGGATGGTTTCTCCTCATCACCCTCTATCCGAATATTGTATTCTCCGCTTTCAACTGAATCCCGGGGGCTTTCACTTAAAGATGAACCACATTTAGGGCAGAAAACCGCTTCGAAAGGTATTTTCTCACCGCAATACTGGCAGAACTTATATTCTTCACCTTTAACACCCTCAGCTATAGATGTTTGTTTTTCGTCGAGTTGATACGGCTGAAGCAGTTCAAGATCAGGCGTGATCAAGCTAGGTTTAGGATGAGTGAAAATCGAAGCGAATAGAAGCACTGTAGCAGCTATTGATATATAGAATCCGAAGTTTAAACCACCCACCCAAGATAGGTCTGACGGTATATCACTTCCCGAACCTATAAATGCGCCTAATTGCATAAACCATTGTAGGACCCCGAAGGCTGAGATAAAGCCGGCTAAGCCTATTAATGTTTTACCGCCCACAATTTTAGTCGACCCGTAAATTGCTAAAAGCGGGGCTGCGATCACAGGTAACATAAAAAGTATTAGATTGATTATAGGCAGGAAGACAGCTTCACTGCCACCTAACAGCCCCCAAGGGTATATGGATACAATAGTGGTGTCACCTGTACTTATCTTCGTGAAATTTATAGTTATAAAAGGCAGTCCAACAGGAACTATGCCAAGAACAGCTGCTATAATAGCCATTTTATTAAGTATTTTAACCATTTAAACCACATAGAAGCTTAATTCAATATTTTAACATTACAATAATAGTTTCCAGCCTTTGGATAAAGTTAACATTTATCGCTTAAAGAGCTGGTGAGGCTAAGCGCCTAAAACAAGATGTGAAAACATATTTAAAAGAGTTTCCTAATTCACCCCCTTTTAGAGAAGCATTCTCGTAAAAGATAAGTAAATCTCCCCTCTATTAACTATTCATTGACTATACCCCGGTGTAGCAGTATCCGGGAGGTTGAGAGTCGAAGAATCGGATTTTAACCTCGGGCAATTCAACTTGGAGTATTTGAGATAAACGTTTCATTCCAGGGTTCTCTGTTTCATAATGGCCGGCGGCAACAAGTTTCAAATTATTTTCTTTAGAGTATAACAGGGCGTGGTGTGACGCTGAGCCGGTTATGTATGTGTCAACACCCATATTACACGCATTTCTTAGAAGAGAAATATCATCACCAGCCCCGCTGCAAACAATTATTTTCTTAACCTCACTATCAAGTTCACCAGTGTATGTTATTACCTGAGACTTTAATTTATCCTTTATTATTTCTAAAAGTAGTTTTAGAGACATTAAACCACCTGTAGGGGCGCAGAGCCTGCCTAAAGGTTGTTCAAACCCAGAGCTGCTTTTAACAGTAACCACACCTGTTTTAACAAGTCCTAGTAAATCAATTAGGGTATCATTAACCCCGTTCTCTGCAGAATCCCAGTTGGTGTGAGCCACATATAGTGAAATGTAGTTTGAGGTTAACGCTCTTATTTTTTGAAGCAGCCCTCCGGATAGTTCGCTTAAACTGTTATGGAATATAGGGTGATGTGTGATTAACAGCTGGGCTTTAACATCAACCGCGTGTTGAATAACAGTTATAGACGGGTCCAACGCTACAACCACGCTTCTTATATTTTTCCTCCCCCATTCATCTCTTTTAACATCGCCAACCTGCATTCCAATTTCATCGTCGGGTAAAGCTAATTGCGTAGGAGCTAATCTCTCCACAACCTCTATAATATCGGATAAGAATACCATGAAATTATATTTATCGATAACTGGTTAAAACCGTTTCCAATGTTTAAACACTCTAAAATAAGAGTTAAATAATGTTTATTGATAGTTAACTAGTGGTTTTGAAACGCGCCCGTGGCATAGCCAGGATATTGCGCGGCCCTGCGGTGATTCATTCACAGATAGGCCGAAGCCGTGAGTTCGAAAAAAAGCACTGCTTTTCGAAAGTCTCACCGGGCGCACCATAAAAAATTTAAAAAAATAAGAACGGTAAAAAGATTTTCAGAGATCTTGTGGTAGAACAGTCTTCCTGTTATTCGCTTTAGCTCTCTCAATAGCCTTCATTATGTGGGCTTCAACGGCCTTATTTAAAGCCGCGTCTATGACGTCTGATGATGCTTTCATATCATGCTTATTTATTAATTCCTTAACAGCTGCTTTAACTATTAAACTATCTGCCATTAAAACCACTCCTAATAATTTTATTCCATAAAAATATTATTTTACTATTTTCATATCAAGTTGTATAAAAACTATTTGATATATTTATACAAGAATATTCAATTGTGAAAAATCAAGATGTTTTTTGAAAAAATTAAAATAGTTGAAGAGTTTACCTTGTTTAAACGCTTTGACAGCCTAATATGAGATGAGAGTATGCCTAGCAGACACTTAATCATAGAGCCTAGTGGAGGAGAGTTTAAACTAGACTTAAAAAACATAGATGAGTGCCCGCCTGTTAAGAACGATCCTGAACTAAGACAGTATATTATAAGTGAGGAAATAGGCGGTCTCTGCACAGAGCCGCCTAAACACATCCAGTATCTTAGACAACTAGAATTAGTCGATTATGAACCCGCTAGTGATGTAGGCCATTTCAGATGGTACCCTAAAGGAGCATTCCTAAAATCACTTATAGAAGATTATGCTGCATGGGCAGCTACTGAATGGCTTAACGCAATCAGGATTGAAACACCTATAATGTACAGGTACGATGAGCCTGATATAAAAGAGCAGGCGGATAAATTCGTTGAAAAAGATTATAGATTAAAAATAGGGAATAAGACACTGCTCCTCAGGTTTGCTGGGGATTTCGGATTATTCAAGATGATGAGAGACACTCAAATCAGTTATAAACAGATGCCTGTCAGGATTTTCGAACTATCCCCCTCATTCAGATTAGAAAAAAGAGGGGAGTGTGTTGGTTTAAGAAGGCTGAGATCATTTACCATGCCAGACCTACACTGTTTCTGCAGAGATTTCAAACAGGGACTTGAAGAATATATTAACTTAACAAAATTCTATCACAATCTCCTTACTGGTTTAAGTATCAGCTACGTGCTAGTTTTCAGGGTTGTTAAAAAATACTTTGAAGAACAGAAATTATTTCTTAAAAACCTCATCAGCCTGATCGGTAAGAGAGCGCTGGTTGAGATAATACCATCTATGAAACATTACTGGGCTCTTAAATCAGAATACCAGGTGATTGACAGTGTAGGCGGGAACGCTCAGCTATCAACAGTTCAATTAGACGTTGAAGATGCTGAGAGATATGGAATAAGATACGCTGATGAAGACGGGGGGAAAAAAGGGTGTATAATACTTCATAGCTCTATGGGTAGCATTGAGAGAGTGATATACGCTCTTCTCGAAACAGCTCTTAAAAATAAGATGAATTCAAAACTCCCCACACTACCATTATGGTTGTCACCAACCCAGGTTAGACTAATACCAGTAGCTGACAGGCATATAGACTTCGCTAAAAAAATACAGCAGAGTTTAGAGGCGAATAATATACGAGCGGATATAGATGACAGGGATAAAAGTATAGGTAAAAAAATAATGGACGCTGAGAGAAGAGACTGGGCGCCCTACATAGTTATATTAGGGGATAAAGAGGCTGAAAAAGGTAAACTCACTGTGAGAAACAGGTTATTATCAACTGAGAGGGAGCCTACCATAGTAGAACTGTCTTTAGAAGAACTTATCAATATAATTAAAAATGAAACCGCTGGTAAACCGTTTAAAAAAACACCTTTACCAGCCCTGCTATCCTCCCGCCCCTCCTTCACATAAACACTTATTTAGCAGAAACCTGCTTTAACCGTTTCTAAAAATATTTAGTCTCTGGGTGTAGTTGCTTGGATGTTAAAATAATAGTGTCTGGGACAGTACAGGGAGTTGGTTTCCGACCTTACGTATACAGGTTGGCTAAAGCACTAGGCTTAAACGGGTATGTGAAGAATCTGGGTAATGGAACCGTGGAAATTTACACAGCAGGCTCTAAAACAAAAATAGACGAGTTTATCTCTAAGCTCAAAGTTGAAAAACCGCCGATATGTGAGATCGAGAAAATAACTGTGGAGAAAATTGAGAGAGAATCCGATTACAGTGATTTCAAGATATTATCCAGCTCTGAGGATGAGAGAAGCGGCAGCTCTATAATTCCACCGGACATCTCTATATGCAGTGAATGCTTAAACGAATTATTTGAAGAAAATAATAGGAGAAGAAACTATTTTTTTATAACTTGCACTCACTGCGGTCCCAGATTCACAATCATACACGCCCTGCCCTATGATAGGCCTAGAACTTCTATGCGGAATTTCCCAATGTGTGATAAGTGCTTACAGGAATACAAGGATCCTTTAAATAGGAGATACCACGCTCAAACCATCGCCTGTCCTGATTGCGGTCCTAAAGTTTATTTAACCGACAGACACGGTGAGTTAATAGATTGCGAGGACCCTGTTGTTGAAGCTGTAAAACTCATAGAGGAGGGTTACATACTCGGAGTGAAAGGTAACGGGGGCTTTCATTTTTCAACCTCAACTATTAACTCTGAGCCGATATTAAGGTTAAGAGAGAGAAAGCGCCGTCCATCTAAGCCGTTCGCGGTAATGTCGCCTAATATTGAAAAGATCAGAAGCTATGCTCAAGTGTCAGAGCACGAGCAGACGCTTCTACAATCATATATTCGACCAATAGTTCTCTTAAATAAGAGAGACGACTTCTACTTATCGGAGGAAATCGCACCCGGTCTTCACAATATAGGGGTTATGCTCCCCTACACTGGTTTACACTACCTAATTTTCAAAACATGCAGTGAACCTGCTATAGTTATGACGAGCGCTAATCCGCAGGATGAGCCTATAGCCATCGATAACGAATCCGCTATATCAAAACTCGGTAGGTACGTAGACTATTTTATACTTCATAACAGGGAGATAGTTCAAAGAGCTGACGACTCTGTGGTTAGATATCATTATGATAAACCCTTCCTGTTAAGGAGATCTAGAGGTTACGTTCCGCAGCCTATTGAACTTTCATGGTTGAGTGAAAAAACACCGATTATTTTAGGATGCGGTGGTGAGGAGAATGTAACCTTCTGTATCATAAAGGATGGTAAAGCCTTCCTATCTCAATATATAGGGAAAACCCAGAAATACGAGACATTCAAGTTCTACATGGATAGTTTAGAGCATTTTAAAAAAATTTTAAAAACAGATTTTCAAGCAGTAACATGCGACCTTCACACCGGTTTCAATACCAGTCTTTATGCTCAACGCTTAGCAGACGAGTTAAATATTCCACTACTCAGAGTGCAGCACCATTACGCGCACCTAGCGGGTTTGATGGGTGAAAATGAGTTGAAACCGATGGTAGGTATTATAATAGACGGGTTCGGTTTAGGCGATAACGGTGAAGCTTGGGGCGGGGAGATTGTGACATTCCAGGAAGACGGGTTTAAAAGACTCGGCCATATTGAAGAGTTCCCTCTCCCGGGAGGGGATGCAGCTACAAAATTTCCTTTAAGAATAGCTATGGGGATCCTATTCGGGGAGAAGGGTTATGAGAGCTGGATAGGGGAACATGTTGAAAAATTCCCCTATGGTTTAGCTGAGGTGAATACAATTCATAAAATGTTAAACTCGAGTAAAATTTTGAAAACATCCTCCGCAGGTCGATTCTTAGACTGTGTGTCAGCGATACTTGGAATCTGCTATTATAGAAGCTATGAGGGGGAGCCTGCTATAAAACTTGAGTCAGCAGGGTATAAGGGTAAGACGGTGATTGACTTTAAACCGGTTATTGATCGAGATAAGTTAAAAATAACTGAATTTATTAGAGAAATATTCAGGGAAAGAGATAAACATAGAAAAGCGGATTTAGCGTACACTGCTATGAATTACCTGGGGGAGGGATTATCAGAGTTAGCTGTAAGATACTGCTTTGAAAAAAATATTGACACGGTAGGATTATCAGGCGGGGTGGCATACAATGAGATTATTTCAAAAATTATTAAAAGAAATATTGAGAGAGAGGGGCTTAAACTGGTTACACATAGATTCACACCACCAGGGGATGGGGGTTTATCTTTCGGTCAATCTGTCGGGTACCTGCTTCTAAAAAATACGAGGGAGAGCTTTACAGATTGATGTTATTAGTTGGAAAACCTGAAACATTCGAGTCAAAGGAAATAATAAAATATTTAAGAATTAAAAAAGCAGTTTTCAATTTTTTATCCTGGAGTCAGATCCGCCAACCAATGGATTACAGTGAATACAAGCTTATGATTATTAGAACACCTCCGCCGCTGAGATTTAAGGACATGCCTATTCTCCTATTAACATTAATTGAGGAGGCGGAGGAGCAGGGGTTGAAAGTTATACCATCATCTGAAAGCCTTAGAAAATGTGATAAGTTAACCTTGTATTCTCTAATTAAAAAGAGAGAGCCCAGCGTTAAAATAGCGCCTACGATATTAACATCTAACGAGAACGAAATCAAAAGATTTATAGACTATCATAAGACGGTTGTGTGCAAACCGCTTATAGGCGGTGGGGGTAGAGGCGTTTTCAAAATTAAAGCCGGCTCTATGAAGCTGATTAAAAACCGGTTAAAGACAGACGGCTACGTTTTAATTCAGAAATTCATAGAAAACTTAGGATACGATATAAGAACAGTTATAATCGGTGAAGATGTTGTCTCCCAGTATGCGCGAATGAACGCTAAAGATTTCCGGTATAATATACATTTAGGAGGTATATCCTGCTCTAGAAGCGATTTTATAGCTAATAATCCTTCAGCTTCACGCTTCTTTAAAGAGTCTGAAAACATTGCTAAAAAGATTAAAACAGTACTGGGGTTAGAAATGTGCGGGGTTGACACCCTTCCAGGCGCGGACGGTGAAACCTATTTTTTAGAAGCTAACCCATTCTTCGGATTCAAAGGCGCATTCGAAAAGGTAGGTGATAAAATAGCAGACTATTTATGCAGAGTTGAAAAAACTTATTTTAGATAGCTAAACATGAAACGGTGATCCGGTGACTAGAAGGTGGCTTAAAGAGAGGAGAAGAGAACGCTACTATAAACTTGCTAAAAAAGAGAATCTGCGTTCAAGAGCAGCTTTTAAAATAAAACAGTTAAACGAGAAATATAATATTATAAAATCCGGCGACCGGGTGTTAGACCTCGGCTCAGCGCCAGGCGGATGGTTGCTTTCAATAAAAGATATCATAGGGGCAAGCGGCTTACTCGTAGGAGTTGACATTCAACCGATAGCTGAGATTGAAAAAGTTAAGTTTATCTTAGGCGATATAACCGAGTCGGATACTGTTGAAAGAATTAGAAATATTTGCAACGAGTTTGATGTTGTAACATCAGATTGCAGTCCTAATGTGAGCGGTAACTGGGAGCTTGATCACGCTAGACAAATCTACCTAGCTGAAAAATCATTAGAAATAGCTTCAAAAGTTTTAAAAACTGAGGGATCATTCATAGTAAAAGTTTTCCAAGGAGAGTTATTCAAAGAGTACATAAATAAAATGAACAACATGTTCTTTAAAGTTATTATAACAAAGCCGGAGGCGTCCAGACGCGCCAGCTCAGAGGTTTACGTTATCGGTTTAAGATTCAGGGGGAGAGGAGGATAGAAACTTTTTTATAATATTTATAGGCGCATCTGTTTTGATTCCTATTTTAGTGAAATGGGTTCCAGTAGCCCTGTAACCGTTATCTGAAAGATTTTTAAGTAGAGCGTTAAGTTTAGGGATTTTAACCTGCATTAGATCGCATAGAACATGAACATCGTAATGGTATGGTGGCATATTGTTTTCCATTATTAATGTTGCTAAAATATTTCTTACGCGATTAAAACTCGGTAGATAATTTAAACCCTCCATGGTTAAAACATCTTTTACAAATTCTTCATCACATATTTGACCAGTCCAAACAGGGCCTGAATAGGCAAGTCTGGCGCCGCATAAAGGACAGTTTCTATTAAAATTTTCTATCACAGGAATTAAAGACTTGTATAAACATTTTAAACAATATTCAATATAACCTGTTTTACTCTTAATATCCAACGGTCCTTTAACCACAGATAGATAAACCCTCACATAGTGGTCTGCATAGTAAGATATAAGCGGCTTTACTGATAGTTCACAGCCACCAGCTACCAAACTAATATTATATAATAGCATTCTCAACGCGGTTTCATGAGAGTCGTCTGTTCTCAACGATACCCCACCGTATTTTGAAAAAGCTTTAGCCGGATATAATCCGCATAGAACAGACATATCGGTGGCGGTGAAAGCTAGAATTGAGGAACCTATTTTCGCCACGCTTATAGCTGAATTAATATACGGGGCAGGGGAGCCGAACGGATCGATATCAATGTAATCTACTCTCCAATCTCTATAGCTGAACAATCTCATTATAGAGTTAGCGTCATCGTTGAAAGCATAAGCGATACTTCTCAGCCTGTTAATCTGAATATTACTTTGAATAAGCGAGTAAGCTGCAGGGTTAATATCATTTAACAGAATACTTTGAAAATAATCTTTTAATTCATTACCTAATCTAATCCCTCTAACACCGCATCCGCTGAGAGGTTCAAGAGCAGAGATCGGCCTACCCAGTTTTCTTCTAAGAGACGCGCAAACCATTATACTTAGATCACGGTTAGATACCATGTTAGGGTTGTAGAAGACTCTTAGATTAGTGGGGACAAAACCTTTATCAGCTTTTTCAGGAGGATAAGATTGGAAAATTGTTTTCCCCTCTCTGAAAAATACAGGTTCAACTGGCATAAAACCACTAACATATTTACCGATTCTAAATCCCGGTTAATTCTTCTATTCTCTTAAGAAGATCACGGGCTTTCCTAAACTTCTTAAGTTCATCGCTGCTTATAATAGGAGCCCCGTTAACGCTCTCAGACTCCTTGTTTTCATCAACTACGATAATAAAATTAGAGTCTAGCAGTTTCGAAAGAGAGTTTAGAATTTGAATAGTTTGCTGGTTTTGCCGACTAGACGAATCGCTTAAACTAGTTAAAAGCTTAAATATTTCATATGACGCGAGAATATCAAAGGGTGCTGTTTGAACGTGAAAAGTGTGAAGACCTAAACGGCTCAGAATCCTCTCAACCATTATTTGAAACTCGTTTTTAAAGATTTTTTTAAACTCTGGCAGTTCACCTATCTCCCAGTTTATAATATCAATCGGTAAAGCTAATGGTAGTCCAAGTGCGTCTTCAAGTTTTGAGGCGGTCTCTAGGGTAGTATCCATTGACCCCCGCTCATATTCATACACTGCTTTTCTGGAAACCCCCAGCAGGTCAGCTATATCTTTTAAGGATAATTGACGAGTCTCTCTTATTTTCTTCAGAGTCTCTGAGTTTAGTTTAACATAGTAGCCGCCTCTTTTAGCGTAGACTAAAGGCCAAAGATTCTCTTTTAATATATGGTGAAGTGTCCGAAGATTTATGGCAGGTATATTGAAACGTTGATAAACAACACCATCCTCCATTAACCCCGCTCTAGTTCTCTCCCCCATGATGAAAGGTTTTGTAAACAGTATTTTTGAAAGTATTTTCAGATCATTCGCCTGGATTTCCTGGAAATTGTCTATGTCAATTAACACTTTTATAAGAATCGCGACATTATTTTTCCTAGCCACTATATCGAAACAGAAACTCTTGTTTTCAAGCTGCTGGCATACCATGTAACCTTTTTCCTTCAATACGTTAATGGTTTTCTGTGTAAGCTCATCTAATCGGGTTTCCATAGGTCCTCGCCTGCCCCTGCTAAAAACACTTAATAACTGATTACTCATCTTCATTTTTATATGTTTATATGTAATCGATGACTTTTACCAACGTTCTATATTTCGCTGGTTGGTAACCCCCCGAAACCTAAAACTATACAAGTTCTATATTTTCTTTTCAAACTATAGACTGATGGCTTATATAAATATGGGCGCTGACCCTCCAGCATATAATGCTCCCCTACATCTTTTAACATTTTATTTAAAACATGTATTTCCACGCCGCCGCCGGACACTGAGTATACACCAGTTCCTAAGTCTATTCGCCTAATTAATATGATAGGTAGTTTCAGAGTGTTTTTCTCCTCCTCATCTAAGATTTTATCTAAATTTAACAAATCGTTTTTATCAAATATGATTTTATCACCGCTCCTGCTTTTAACAGAGGGGTCTTTTTCACGAATTAGCTCTGTAAAATACTTCTGGTTTTGAGGAAGATGCTCATTTATATTTTTAATATCATTCTTCCATAGTGTAGTGAGTATTCGATCATATCTCTGGTTTTCCATAATTTATGAAACGAATCAATAATATTTAAAGTATATAACTAAAGGTTTATAGTAGTTCCCGGAGTTTTTCAACTGCTTTATTTTGTATTTTACTGTGAATATTACCTTTTTTAGTATCTATTGTAACTATGAGAGGTCCGAAATCGTTAACTTTAAACACCCAGAGCGCTTCTGGAACCCCTAGATCAAGCCAGTGAACTTCTTCAACTTTTACAATGCGCTGAGCTGCTAGGACGCCGGCCCCCCCTGTGAAAGTTGTGTAAACGCAGCCTGTTTTTTCAAGCGCCTCAACTGTTCTGGCACCCATACCACCTTTTCCTATGATCATTCTAATATTATATTTTGCGATCACTTCCGCTTCATACAGCTCCATTCTATAACTAGTTGTAGGGCCGCATGAGAGAATCTCCCATCCTTCTTTTAATTTTTTCACAACCGGGCCGCAGTGGTATATTACACCATTAGAAATTGATACGGGGAGCTGTTTTCTCTCCCTATCCAATTCTAGAGCTCGAGCATGCGCCTTATCCCGCATCGCTACAATAATTCCTGTTAAATAAA
The DNA here is from genome assembly GCA_038826135.1 of Candidatus Odinarchaeota archaeon. GTDB lineage: Archaea > Asgardarchaeota > Odinarchaeia > Odinarchaeales > Odinarchaeaceae > Odinarchaeum. The sequence continues at coordinate 8,700 of JAWBON010000008.1, read as the reverse complement.
CTATATCCCCTATTTTAAGCGCTCTAACAGTTTTCTCATCTAAAGGCGTTTTCAAATAGTACTCCATTTTCAAAGCCTCTTAAACTATTTTATAACGATGTTTACCATCAATAATTAGTTGAGCTCTTCTAGCAGCCCAGCATAATAGTGATACAGCTACAGGTAAACTAGCAGTATGCCGGCATGCGTAATCTATATGGACGGATAAAGCTGTTGTGGATCCACCTAACCCCATCGGACCGATCCCGGTTTTATTAATTAATGTTAAAAGTTGAATTTCCATGTCAGCGAGCTTTAGCTCAGGGTTTTTTAAACCGATAGGTCTTGTAAGAGCTTTTTTAGCAAGAGTAAGCGCTATATCAGCTCCTCCACCTAAACCCACGCCCACTATCACAGGCGGACAGGAGAATGAGGCTTTTTCAACAACATGGTTTAGAATAATTTTTTTAATATCACTAAAAGACGCTGACGGGGGTAACATGTATAAGCCTGTTTGATTTTCACTACCCGCGCCTTTAGGGAAGTACGTTATAGTTAATCTGTCCGTGTTGTTAAACTCATAGATTATAGAAGGCGCCAGTTTACCTGTATTATCCCCAGTGTTTTTATCAGTTAAAGGATCAACACAGTTAGGTCTTAAAGGCACCTCCACCGTAGCTTCTCTAACCGCCTCTGTTAAAATCCTCTCATAATCTAATTTACAATCGCTGAAGCTTCTCCCGATCTCAACTATAAATAACGGTAGACCTGTGTCTTGGCATATCGGTTTACGGAGATTTTTAGCAAGTTCTATATTATTTAAGATAGAGTTAAGAATAGTGCGGCCAACAGGGGAATCCTCCTTCTCATACGCTGTTTTCAAAGCGTTTACAACGTCAATAGGCAATTCTAAAACAGATTTTTTAATAGTTTCTTTAACAGCTTTTAAAAACTCTCCTTCATCAACCATATAATCACTCTCATATAGTAGCCGGCTTTAATATAACAGCGCTCTCATTGTCAATAACACCAGTGTCAGCTTCATAAACTATTTTACCGTTTACAATAGTTTTATCAACTCTACATTTAATTTTAAACCCTTCAAAAGGAGAGTATTTAGCTTTAGTTAGGAAAAAATCCGGTTTTATCCGGGATTCTTTTTCACAGTCAAGTAGCACTATATCTGCGAAATACCCCTCGCGAATTCTACCACGCCTATTTATATTCATGATTTCAGCCGGGTTATAACATATTAATTTCAATAATTTATTTAATGCCAGCCGGCCCTCTAATACTTCTGTAAATAACAAGGGTATGGTTGTTTCCAATCCTGGTATGCCAGCGGGAGCGTCCTTAAAATCCACGTTCTTCTCCATGATTTCGTGGGGAGCGTGGTCTGAAGCTATAATGTCAGCGTTCTCATAGTCGATTGCGGTTTTCCATAAAGCGTTAACTTGGCTTCGGCTTCTTAAAGGCGGCAGTGTTTTAGCAATAGAGCCCATTTTATAAATTCTATCAGAGTCTAAGAGCAGGTGATGAGGGGTTACTTCTATAGAGTAAAAATTTCTATGAGACGAATTTTTGATTATTTCAATCGAGTCGGAGAGTGTAATGTGACAGAGGTGAACTTTAAGTTCTAACCCTCTTACAGCATCTAAAATATATTTAACCGCTTTTATTTCAGCTGCAGAATCATGTGTTTTCAAGAAATCTGCGATCTTGGTGTCTGCTAAACTGGTTGAAGCTGGGGGGGAGGTTGCTTCTTCATTTATTATTTCAGCGTGAAAAAGCAGTCGACTTTTACTGGCCGCTATCTTTCTCGCTATATTTTTTAAAACCTGTTTATCTAATATTTTAATCTCTGCAGGTGGATTGTTAAGATATATTTTAAATCCGAAGACGCCGGCTTTAACGATTTCTCCAATCTCCTCAATATTCTCGGGCAGGCCGCTGTAGAATCCCACGTTGACAAGCATATCCTTCATGCAAGTGGTGAACTTATTCTTCAAAGCGTTTAAAGTGTTGGTTGGGGGTATATTATTCGGCATATCTATAAGTGAGGTTACACCACCTGCAGCTGCAGCTGCTGTGCCTGTTCTAAACGTTTCCTTATTCGATTGCTTTAAATCTCTTAGATGAACGTGCGCGTCGATCATTCCGGGGATGAGAATCATTTTATGCGCGTTTATTGTGTAGACGGCTTTTTCAAGCTTAGAGTTTGAGGAGATTTTCGTTATCACCCCGTTCGAGATGTTTAACCCGCCCTCTATTAAACCTTGATCAGTTGCTATTTTAGCGTTCATAATGCAAAGATCTGAGACCACGAGCATCACTTTCAAAATTTGATTTCTCTCCGAACCCATTTCACAAGGTCAGATATTTGTAAAACACCCAGTAAATTACCATTCTCCAATACGGGTATACCGTAGATTAATTTAGTCGTGAATATCTTAGCGGCTTCCGCTATAGAAGAGTTTGGGGTAAGCGTGGGCGGATTCTGCATCATAGCGTCGAACACTAACAGTCTTCGTATACTTTCCTCCTGATGCTTTCCCGGAACCGTGTTTCTGAAAACGGATAGTTTCCTAGCGATCATACGGATGTCAGCTAAACCTACTAGTGTAGACCCCTCCAGTACAGGAGCTGCATTAACAAAATTGTTTTCAATTAAAATATTTCTTAAATTAACAAGTCTATCATCGGGTTTTGCGAAGATATCTATAGTCGAGTAGACCTTACTTATTTTTACCCTTGTTAAAGCCTCACATATTTTTGCAAAATCATGCATTGTAATAAATCCTAAAGTTTTATCTCCCCCGCCAACCGGATATACTGTTCTACTCTCACATATCATTCTATCAGCTACTGTGTTAACAGGTGTTGAGCTGTCTATAAAGAGGTTGAAGGAAGCCATAACCGAGGAGACGTGAATGCTTTTAGTTGAGAATGAGCCTAGCCTGCTTGAACCTAAACGGTCCGCTATATTTAAGTCTGAGCAATAACCTATAACCTTGTTTTTTTCAGTCACTAATATATGGGTTAATCCATGCTTATCCATCAGATTCAAAGCTTCGCTAACAAGAGCGTCTTTATCAACAGATATCAACGGATTCATAATCTCCGTGACCTTCATCTAGCTTCAACCTCCACCATATGGTTGATTATATCCCGCTTAGTTATTATACCTATAAGCCGCTTATCTGTGTCGCCTTCTACAACAGGCAGCCCGCCGATGTTATAAGAGGTCATATATTCAGCGGCTTTAATCACGCTCTGATTTTGAGACACTGTTATAGGATCCCGGCTCATAACCTCCTCAGCTAATACAAAAACAGTGCTAGGGTTTTTAGAGAGCGTGCGTTTTATTTTCTCAGGCGCTCTTAAAGATTCCCCCTTACTAGTTAAACCGGTTATAAACTCCCGCTGCCTTAAGAATACAAGATCCATCGCTGTTATAATGCCGACTGGAATGCCTTTTTCAGCAATTACCACTCTTGAAATATTGTTTTCAACCATTAAATCGTAAACATGCATTATACTATGGGTTTTTTTAGCGGTGATTACAGGGGTTTTCATAAACTCTTTCACACGGATTTTAGAATCTATTAGAGACGGCAGAGCTCTAACAATATCTGTTTTTGATATTATACCAACTAATTTATTTTCGCTAACTATAGGTAGAGTAGAGTAGCCTGTTTCCTTAAGTTTCAACGCGGCGCGCATCACATCAGTTTCAGGGGTTTCAGTCACCAGATTTTTAGACATATAGTTTTTAACAGTAATACTGTCTAAACTCCTCCTTCTCCAAACAGGCGTACTCTTATTTAAAATTCTTATAATATCCTTCTGAGTGATGAGCCCGACGGGTTTAGACTCAGCGTCGACAATTATTATACGGCTTACACCTTGTTTCAACATTAGATTTCGAACTCTGGCTAAAGTATCATTTTCCCCACATACAATCACGGGTGTTTTCATAATTTCATTAATCTTCATTTCAACCACTCTTTAACATTTAGAATTATAGGTTAGGCTTGATTTATAACTTTGCTATATGGATTTCGCATAAGAATAGTTTGTTCAAAATATTTGGCGGCTTTGTTTATTAAATTTTAACAGCGATATCACTGCCTCCTGGTGGTAAAATATTTTGAATTTCGTCTAAGGATAGTTCTTCAATAATCATCCGTTCCTCCTCGCTTGCTATGCGCGTAATATATTCTTTTATTTTTTTAGCTATTTTACCGGTTGATAAGTCACCGATTCTCAGGGGGACATTTATTTTAGTTAATTTCATAATAGCTGTGGGAGGCCCGCAGACTGGAATAGGATGTCCGTCTTTAAAGATGATACCGAGCATAAGGTTAAGCGGCTGATTTCGAACATAGTTTCTAGGCCCGTTTATGATGAATGAACCTTTTGGCAGGTACTGTCCACTAGGCGGGGAGAAGGATATTTGCTCCGGCTTGATATAATAAACGTCCACACCACCGGCGCCTTTACTCCAAGCACTTGAATACGAGGCTGCGAATTGAGCTGCTTCTTTTAACGCTGTTTCAGAAGGGTTTTTACCTCCTGATTTAAGAACCACTATAGGCGCTCCGTGAATGTCTGCATGAAAAACAATATCATTTTTCTCCGTGAATTTTTTTATAAGTGTCTCGTTCGACTTAGCATCTCTACCTCCGACCACTAAGAAATTATCTGAGGTTATAAACCATCTGAATCTCTCATACCATTCTTTCTTCCTAGTTTTTTTAATTGGTTCAGGTTTAGAATACTCTTTAGATTCACCTTCTAACTGTTTTAACTTGGAGATTGTTTTCTCTAAAGCTGATAGTGCGCCTTTAAGCTTATTCTCCTCTCTCTTTGAGAGTTGATAATATTGGTCAGCGTTCCAGGTTAGGGATTTCCTGAAGTCTAGATTAAATTCGACGCCGTTAACTTCAACGACTAATATAGCTTGATCCGGCTTCAGAGTTTTAAAGATTAATGCGGATGGGATATTCATTTCTCTAGCTTTATTCAACTTATCTATTATCACCGACCACTCTATTTTCTTTTTTCTAGCTTCTTGAATTGTTCTTAGAAGTTCATCTATAACCATATAATTCGAGTAGATTAAGTCACCTATTGTTTTGTGAAGTTTAACCTTGCTTTGAAGAAGAGCCGCCGCCGCCTCCTGTTCCTCTTTAATTCTTTGAAGAGAAGCTGCTTTAGACTTGAATTCAGCCTCGGAGGTTGTGGTAATAGCTTTAGCCTCGTACTCTGTGAAGAATACGTCTAGAGCTTCATTGAAGTCACTGAACTCTTTCCTGTTAAGAACGGAGTACTTCACTAAATTGAAAGGAGCCACATTCACCATTTTACCAGCGCTATCAGAAAATATACAAGGATCCAGTTCACCTGATTTAATCTTATTCAGTAGATTGTTTAAGTTGCTCATCAACGTGTTTACGAGTTCTGTGTCCACCTCTTTTGCAGGTGTTTTAAAATCTATATTAGAGTTTATAAGAATCTCTTCAGCGTAGTCAGCGGCTAAATTTAAATTTGATATTAACGTGTGAATAATGTCTTTAGAGGAGTTTCTTAATATTTCTTTAAGTTCATCAACCGTTATTTCAAAAGGGTTTTTACCTCTCAGCGGTGGGTAATCATAGGTTTTTTTAGGTAGAATAGCTCGATCTCTCATTTTAACATACTTTAAAGCGTATAAAATTTGATTAAAACGGTTTAAAAGAAGGATGTTACCATCGCCGAATAATTCGAATATTAAAGTGTATTGTTCATCGCCCTTATCCAGTTTAAGATAAACTATCCGGTCTAAATCATACTGGTTAATCTCAGTAACCTTGGCGTTTTTTACTTTAGTTCGCAGCATCATTGTAAACTGTGAGGGTGTTTTAGGAGTTGGTCGTTTAAAACTTGTTAAATGAATGCGCTTACCGTATTCCACTAGTAGTGTAAGGTTTTCGCCGTTTACAGATCGGAATTTGAATAGGAAAATACTGTTAAGCTGATAGATATTATTCAACCACGCGCCTAGCAGCTTTATTTTTAACTGTGGAATTAACGCGTTTACATCTATATTTGACATCCCGTCTTTAACAGGTAGCATCGATAACACCATGTATTTCCAAGAGTATGTTTAAAAAGTGAAACATATAAATTATAAGGAACAATGGGAGTATATTTAAAAACATATTTAAATGGTTGAAGCACAAACTACGATAGGGGTTTACCGGTGTTCCAGATGGAGGATTTGAATAAAGTTTTTTGGATAAAGGTGCTTTTAGGCATTATAGTTGGATTCATATTAGGTATTCTAAGAGTGGTCGGCTGGCTTGGTGTTGGAATAGGATTAGGGGTAATGTTCGCCACATACCCTATCTGCTTATATTTGTTTAAGATTAAACCTGAGAGCGTTGGTGGTAAACGGAAGCTTTTAACTAATGGTTTACTCCAATACTTTCTGCTTTGGCTCGCTGTTTGGATACTTATATACACTTTTATCATCACAGTTTGAACTTTCATGGAGATTAAACTTTAGAATATTATAAGATGCTTATAACCGATGATAGAAGGATTAACGGTATAAGCGGCCATTTATTATAAATCCATACTTTAAACTCTTCCCCTCTAAGTTGCTTATAGTTTTTTAATTTTTCAATATCTGTATCCGGTGACGGCGCGCGGGTTAAGCTTATTATTTTCCGGTTATCAATTATTTTTTCAATCACCAGGTGTTTATTATAATCTATTCGTGAAATATTTATTTTGACACAGGAGAGTAGGATTTTAATTTTTTGAGATAATTTGATTCCAGCTAAATCGGTATAATTATTCGCGGCTAAATTGGAAATTAATATTGATAAAGTGAGAGAGCTTGCCGAGAATAAAAATAGAACATAGATTTCGAAGATTGGAGGCAAAATATCGAAATATAATAGGAGATGCTGGTTACTGGATGTTTGAATAGCGCTTACAGTTATTATCGCTTTACCGTCACCGCCCGATGTGAAACCTGTTCTGAAACTGAGGGAGGCTAAGGCTAATCCTGAAAGGATTGAGATAACCCATGTAAACGGGTTCAAGCCTTGTAGTAAATTAACTAGTAACCCCGAAAATATGCCGAAAAACCAAATCAGGTCGTTAACGACTCTTCTATATATATCCTGAAGAGAAGCGGCTGTTAGTGTTAGGATTAATATGATCGTCAATATAGAGTTTATGTTTAAACCCCTTAATTTCTATTATACCAGTTATTTAAATCTCCTCTCCAGGCATTACAACTAGGCCGAGACTGGTGATTTCAAACGGGTAACGTCTTAGTGAATGAGCGGTTGATCGCATTTTGAGAACTATAAGACTGCGCCTTAACTCACCGTCTTGCTCCTTCAAGTAGAGTAGTATAACGCCTTGAGCGATGAATTCTTCAACCCCGTATCTACTGAACGAGAACTCCTCTATCATTTCACTCGTCATTATTGAGGTTACACCCAGCTCTCGCAGTAGAGCGCTTATCTTGAATATAGCTATTCTCAAAGCCTGAGGGTCGTTAATCTTTATATCTAATCCTGAGAGTGAGTCTACCACCAGTCTTTTAGCCTTTATCTGGTTGACTGCCGTGTATATTTGTTCTGCCAGTTCATTTATGTCAAGGCCTCTTTTTATAGCGAATTTCTCATCAGTCGGCAGACCTGCTTTAGCGGAGGCTGCGTCTATTATTATTAACCTGCCTTCTTCCTCTAATTTTTTTAAATCCCAGCCGAATTGAAGAGCTTCACGCCTCAGTTCAGAGGGTAATTCTTCCGAGGTGACGAAAACGCCTGGTTCATTATAGTTTATTATTCCGGAGACGAGGTATTGAAGGCATAGTATGGTTTTACCTGTTCCAGCTGAGCCTGATACTAGAATATTATTACCTCTTATGAAGCCTCCGTGTAGAATACCGTCTAATCCAGGTATACCAGTTTTAACACGGTTAAATGTTATTTCATCTTCCAATTATAGCTCCTCCCCTATGGGAAGTGGGTTAAGCACTTCCTCCCCTTTTTTAATATCGGAAAATATATTGTATTCTATTGAGTCAATATCAGGGTTTTTTCTAAGATTCTCTACAAGGTTTAAAAGCTCGTTTCTATCCCTTGCTATGAGCAGTGCATGTATTGTAACACCGTCCTGTCCTATACCGATGAAAACAGTGTTAGGAGACTGGGAGAGCTGTATTGAGATTCGCTCAGCTCTGTTTAAACTTATTTTTTTAAGAATGTGGCCACCTACATTGACTTTAATAATAGCTATTGTTTCAAAACCTAAGATTCTAGGACTTATATTTATAGAGAATCTTTTAATCACGCCGCTTTCTTTTAATTTTTTCACGCGGAAGTGTATTGTCGTGTCCGGGATTTTCTGACCTTCATGGGTTAAACCTTTTTCTCCGAGTGTTTTAGATATATCATCCGCGATTTTTGTAAACGGTGTTCTAGAGTCTTCTTGTAGTATTTTTAGTATCTGGAGGTCTATTTTATCGAGCGGCATAGTTATTCCTCTACATTATGATTTTATCACAAACCTATTTAATAATATCGCAAAATAAGCTGTATTTTTTTAAATTTTATACAAAAAAAAGAGGTTAAAAACATAATTATCTTAACGGTTTAAAAGCCAGCACACCTACACGAGACGGGTCGAAAACCAGTTCCTTATCTGTTTTATTTG
>JAWBON010000007.1:2691-30443 GCA_038826135.1 Candidatus Odinarchaeota archaeon | reverse complement strand
GCTTACCCAACACCTGAACAGGCGGTTGCCACATACATGTACATGTACCAGTATAAGCGCAATCTCGAACTCCTCTACGAGACGCCTGAAGAATTACCTGTTGAAACATATCCACCTAAACGACCATTAATGGTAATAATGCGTAACGCTGCAGTGGAGAACAGGGAGAGGCTTAACGAGGCTGAATCTAAAAAATTCTTAGAATATTACGGTCTACCTGTTGCGAAAACTATCACTGCTACATCAGAGGATGAGGCTGTTAGAGTAGCCGCGAGATTAGGTTATCCGGTTGTGATGAAGATTCTCTCACCTCAAATAATTCATAAATCAGACGCTGGCGGTGTTATTTTAGATATAAAAAATGAAGAGGAGGTAAGAAAAGCATATCGGCAAATACTGGACAACGCTAAAAGATATAAGCCTGAAGCTGAAATTCACGGTGTTACCATCTCGCCTATGATTAACTTTAAAGGCACGGAGGTGATTTTAGGGGCTAAAAAAGACCCGCTTTTCGGCCCTATAGTTCTCTTCGGAATGGGTGGAATAGGCGTGGAACTGTTTAAAGATGTAAGTGTAGGTTTACCACCGTTAAACGAGACATTAGCGAAAAGGATAATGGAAGAAACTAAAGTTTATAAATTATTGAAGGGTTTCAGGAATATTCCACCCGCGGACATTAAATTATTGGAGGGCGCGATGGTTAGATTTTCAAATATGTTAGTTGATTTCCCGCAGATAAAAGAGGTTGATATAAACCCGATGCTTGTCGGTCAAGATAAAATATGTGCATTAGATGCTAGAATTATAATCGACCCTTCTTTAGTCTACACCCAGTTTGAAAGACATGATCACCTTGTCATAAGCCCGTATCCTAAAAAATACGAGCAGATGTGGAGGCTGCCGGATGGAACACCAGTTTTACTTAGACCTATAAAACCCGAGGATGAGCCTTTATGGCTGGAAATGTTCCAAAACTTTTCAGCTGAGACTATAAAATTCCGGTTTTTCCAAATTATAAAGGATATGCCGCATGAAGTTCGTATAAGATACTGCAACAATGACTATGATCGAGAGCTTGGAATAGTAGCGGAGGCGGTTATTAAAGGTAAAAGAATGATACTTGGAGTGGTCAGGTTGAATCTGGAACCTGACGGTAAAGAAGGGGAAATAGCCTTCGTCGTAGCTGATCCATGGCAAGGTCTAGGACTGGGCTCCAAGCTAGTTGATTTCATGATTGAAATCTGCAAGGATAGAGGTATTGAAAAACTCTACGCGATTATGTTGAAAAATAATTACGTAGCTCAATCCGTACTGCAAAAGATGGGGTTCATCATCGAAAGATTAGATGATGAAACTGTTAAAGGTGTTTTAAACCTTAAAGAAGAGTACGAATATGAGAGAACAAGACCTATAAAATCGATTACCCAGCCTCCTACACCGGAGCCCGCTCAGAACTCTAATTTAGAATCCGATAGTAAAGACCAGGGTACAACTACGCATGGAAGGGGGAAAAAATCATCTGCGTTAAAAGAGCGGTTAAATGAAAACGAACAGATAGCTAGAACATCAACTTAACACACTCACTTTAAAACTTTATTTGATTTTTACAATTCAACACTCTACCGCTAAAACTCTTCTGAAGCGTAAGAAAACTCCACATAAGGCTATAACAATGTTAAAGTATAACTCCCGGCTGGTAAAATATATTTAATAATATATAATGATAGGAGAATTAAACAATAAACGGGGAAAGCATTATGATTAAATTCAGCGCTCCGCAGAGAGTATGGGATATAGGCGGTATTAAAATCGGGGGAAACCCTGGTGAAAGACCTATAGTCTTGGTCGGGAGTATTTTCTACCTCGGACATAGGATAATCGAGAATAGCGGTGTTTTCCGCTTCAACAAAAACGAGGCTGTTAAACTTTTAAACGCGCAGGACTCTCTCTCCGATAAAACAGGAAACCCGGCGATGATTGATTTAATTATCTCATCCCCTGAAGCGGTGGAGAGTGAAATAAGTTTCACAGTCGAAAACACGGATTCACCGATCCTATTAGACGCTGTGGGGTTAGAAACCAAGGCTAAAGCTCTCCAATACATATATGAAACTGGTTTACAGAATAAAATCATCTACAACTCCGTTAATTTAAAAACATCCCCTGAAGAGTTTAAGATGATTAAAGACAGCGGTGTTACCGCCGCTATATTGTTAGCTTACAGCTCAGACGCTTTCACATCCACTAAGAGATTTGAAAATATTAGTAAACTCATAGATTTAACCTCAGATTTTATTACAAAACCTTTACTCGATACATATATTTTAGATATTCCAAGTCTTGGTATGGCTTGTAAAGCTATGCTCCGGCTTAAAAATGTTTTAGGTCTCCCCGTCGGAGGAGGAACCGAGAACGCGGTGGCTACTTGGAAAGGTTTAGCTAGTAAGTTTGGCGGGGAATCTAAGAATTCCTGCATATCCGGGGCCGCGGTTATGGCTGCCTGCTTCGGAGCTGATTTCATACTCTACGGGCCTATAGAAAGATGCGGATACGTATTCCCCGCAGTTGCGATGGTGGACGCTGCGATTCAGCAAGCAGCTATTGAAGAAGGGGTTAAACCAAATAGATCCCTGCCCTTATTTAAAATAGGTTAGCAACATTTGGTTAACTAATAGTTAAATAATCAGCAAATTAATTAATATGAAATTTTAATTTCCTATTTTTCTTTAATATTAAATATTCCCTCCGCTTAATAATACCTTAAGTAATATTTTGCAGGAGGGATAAAATGAGTAGAAATATAGAATATGTAGACGCATTACGTGACGACGAAGTCGCAGATGTAAAAATAGTTAAAAAAGTTGTGTCCTGCCCTAAAAAACACGGCGGGATCACAGAAGCAGAGGAATGTGAAAAATGCGAGTTTTTAGTCCGCTACGATAAAAAATACGAGCTCGTCAGTTGCGCAGCTCCTAAAATGCAACCGTTTAACGGTATCCGCTGCGTAAACTGCGTGCACGCGCCTATGCTTCGCCTTAAAACAGATGAAACCGAGCGACACGTAAAATACTGTGACACCGCTAACAGGATCATCGTTAAATTGAGAACTATTAGACGCTGCAAGTTTTACACATCTAAATAGGTGGGGGTTAATGGTTAATAAACTGAAAAAATACTTTTACAATACTTCGAAGACGCCTCTGTCAAAAATATTTTTAGAGATGGTCAAGCAGTTAAAAATCACCCCGCATTACGTTAGCTTTAAACGGGTAGCTCCGTTAAAACAGGTTAAGTTAATTTAACATTAAGTGAGATTTTAATTCAGAGGTGCCTGTTATTAGCCTACCCGATAAGAAAAAAATATACGCCCTTTTCACTGAACTCAACCTTGAAACAGGTGTGGTGAAACATAGTGAAGCTGTCTGCGCAGCTGCTTTAGAAATAGCTGAGGCTATAGCCCTTAAGCGGTTTCCTGTAAACATTAAATTAGTTGAAGCGGGGGCGCTTCTTCACGATATCGGGAGAAGTAGAGTAAATGATCTGTCACACGGTGTTATCGGCGGTCAGATAATATTAAGTAAAGGCTACTCTATAAAGCTGAAGAGAATAGCTGAAACACACGTTCTCGGAGGTTTAACTGAACAGGAGGCTAGAGTTCTCGGTTTACCTTCAGCTGATTATATTCCAAGAACTCTTGAAGAGAAAATCTGCTGTTACGCGGATAAAATCTCATTTGAAGATAAGCGTGTTACAGTGGATCGGAGATTTCAACTATGGATATCCAAGTATGGTGAAACCCCACTTATTAAGGAAGCTTATAAAAGAATTAAATTAATTGAAGAAGAGCTTATAAATCTTCAAAAAAAGGGTTAAAGACCCCTCTTCAATTCATCTATTTTAGCACTCAGACTGCTGATCAGTTTTTTATTATCTTTGAATACAAGCTGACCGTTGCAGTGAGGGCATTTAAACATTGCCTCCATAGCCTCTTCGAAAGTTAGTCTAATATTCTCATCTTTCTCGCACTGATAAAACTGGTGTTCTCTCTCATATTTTAAGCGCTCCTCAAGTAGTTTGAGAACACTTATTTTTCTCCGGTAAACTACATCATATATTTTAGCGGGATTAAGCCGCCAATAATAAATATACCAGCCCGTATTTTTATCTCTTTCACGACGGTATGAAGCCACATGTGTATCATAAAGCTTGTAGAGTACCTTTCTAACTATGTTAAGTTTTAAACCTGTTTTCTGAGAGATGTATTCGTCAGTAACCTCCTCGTCGTCTTTTAACAAGCCTACAACATTCATGTCTATTTCGCCGTCTAAATCCTCTATGATGCTATTAAACCTTTTATCTTTGGTAACTGAATTCATATTAACCCTCTAATTATTGGCGGGAAATAAATTAATGATTTCCCTATTTATAAGTACTCTTTTAAGGAGTTTAAATATTGTGTTTTATAAGGAGAATCTCTTATGATCGGGGTTTTAAGGCTCGGTCACAGGGTTGGCAGAGATAAAAGAGTATCTTCACATGTATTCCTGACCGCCAGGTCTTTTGGAGCGGACTTTGGGATTTTTACAGGGGACAGAGATGACAGTATTATAGAATCCTTAGATGAGACAGCTAAAAGATGGGGTGGCGCTTTTAAAGTAGAGTATAGTGATGATTACATTAAAATTATTAACGAGTTTAAGAGTAAAGGTTTTAAAACAGTTCATCTGACTATTTACGGTCTCCCGATAATGGATAAAATATCCGAGTTAAAATCTTTTAAAAACATTCTCATAATTGTAGGCGGGTCAAAGGTTCCAAGAGCGGTTTACACTCTATCAGATTATAATATAAGTGTGGGTTCTCAGCCGCATAGTGAAGTAGCGGCTCTAGCAATATTCCTTCATGAATATTATGAGGGTAAAGAGCTTGGGATAGTGTTTTCGGACGCAAAACTTGTCGTTGAACCTCAGGAGAAAGGTAAAAAAGTTGTAAAACGTTTTTAATCATTTTTCGATGAAAAATCCTCTTCTTTAAACTAACCATGCTGATATCAACATTAAGTATTTTTTAGATCACTGCTTCGCTTTTTTAAATTTATCACATCTCCTAAAGTGAGTTCGCTGCTTTTAGAGATCGTGTTAGATGCTGGTATTTCAGTGGGCTCCATTAATTTTATATTGAAGAGTTTCTCAATTTTTTTAACTAAACTCTCATCAGGCTCAAATTTTCCAGTCTCAATTTTACTTATAATTGAAGGCTTCTCTTTAAGTAGCCTAGCCAGTTCCTCCTGTGTTAGCTTTCTCTTCTCTCTCTCAGTTTTTATAATCTTAAAATAATCAGGTTTAACTTGGAGAATGTTTTCAGAGTTCACTGGTGTTTTATCTTTTATAGCAGGCTTCTTATACTCTATTTTTTTAGGAGGCTTATAATCGCGCACTACCGGTTCCTCAACTATGCTTCCGTATTTTGAACATTCATCGCAAACAGATAAGATCGCACCGTCAAGCGATATATATACTGTTTCAGGAGTATTTTTACCGCATATTTCGCATTGCAATCTAATACCCCTCTCAAATCAAATTTCATCTAAAGACTGGGAGTTTCATACCCGGTGAGATTTAAAATATATTTTTAATAGTATTTGTACACTAAATTAGCTTATATTAAATCTGAATATAAGTTATATGCTGATTTAGTTGAGCTGGCTGCCGGTTTTATAGTAACAGCTTTAAATACATGTGATTGTTAACTATGATACATTTTTAATTAGGTTTTGAGTAAATTCATATAGTATTATCCTCTACTATCGGAGGTAAAAATACTTGGCGGAAACATCTGGGGCAAAAAAAGAAGTTGAAGAAGACTCTTATCTTGTAACGTACACTAAGCATTTGGAGCGCAAGATAAGGGCTCTTGAAACAGAGAAACAGTTGATTGATGCTGAAAGAGTTAGACTTGAACGCGAAGTTCACGCTATAAGAACAGAACTTGAGAGAATGCGGCAGACTCCTCTTATCGCAGCCACAGTTGTAGATGTGTTAGAGGATGGTAGAGTGGTTGTTAAAAGCAGTACAGGACCCCACTTCGTGGTTCAAGCGTATGGTAGTATAGGCCCCACTAAAATAGTTCCCGGAGCACGTGTAGCTTTAAATCAGCGGACATTCTCCCTAGTAGAGGTTCTACCGCCGACAAGAGATCCATTCGTTAAAGCTATGGAGGTTGAAGAAGCCCCGGCGATAACTTATGATGATATAGGTGGTTTAAAAGACCAGATAAGAGAGATTAGAGAGACTGTTGAACTTCCTTTAATGAAACCGGAATTATTTAAGAAAGTAGGGATAGACCCGCCTAAAGGAGTTCTCCTCTACGGGCCTCCTGGAACCGGTAAAACAATGGTTGCGCGTGCCGTAGCTCATGAAACTAAAACCGCGTTCATACGTGTGATTAGCTCGGAGCTTGTACAGAAGTTTATAGGTGAAGGAGCTAGATTAGTCAGAGATATCTTCAATATGGCTAGAGAGAAGGCTCCAAGCATAGTTTTCATAGATGAAATAGACGCCGTCGGCAGTAAGAGAATGGATTTAGCTACTAGCGGCGACAGAGAGGTTCAGAGAACCCTAATGCAACTGTTAAGTGAGTTAGACGGGTTTGACGCACGCGGTGATGTTAGAATAATCGCTGCTACCAATCGGCCGGATATATTGGATCCCGCTTTACTGAGACCCGGACGCTTCGACAGAATGATAGAGTTTCCATTACCCGACGATGAGGCTAGAGCTGATATTTTCAGAATTCACACTAGGAGAATGAACATCGACGATTCGGTGTCATTCGCAGATCTGATTAAGAAAACAGAGGGCGCTACTGGAGCGGACATTAAAGCTATCTGTACAGAGGCGGGTATGTTTGCTATACGTGAGTTGAGGGATAAGGTTACAATGGGAGACTTCTTAAACGCTGTTGAAAAGATTATGGGGAAAGAGGAGAGCGGGTTAATTAACACCCAGCTTTACGGTTAATCCCTTAAGGTTGTTCTCGATGAATGAGAGCGTTAACCTTTATGAGTTTAAGAGGCTTATAGTTCTCTTCAACTATCAGTATCGAACTGATAAAGGGGAAGAATATTTCAATATTCCTATATCCATAGTTAGATCTAAAAGAACAGGTAGAGTCCGCTATATTTACTCTGATAACAGTCTTATCGCTACTGTAAAGCCTACAAACGGTCATCTTATTTTATCATTAAAGGGTGCGAAACGATTTTTAAGGGTTGTTCCAAAACCTTCTAGTAGAGTTATAGTTGAGCGATCAGTTGAGTCTATTATACGGGAGGGTAGAAACGTGTACTCTAAACACGTCAGATCCTGCGATCCTTTGATCAGACCCGCTGATGAAGTTTTAGTAGTGGATGATGGTGATAATCTGCTGGCGGTGGGGCGGGCGCTTCTTAATGGTGATGAAATGACATCCTTCAAGTACGGTGTAGCGGTTAATGTGAGGAAAGGTGTTGGTGATTTAAATGATGAGGCGGAAGTTGAATCCTAAGTTGATGAAGAAAGCTATGAAGAAAATGGGAATAAACGTTGAAGAATTAGGTGATGTGAGAGAGGTTCTTATCAGATGCTCTGAAAGAGAGATCGTTATCTCAAACCCGCAGGTTACTCGTATCAGCGGAGCCGGCCAAGAGAGTTTTCAAGTCACAGGTCAGGTGTCTGAAAGAGTTTTAAGTGAGAGTGGCGGTGTTGCTGAGAGCGGTGCTGTTGTCAAAGACGTTGAACTAGAAATACCGTTAGAAGATATTAGGCTGGTTTGCTCTCAAACAGGTGCCAGTGAGGAGGATGCTGAAGAAGCACTCAGGCTCGCCGGCGGTAATATCGCTCAAGCTATAATACACCTTAAAAACCGGTAGCTATCCGCCGCTTAATTTTCTTTTAATAAATTTAAGCCGGGTAAAATCCTCTCTTTCAGCCTCTTCAAGGTGGAGTTCAATATAATTTATAGTCGCCTCTATCCTCGGGATAACTA
The DNA here is from genome assembly GCA_038826135.1 of Candidatus Odinarchaeota archaeon. GTDB lineage: Archaea > Asgardarchaeota > Odinarchaeia > Odinarchaeales > Odinarchaeaceae > Odinarchaeum. The sequence goes on along the minus strand of JAWBON010000007.1, from coordinate 22,418 downwards.
TGGATCTGAGAGCGTTAACTCTTCTCTTAGACTTCTCTATCTCCTCAGCCAGTCTCTTAACGCTTCCCTCTATTTCAGCCAGCTTAATTATAGTGTCAAGCGCTTTTGAGAAATATCTTCTAGCATCATCTGTTTTAGAAGAGAATCCGAGTAAACTGTGCTGAACTTCCGCTTCCTCTCTACTCACTATATTTAGTCTAGGCATTTTAACACCCATGACATTATGGGTTTCAACCTCTAAATTCACTGTAGGCTTAATAGATGAAGCTAACCCGTATAATTTTAATGGCCCGTCAACCATCTTCGCATATTTCAAGTTTAAGAATGCTAATCCGATATCTGATTCTACTCTGTCTCTAAGCTCTTTAACATCCTCTATAAGCCGGAAAAACTCCATTATTAACGCGTCTCTCTTCTCTTTTAAAAGTTCATAGCCTTTTTGGGCTAACTGCTTCTTCTTTTTAAGTGTAAGCAACTCCATTCTAGTTGCTTTAGTACCTGCTATTATATTCGTAGACACTGTAACCGCTTCCAAATATTGAATGTTTTTAACTGGATTTATAATATTTTTCGTTAGCAGAGTTAGAGAAAGTTACGCAGTGTTTTGAATCTCTTCAAATGTCATCAACTCTATGTCGACTGGTTTCTTCTGGATTTTACCGAGCCTGGCTCCTACTATATATTTAATCTTCTTTTGACCTGCTAAATCTACTATTCTCTGAGTTATCACACCGTCAAATGCCACTACACCCGCGCCGTCTAAGCTTTCAAGTTTCTCAACTAATTCAGCTACAGGTAACTTAGCTATCTCCTCACCGTCCTCGCTTAGGATTAAAGCATTCGACGACTCGGGTAATTTAGAGATTTTATCAATAACGCTTGCTGGTAGTTTTAGTGCGGGTTTAACCTTTCTCCCTCTCTGCACTGTTTTACGCGGATAAACTGGTCTGGCAGGATGGACCTCCCTAGTTTTCTCCTCCACCGCTTCATGTTGAGGTTTATGCTCCTTATAAGCTGGTTTATATTGAGCTATAATCTGTTCAACAGGAACCCGATTTCTAAGACATTTCACGATTTCTTTTCTAGTTAGCTCTTCAACTTCTTTACCGGGGGGTGCTCTGGCAACGTAATCTACATCTGCGACCTGGAGTAGTTCTTTTAATATCAGTTCTCCGCCTCTATCCCCGTCTGTGAAAACAGTGACAACTTTTTCATTGCACAGGTCTATTATGGATTTTGGGATATTCGTCCCTTCCACAGCCACTGTGTTTCTGAAACCATGTTTTAAAAGATTTATGACGTCAGCTCTTCCCTCAACAATTATTATTGACTCAGACTCTTCTAAACCCGGGCCAGCTGGCAACTCCTCCGGTCCGTGTTTAGTTATAGCCTCTGTTTTAATAGCTCGCATCACAGCGTCAGTTATGTCCGCTGTTTCCGGAGCTACAGTTTCAGACCAGTTTTTTAATATATCCGCTGCTCTGTCAAGTATTTTATCTCTTTTAGCACTTCTCACGTCTTCAATCTTATCCAAAGTCATTCTAGCCGTGCACGGTCCGACACGGTCTATGGTTTCAAGCGCTGCAGCTAGTATAGCTGTTTCAGCACGGTCTAAACTGGATGGTACAGTAACTTCGCCGAAGGCTTTTCCATTCTTTAATTCTAATGTTACGCCTATCCTACCTATCCTGCCTGTTTTCTGAAGTTCTCTGAGATCTAAATCAACTCCCAGTAAACCCTCTGTTTGACCGAAAACAGCTCCAATAACATCCGGTTTTTCAACAACCCCGTCAACTTCAAAACGAACTTTTATAATATATTTTATAGTATTAAACTCTTCTTTATCATTTGATGACAATGATAATCCTCCTCCTAGTGAATTAATTACTATAGGTGAATCATATGAATATGATTTTAAAGCAGATAACCACGTTAAACGCGATTACACTTACATATATGGTTATCTATCTTAAAAACAATCCTTTTTAGAATAAAAAGCTAATCATTTTAACACTGAATGCTGGTAGTTGAAACCTTCAAGTGGTCTGTGTCTCGCAATAACCTCTACTTTCCAGAAATTTGAATAACCCTTCAATTTGAAATATAAACCCCTTCAAAATTCTCTTAAGAAGCCTGTAATATCTTAAATTAACTTTCACACCTACTAGCTGAAAATCTTTAACAAGTTTATTTTTTATTTTAACACCTTCACTGTCATAATCCGTTAAAATTATTACCTCCCCGTAATGTTCAAGCTCCTCTACAATTTCACTTACACTCCGACCGTTTAAACTATAAATAATCCCTGTAACTCCGATCCTCCTAAGACTCTCTACGTCTTTTCTACCCTCAACTATTATTGGGGCTCTCTCAGACTTACTGTTAATCTCCTCCACTAACAGGCGGACTCTGCTTATATCAACATCCATTTCAGAGACCTTTAACAATTTCGCTTTTAAGCAATCATGAAGATAATATGATTATCTAATATTTAAAAATCAATAAAATCTTATATCCTATTTCATAACATTTAGAATACATGGTAGTGGTGGATTATGGACGTTCAGAGTAGAATAGATTTGATCACACGCCCCCCAGTTGAAGAGATAATTACGATACGAGAGTTAGAGGAGATTTTAGAGACTAAAACAACCCCTATTGCCTATGATGGTTTCGAGCCCTCCGGTCTAGCTCACATCGCCTCCGGTCTGATGCGAGCTTTAAAGATCGCGGATCTGTTAAAGGCTGGTATAAAATTTAAACTTCTAATAGCGGACTGGCATGCTTGGATAAATGAGAAGATGGGGGGTGATTTAAATTTAATCCAGGAGGTAGGGAAATATATTATTAAAGTTTGGGAGTCGCTTGGTGTTGACACTTCAAAAGTGGAGGTTATATGGGCGAGTGAGCTTGTTAAGGATCCCGATTACTGGAAGAAGGTGGTGTTAGTTATGAAGAATACCACTCTTAAGAGAATGACGAGAGCTTTAACGATCATGGGTAGAACTGAGGGTGAATTACAATCCTCCGCTCAATTCCTTTATCCTGCAATGCAAGTATCCGACATCTTCCAATTAGGTGTGGATATTTGCCAGTTGGGGATAGATCAGCGGAAAGCGAATATGTTAGCTAGAGAGGTTGCTGAGAGGTTTGGCTGGCCTAAACCGGTTTGTGTCCACCATCATATGTTAATGGGTTTAAAAGGGCCCACTAAAATGGGAGGCTTCGACGAGGAGGAGGAGTTAAATCTTCAGATAGCCTCTAAGATGAGTAAGAGCCATCCTGAAACATGTATATACGTTCATGACCCGCCTGAAGTGATAATGAATAAAATATTAGGTGCTTATTGCCCTGAAAAACAGGTTAAATTAAACCCGGTCTTAGATATATTAAAGAATATAATATTTAGAGGCCAGAGTTTTAAATTTCTAATAGAAAGGCCTTCGAAGTTTGGAGGCAGTATAGAGCTATATAGTTTTTCAGAATTAGAGAAATTATATGGAGATGGGCGTATTCACCCATTAGATTTGAAGAAGGCTACAGCAAAATACTTGGCTGACATGCTTCAACCGTGTAGAGAATATTTTAAGCAGCACCCTGAATACTTGGATCGGTTAAAAACTGCAACAGCTAAATTCTAGTAACACCCCCATCCTCTACTAAAATGCTTGTGGAATTCCTCTCCTCAAAACGTATCGCGAAAGAGCTGCAATAAGCCCCTGCGTTAAGTATCGCCACGTAATCTCCAACATCTATTCTCTCAGGCAGACAGTAACTTCTATTCAAAACATCAAATGAGGCGGGGAGCGGTCCCCCTATTGAATACTTTTCAGAATAATCGTCTAATAATCTATTAGCTATTGTAAACCGGTAGTTCGCTTTACTTAAAGGCGAAATTATATTCGACCCAGCGTCTACGATTATCCATTTTCTATCTCTTATGTTTTTAATATTTAGGATTTTAGTTAATAAAACCGCTGAATCGCCTACTATGAAGCGTCCTGGTTCAAAGTAAAGTTCATCGCATTCATCTAAATACTGCTCATGTTCTCTTATACAGGTGGATAGATAATTTATTTTTTTACCGATAATCGCGGCCTCCGGTAATCCCCCTCCTAAATCAAAAACGCTTATTTCACACCCTGTTTCCGCGCTTATCTTTTTCGATAATTCACTCATATGCTTCAACGTTTCCAGATAACTGTCTAAATTAGAGTTTTGAGTTCTTATATGACAGTGGAGAGCTGATAGTTTAATGTTAACTAGTTTTTTAACATATTCTCCGAGTTTCTTAACGCTAGTATCTAAGTCAATCCCTATTTTCGAATCAGAATCCGGGTTTAAAGTTAAACCCACTTTTTGCATAACCCCCATCTCCCCAGCAACACTATCTATTAATTTAAGCTCATCTAAACTGTCAGCGTTTATTAATCTCACACCGTATTCCACAGCTTTTCGAACCGTGTTTAAAGGCTTATACGGGCCGTCGAAGATGATCATATCCGGTTCAACCTTGTTTCTGACAGCTGCCTCCAACTCTGATCCAGATATGACTTCAGCTCCAATACCGTTTTCATGAATTATCCTGCATATCTGCGGGTTAGCGTTTGTTTTATACGAATAGAAAATTTTATTTCTAAAGGCTGTGTCGAAGACTCTCCTAATTGTTTCACAATTTTCACGTATTCTTCTAGATGAGTAAATATAAACAGGGGTTCCAAATTCTTCTACAATATCTCTGTAACTAATATTTTCGATTAGAAGACCCCCGTTAATATCAGGTTTTAAATGAGGATACTGGTTTAAAGTGAACATGATCACTCTACCTGTACATCTATTCTTACATGGTTTTTATGAGGACCGAATGATTTTATATTTTTACATCCGATCAGCTTCACGTTTTCTTTAGACAATTCAGATGAAATTATAAACTCGTCTAGAAGCTCTTCACCTTGACTATTAGACTGGCATACACCTTCATAATGCACAATTCCTGGTCTTCTTAAAATTTTTACAGCAGTCTTCGCATATTTTTTAGGCGAGGGTAAAAGCCCCATTATCACTCTATCCGCCGTGAACGGCAGACTATCGCATACTTCACCAGCGTCGCCCTGAATCGGTTCTATTATATTTTCAACCTTATTCAACACTATATTATCTAAAAGATACTTATACGCTAACGGATTAAGTTCTATTGCAATTATTTTTCTCGGTTTAGCGTGCTTGGCTATGTTTATTGAAAAATAGCCTATGCCAGCAAACATGTCAACTACTGTTTCACCATCTCTGACAAGTTTCGCTATCCTGCGTCTTTCAGAAATGTTTCCTTTAGAAAACATTATATTCTTCACATCAAGTTTAAAAAAACAATTATTTTCAACATGAATAGTTTCCGTATTACTGTCGCCTATGATTAACTCTAAATTCGGTTCTCTGAAATCACCGGTTACACCTCCTTTTTTAAGGAGGACTGTTCTAGTATTCGGAATTATTCTGGTGAGCTCTGAAGCTATGATTTCACGATAGGGTAGAACCTCAGGTTTAATAGATATTATCATAATGTCCCCTATTTTCTGATACCCGCGCGGTAGCTGTTCAATAATATTTGAGGGGAGACGCCCTGCCAACCGTGTCTTTAACATGTTAAAAATCCGTGTCATAAACGCTTTTAACCCCGTTTATAAGTGCTAGAATCTAGTTGAATAATTTAAATGTGAAATAGGCGCGTCATGTCCCCCGCCATTAACGCTTAGCATCATAGACGGGTGTTGCGCCCCCCTCAGCTAAGTTCTCTATGTCGGGGTTAACTGACGCGCGGGGTTGATGTACCGCACCTGGGTTAACCCCGCCTCATTTATTAGGTGAACCACCTTAGATCGGCTAAGGGCCTATCATTGCGTTCACTCAACCCCCAGCTCCAGTGTGGCCTTTCTCTTGCTCTAGGCTTCATATTATATCCGCCAGCCCTCGAAGAAAGGCTATTCCATCATCGCTAATCTAGTTTAAACATAATTCGAATAAAAGAATTATGTTTACAAAAATCTGATAACATCTTTAGTGTTTTAAATGATGGTTTGCATTGATTTAAGAGCTTCCTCTATACTAGATAATGAGAATTCACCCGCGCATACAGGGTACTCTATTTCAAAATTGTTGAGAACCTGTGGATGTATTTCCCCTATTAATCCCACTTCCACACCGTTAATGATTACTTTTGAACCTCTCCCTTCTAATATGAATGGTTTTTCAACTTCCCTGTAATCAATGTTTTTGAACCCTAACTCCCTCGTGAAGGCTTCGTTTAAAGTCTTTACAGTTGTGTAATTAGCCGTGTCATCCATTACTGCAAAAGCGATATTAACCTCTCTTCTAGTTTTCGTCTCCTTATTTCTCTCATCGATCTTAAGCACATCCCCTATCTCAAATATTTGTTGAGGCATGGTTACATGTTTATTTTCACTGAATACTTTTAGAAGGCTGGGTGTTATCATAGTTCTGAAAATTGTGAATTCACCGCTTACAGGATTCAGTAACTGAACGTGCTCCTCTTCGAAACGCATTTTTCTAAACTGGTTTTCTTCATTAGTAAGAGAGGTGGTAACAACCTCCAGTAATTGTAATCCTATTAATATTCTTCTTAACTGGTTTATTCTCTTAGTCTTCTCGGAGTATGATCCAGCGGTCGGAGAATACCGGTATAATGGTTTAATCTTATCGTATCCGTATCCGACAGCTATCTCCTCCACAAGATCTATTTCATGTAATATGTCGAATCTGTACGGGGGAACATATATTTTAAAAGCTTCATCTTTCTTTACTACTGTTTTTTCAGCTTTGAACCTCACTCTGCTAAAACAATTTATTAATTCATCATCTGTCAAGTTTAAGCCGAGGGTTTTAACAGCTTTCCCCTTATTAAGGATCATGATTTCAGGTTTAAGATCAGGTGTTGCAAGAGTTTTATCAGAGTATTTAACATTAACAGTTTCCAAGATTGCGCCTGAATCATGAAGTGAAGTGCTTAAAATGTTAAGCGCCATTCTAATATTTGACATGTTATAGCCTGTTATATCTAAAAACAGGTTACGTGTTTCCTCAGTGATCTGGGTTAAAACACCGTTTATAATCGGTGGGAAGGATAGGACCTCCCTATTCTTGTCGATAATCACAGGGTATCTTTCATACTTATTTACTAGGTGAGCGTATTCAACTCCTTTAGGATGTTTCTCAAGTATTTCTTTCAAATTCATATCAAATTTTTCACCCAGCGGTGTAAACTTTATGCTTTCAGGTTTAACACCTAGGTATTTGAATGGAGGATTTACTTTATCCAAGTCGTGAACACCTATCGCTGCTTTAAGGCGGTTTCGTCCAACCAGTCTATGGAGATCCTCTTGAACTTTCATTAATCTCTGAATTTTTTTATGATCTAAATCCACATTTCTAGCTATACCGCAGACTATGAACGGTCTTACCTCCGCTACACTCTCATCCACCGTGAGAGTGACCGAGCCTCTTTCCACTTTAAACTCCGCTAGCCCTGTATCAACACCAAGTCTGCCTTTAAGCTGTCTTACCACGCCTTCCACAGTACAGTAGTCAGGTCTGTTAGGATTATACTCTGCTTTTATGACTCCGTTATCCCCGCTTTCAACATCAAGGGCTATTTGACTCAGATTTTTCTTCAAATCCTCTACTGACAGGTTTAACCCTATGAGATTATTCAACTCTTCAACTTCCAACTCTATTGAAGGCATTTAAACCCCCTTCTTTATCAGGATTGGTACATTCCTCAACCAGTTTATGTCATTACGGTACAATAACCTTACATCGTTAAGGCCGAGTCTGATCATAGCTAAGCGCTCGAATCCCATCCCCCAAGCTAATACAGGGGCTTTAACCCCTAAAGGCTCAGTTACCTCCGGTCTGAATATCCCCGCTCCAACCATTTCTATCCAGCGGCTTAATTTATCCGAGTATAGGTCTACTTCAACACTGGGCTCCGTGAACGGGAAGTATCCTGGTCTAAACCTGATTTTCGGAAACCCAAGTCTCTTATAAAAATCCTCTAGGAAGCCGAATAATTCTCTTAGAGAAGCGTTATCGTCAATGATGATGCCTTCAATCTGCATGAACTCTGCCAGATGCCTGTAATCTGTTCTTTCATTCCTGTACACTTTATCTATGCAGAATACTTTTTTAGGAGGATGAGGGTGTTGAGCTGCATATCTTATTGTGGCGGCTGTTGTATGTGTTCTAAGAATCAGTTTCTCCCCTTCACTTCGATCCCATGTATAACCCCAACCCTTAGAGCCTGTAACCCAACCGTTTTCATGAGTTGCTTTAACGTTTGAAACAATTTTATCATTAGATAAAACCCCCCTAGAAGGCTTCTTAAGATAAAATGTATCCCAAGCGTCTCTTGCAGGATGATCTTGTGGAACAAATAAAACGTCAAAATTCCAAAAAGTGTTTTCAACCAGCGGACTCTCTATCTCTTCAAATCCGAATTCTAAAAATATCTCTCTTATCTCCTCTATCAGCGCGGTGATGGGATGTAGCTTACCTGGGTAAACTCTACTAACCGGTGAAGCTATCTCAAATTTTTTAAATACTGTATCTCTCCATCTTCCTGATTTTATAAGCTCGGAGGTGAGCTGGGATATTTCCTGCTTAACTTCAACCCCCCTTAGCAACGCCTCCCTGCCCATGCTGGTTAATTTTAGATATCTGTATGTTACAGGTGAAACTTCAAGAAGCTCCTTTCTTCTTTTTAACTCTTCTAAAGCCTTTTTAAATTCATCATTTAACTGTTCGAAATTCACTTCCCCACTATTCCGTATATGTTTTAGAAGAAGCTCATCGGCGCCTGTTTCAGGTATTTTATCAACAGATACTTTTATCGAACCGTCTTTTTTAACTAGTTTAATCCAGTTTTTAGTTCTAAGCCACCCTAGGATTATTTTAAACTCATCCTCCGAGGTATTCAACAATTTTGGTAAACTAGTTAAATCAACTAACCCCCCTTGATTATAGATCTTTTCAACAGCTATTCTTTCAGGTAATCCTTCGTCAACAGCTCTCATCCCAGATGGTAGAAGTCTTATAACCTTCTGAGAAGAAGTCTCCACGGTTAAAAACCCTTTATCAGATAACTCTTGTGCGGCTCTCAATATTTCCACGTAACTTTTTCGAAGCTCCCCGGCTACATTTTTTAACTCGCATACACCGTTATGTTTCTCTATTATTCGGAGTATATCAAACTCCAACTCTGTGAAGCGAATTTTATCCGCAGTCAACTCAACCACTTTCCAGTAATTTTAGCCCCTAATATTATTAAATCAGTTTTACTAGGTTGATGTAAAAAATATATTGTTAACGCGATAATTTTTTAGTGTTAAAGAATCTAATATATTTTGTTATAGTGACTGTTAAAGCAGTTATTGCTCTCCTTAAAAAAGATATATGATTTTGTGAGAAAAATAATTGATGCTTCAAATTTTCAGAGTATAGTCGATATTAATCTATAAATTATTTTTAATTATGTCCGCAGCCTCATAGCTTAATTTCATAGTTGCATGGTAGATTACCATGCGAAAGATTTATTAAAATGTCTTATATCTCTTTTTATGTTAAATGCTCTAGAATTAAGTGGAGTACGCTGCCACTGCTTCTCGTTCGAGGTGTAAATTTAATGCAATTTGACTTTGGAAGTGATATTAACTCTATATTTTCTATATTAATATACGTTTTCTTCTTCATATACATAATATTTGCTCAGAGAATTCAGATCTGGGCTATGAGTAAGCAGATAGAGGGGGCGCTAGCTAAGCTAGAACTGTACTCTTCTAAAGGTAAGTCTATAACTGTTAACACTATAAAAGAGGTTTGTAAATGTGATATTGATCCAACTAATGCCGTAAATAATTTCCTGGAATTCTTCACTATAGAACCGGTGGATAAAGATCCAGCGGGTGTATTGAAAAGGCTTGAGCATATTTTAGATATAAGAGACAGCCGGTTTGAAATGCAGGTTAGACAACTAGCACCAACCGCTCCGGAATCTGAAATACAGAATCTTGAGAATCTTCTTGAAGCAGCGCAAGCTGTTTACTTCATATTTAAAGTTGTTAGACACTATTATCTTTTAGCTAAAAAATCAAAAAGCTATATATTCATCATCCAGTTACAAATGCAATTATCGGAGATTATGAGAATAGCGAGCGCTTATTTTGAGGCGCTGCGCGCCTTCTCAGAGGGTAAGCCGATTGGTGACTCGATAGGCCCGTTCATCGCCACATCCTTGGCTAAAGAATATAAGAAGGCTGGTAAACCTGTGAAAGAGATTTTAAACTACACTAAAGACACTATGGTTTATGAACTAGACTATGAGGATCGTAAACTTTACATTGTCAGAGCGCAGGGGCCCGGTGGAGCTGTAGGGAAACCTGGTGAAGCTATTAAAAAAATAGTTGAAGAGAATGGGGGTAAGGTGACCCGGATTATAACAATAGATGCAGCGTTAAGGCTTGAAGGTGAAAAATCAGGTGAAGTGGCGGAGGGTGTCGGAGCAGCGATCGGTGGACCGGGGGTGGAGAAATTTAAAATGGAGGATACTGGTGTAACATTCAACATACCTTTAGATGCTATAATCGTGAAGGAAACTATTGAGGAAGCTGTAACCTCGCTTAAAAAAGAATTAGCTGAAGCTGTTGAAAAAGTGGTGAACCGGGTTAAATCAGCTATTAACGAGCGGACTAAACCAGGCGATATCGTTATAGTCGCCGGTATAGGTAACACGATAGGGATCGGTGTATAAGATGAGTGGTGAAGAATCTAAGAAGGGACCGGGAAAACTATCAAGAATAATCGCGGTAATAATAGGAGTGTGTATAGCGGCTGGAGCGGCATACCTTATGTATCTAGGCATCACCCTGAATAATTTCCTCTATATTATAATGGGATTCCTCCTCTTCTCATTTGTAACTACATTATTTAATATCGGGGTAAGACCGGTGCCGCCTTTAATGAAACCTGTAAATACTATGACTGTGATTAAATGCGATAAGTGCGGCTACTCTGAGATAAGAGAGTTTAGGAAAGGAGATTACATATTCAAAGAAATAGGTAAATGCAAAGACTGTGATGGAGTAGCATATATCAAGGCTGTTTACACGATTGAAGAGGAGAAAAGTAAAAGCTTCTAACCATTATTTTCAGCACCCCTCTTCAACAATGCAAATATTTTTTTAACCAGTAGTGTTGTCAAATATTAAAGGTTGATCGTGTTGTCCGATAGCTCTGTTGAACAACAAAAATACAGGGTGGTAGCGGTTGGGGGGACGTTCGACCACTTCCATAAAGGTCATAAACATCTTTTAACCAAAGCCTTCTCACTAGGTGGGAAAGTGATTATAGGGGTAACAAGCGATGAATTCTGTAAGAATAAACCCTGGTCCGAGGGGCTTCAAACATACCAGGTTAGAGAGAAAATGGTTCTAAAATTTATAAAAACATCGTTCAAAAAAGCGGACTTCGAAGTTATCATGTTAAATGATAAATACGGCCCAGCTGTGTCTGAAAATAACATAGACGCCCTAGTTGTAACTGAGCAAACGCTTAAAACCGCGATGGAAATCAACCAGATTAGAATTAATAAAGGTCTTAAACCACTTGAAATAGTCATTGTTGACATGATACTCGCCTATGATAAAACACCCATATCCTCAACTAGAATCAGACGCGGTGAAATCAACGTGGACGGTGAACCAGTTAACTAGTGAATAAATTTATATATGAATTATTATTTTCAAGTAGGTGGTAGTATCGCGTGAAAGTTAAGCTTCCGCGCGACTATATAAGTACTGTGGTGCGAGAGCCCACGGGAACATATAGTGCTGCCAGTTCGCTGGCGGCCATAGGCGGAAGGAAACACCCGTTCTCATCTCGAACACGGAACGATACTACCTTTAACTCTTTCTTTAACCGAATAAATTTTAAATAATGTTCATAATATCAATATTAGTTTAGGGGTCGTGGTCTAACCAGGTAGGACGACGGGCTCCAGAAAAACAGCTCTGAATTGCTTAACTGACGTACTGGATGAAGATATTCTGGAGCGTACCTGAAGAAACTCGTAGAAAGGATTTTAAAATCCTTTTGAGGAATGGTTAAGGGTTCAAATCCCTTCGACCCCACCATTTTTCACATTCAAAGAATTTTTATCGGTGTTTACCCGCTTCTTAATTATTTTAATCTAAATTTTTAAAATCCGTTTTTCATACCCTAACAGAATTAAAATAGTTTCATCAATTAAAAACCCGGTAATATTTCAGAAAATATATATATGAGTTTATAAAATTCTTTTACATCTAACTAATTTATTATTCACGTGTAATGCTCTTGTTTAATATCTTTTAATAAATTTTTCGAAGCCCATATCCTATAAGCTAATAAGTCGATTATTAACGGTGGTTTGGTTGAAACAGGAACCAGGTGTTTCTTCAACAATTTTAGAGAAAAAGATTGTGGTTGAGACCGTTAACCTCTCCCGTCACTATAAGCGAGGTGATCAGATTATCAAAGCCTTAGATAATGTTAGTGTAAAAATACACCGTGGTGAGCCTACCGCTGTTATGGGCCCCAGCGGATCAGGTAAAACCACTTTTCTAAATTTAATAGGTTTACTAGATAAACCTACATCCGGTTCCATATTAATCGACGGACAGGATGTCACATCCTTGTCCAGCAGGCAGATAGTAGATCTGAGACGCTACACGGTAGGATTCATATTTCAATTCTATAATTTAATAGATGTTTTAACAGCTTGGGAGAACGTAGAGCTGCCTCTTCTCATAGCCGGCGTTAAAAAGAAAGAGAGAGTGCAGAGGACAGCGGCACTACTATCCTTGGTAGGATTAAGCGATAGAGCTAACCATCTTCCTGACGAGTTAAGCGGAGGCGAGCAGCAGAGAGTTGCTATAGCAAGAGCTCTAGCTAATAATCCGTCTCTAATATTAGCCGATGAACCTACAGGTGATTTAGACTCCAAAACCGGTAAAATGGTTATGAAACTTCTTTTAGATTCATGTAAAGAGAGAAATATAGGTCTAATAATAGTTACACATGACAGTGACATAGCTAATCTAGCTGACAGAATACTGTTTCTAAGAGACGGGCAATTAATAGGTGAAAGTAGACCTAGAACGGTATGAGCGTGATTGCGTTTGGGTTTACTGAGAGCCAGTTTAAGAACTGTTAGAAGAAGGAAATCACGGGCGGCGTTGACGATAATATGCGTTACTATAGGTGTAGCTGTATTCGCGGGGGCTAATGTGGGTGCTGACGGTGTTGAAAACGCTTACGTTACACAACTGTTATCAACATTCGGAGATGTTGATTTAACGCTATCTAACGGTTCAAACCCTCTATACCCAACTTATTATAACCAATCCCTATTCAACCAGTTATTAACTGTACCACATGTAGAGGCGGTTGCACCCCGCACATCCTCGCTTCAAACTTTCTGGTTTAATGGAACAGGTGATAACATTCTTTTATTAATAGGGATCAATCAAACCCTTGATCAGCCATTCGGCAAAGTAACTCCTGCTAGTTTAATGAATCAACTTAGAGATAATAATTGCATAATTAACCAGGTTGCAGCTGATAGATTTAATCTCACAGCCGGTCAGAGCATAGGATTATATATCCCGCTTCTAGGGGTTAATGAAACAGTTAACATAATAGGTATAGGCGTTTTTCAAGGAAAGTTTTCAGTTGAAAGGTCAACTCCGTTAATCGTTTTTAACATAGAATTCATACAAGACTTATTACATACGGAAGGTCAAGCTTCCGAACTAGTTTTAAAAGTTGACAGTTACAGAAATATTGAAGCTGTTATTAATGATCTCAGGGATGTTTACGGGGATAAATTCACATATTATTCACAGAAGCTTGAAGCATTAGAAAAATCAGAGTCGAATATACTAGTTTTAAGAGGCGCCTTAAACATTTTCTCAATACTAGCCTTAATAGTAACATTTGTTTTAATCATCGTAGTTATGCTTATGAATATTTCTGAAAGAAAACGCGACCTAGGTATAATGCGATCTATGGGGGCTTCAGCTAAACAGGTTTTCTCATATGTGATAATTGAAACATTATTATACGGGGTTATCGGCTCAACCATCGGGACATTAGCCGGGATTTTAATCAGCACGTATATGTTAGATTTTCTAGGAGCCGCTATTTCAACTATTACAACACTTGGCGAGTTATCACTTATACTAAACCCCTTAACTTTAATCACATGTTTCTCTACAGGTATGCTCATAGTGTTATTAGCTGGGAATATTCCAGCTCTATTAGCAACTAGAATCAGTATCTTAGAGACTTTCAGACCGCGGATGAAAGGTGTAAGTCGCGTTCACATCATTAAAAGAGGTATGATTATAGGTGTAGCGCTCCTTGTGTTAGGCTCACTAACTCTCTTCATATTTGGGGGAGGTATGATATTAACCGGGAATTTTACACCAATACTTTTATCTACAGCCCTTATAACAGCTGGTTTAATCCTGTTTTTCAGCTCCTGCTTATATTATGTTTCTAAAGGTGTTTCAACATTTTTCAAACCAGTTCTGGCGGAGTCGAAGACAATAATAGAAAGATACGTTGCCCGTAATAGAACCAGGACAACATTCACATTCACTATGGTGGCTATTGGAATAGTTTTCGTAATATTTTTCAGCTCGCTTGCCGTCACATTCACTTCAACATTCTCCACCGTGATACGTGTCTTCACAGGTAGTGATATAAAAATGCAGACAAATCCCTCCATTGACTATAACTTCACATCCGAGTTAAACATGCTACCGGGAGTTTACGCTACTACACCAAGCTATGAAAGCTGGTGTACGGTTCCAGGCGAAGAGTTTAAAATAGCTTTAATATTCACAGACCCGGATTCATTTACAGATGTTTTTCCAAATGTTAACACAGCCAGCGGTCCAGCTATTGAGCAGGCTCTTAAAATCCTCGAATCCACCAATAAAACAGTGATACTGGCTAAAAAAGCAGCTGAACTTTTAGGTTTATCCGTTGGCGATAATATTACGCTAGATGTTAAAAACATAAACGGGTCAACAACGGCAATCGATTTCAATATTATCGCACTTGTTGAACAATTTTACGGTTACCCTCAGTATATGTTTAACATAAGAGCATTCGGCGACATTTACGGAGCTTATATATCTATATCCCAGCTCCAGGATATTATTGGAACATCCCGTGTTGACACATTCTTTATAAAAATCCAGCCCGGAGTAGATCAAATCCAAGTTAAGGATGATTTAGAAAATCTTCTAATCCCCAGATTCGAAAGTTTAACACTGATATCCGCTAGAGAATGGGAGACTCAGATTGCATCAATAGTAGAACGCTTTTCAAACGTCGTATACTTCTTTGTAGCATTCTCATTCATCGTGGCCGCCATCGGAATCGGCATAATTATGATAGTCGCAGTTTCAGAGAGGAAACGGGAGATAGGTATGCTTAAAGCCATGGGGATGAGTAGAAATCAAGTTTTGAAGCTTGTGATCGGCGAAGCTACTATAATAACAATAATAGGGTTAGTGGTTGGAATAGGCGGTGGCTTATACTTGTGGTTTCTATTCTTGAACAGAGTTGTTTCAACAGCTTCGAATCTATTTTTTGAACTACCATTCATAATACCTTTAGATATAATCGGTTACATGGTGGCAACCGGCTTGATAATAGCTTTCGCAGCTTCAGCATACCCTGCCTACCGGGCTATGAAACTGGATATAATTGACGCTATTCGCCGTGATTAAAAATCCAAGCCGTTATGCGCATATTCGTTTATCCGGGTTTAAAACTTAACGTAACAAGTAATCCTGAAGCTAAACAAGCTAAAACAACCCCGTACACGAATATGAACTGGGCGCCTATAAAAGTCCATATAAACCCTGCTACTAGACTGGAAATAAATGTTAAAATACTTATCAAAGCTTGAAAAGACCCTATAATCGTCCCTCTCAACTCTTCAGGAGCCAGATCAACTACGAAAGCTCGCTGAGTAGCCTCAGTTAAAGCGTTGAACACACCATATAATATGAAGCCTATAATCAATCCTAGTATACTTATGTAAAACATGAAGACAAGATTAGTGAAAGCGAAAACCATATACCCTATAATCAGAGTTTTCCTTCTACCAAGCCTGTCAGAAACCGCGCCTGCCGGGAAAGATAAAATAGCGTAAACAACGTTAAATAAAATATATAAGGATAAAGATAAGCTGATCTTAGCAGGTTCAAATACGAATCCTCCTCCAGTGGCCCATATAATCAGAAACATGTAAGAGAAATTACCTAGCGTGAATAATCCTGCTGTAAAATAATATTTTAATAAAGGCTTAGGCAGATTCCTAAACTTGAAAACTATTCTTCTTGCACCGCTAATCCTAGCCGGGTCCTTAACAAGTATAAGCGGCATTAAAGCTAGAAAACTGATAATTCCCGCTGCGAGAATAATTATATTCAATCCAAAACCCATGTAGGCGAATAAGAAAAGAGCTGACGCAGATCCTACAACCGCTCCAAGAGTGTCAAACGCTCGGTGAAATCCGAAAGCCCTCCCCCTACCAGCCTCAACGCTACTATCCGCTATTAAAGCATCCCGGGGAGGTGTTCTAACACCTTTACCTATCCGGTCAAAAGGTCTTAACGCTACTACATGCTGCCAGATTGCTGAAAACGGAAGCATTAACTTAGAAAACGCGGATATAAAATAACCGGAAAACACGAACACTCTCCGTCGTCTAAGCCTATCAGTGAAATAACCGGTAAGAATTTTAAAAAGCCCTGAAACACTCTCCTCCAAGCCCCCTAATAAACCAAGAGCTACAGCCCCACCCCCTAATGTAGCTAGGAAGATGGGAAGTATAGGCATTATTATTTCACTGCCAATATCGTTAAGAAAGCTGACCGCTGACAAAACCACTATATTCTTAGACAAATATGTTTTTCCTCTCGCATCATTCATATAAACCACGATGGAAAAGCTAAATAACATTAAAAAATTTTTATTATAAAATCCAATTTATCGATAAGCATATATATAACAGTTAGTTTATTAGGGGTAAACAATTTCAGCGATAATTAGGTTGTGTTCTATGAAACTTAAGCGTTTAATACCTCCAATATTATTCACCGCGTTGATTCTAACACTTATAACACCTACCACCATCGCCTCCCCTGAACCCTCATGGAGCCCCAATATCCGGTTGACAAACCACGCCGGGCCTGATTCGATTAGTATACTAGGCAGTGCCTTCGCTCTAGACTCTGATAATAGAATACACGCTGTTGCTTATTACGGCGGGCAAATCTATCATATCTATGACAATAACGGTTACATTAACGAAACCGTTATAGCACAAGTGCAAGCTCAGCCCCAAGCATCTCAAGAATACGATGCTAGCCCGGTTATTGTTATAGATAATTCTGGCATAATGCATGTAGCCTACTACTCCTTCGACGGAAACGATTATGAAATATATTATACTCATAGCACCACTACCGGTGGATTTATTACGCCGGTTCAAATTACTGATAACCTAGTGTCAGACGGATATCCGAAGATAGCTGTTGACAGTGGAGGAGTAGTCCACATAATTTATCAGACAGCTGAACTAATAGGGGGCGTAGGGCCTACTAAAATAGTGTTAAGGTACCAGCATTCAACTTCAACAGGGTTTACAGCGCCTGTGAATATTACTTGCCCAGCTTATCCTAATATGGCTATAGGCCAAGATATTTTAGTTGATAAAAATGATAATGTTCACATAACCTTCGTAGCCGTTGACGGTTTTAATCCGCTTTTCAACCACACAGTTATCGCTTATACTAATAACACAAATGGCTCATTTTCCAATTATGATATAGTAGATAAAACATATCAAGATTTTAATCCTTCTATGGCTGTGGATGATAATTTAACTGTTCATCTTGTCTTTAAAGGAAACGGGTCAATTTACTCTGGTGGGATAAGGTACCAGTATCTATACTATGTTAATAATACAGGCGGAGTATTCAACGATTCAACAGCTATAAAAATCTCCTCAGTTTCATTCGCTCACTCTCCTAGAGTTGCCCTTTCACCGAATAATACGCTTAACATAGTTTTTTACGGTTGGAATTCCACGTGGCCTCTCAATTATACAAGGGTTATGTACATACAGGGGGTTAACGGAACGTTTTCACAAGAGTATCTTATACCAGGTCAAGAACTAGACCAGTATCTGCCCTCTTTAAGGATTAGTACTGATAATCAAATTCATATAGTTTACATATACGGTGACTCAACAACTCGTAATACAGATATTTTCTATGTAACCACGTCTTCTTATTATCCGGTGGGGGTGCCGGAACCGGAAAGTCAGGGGTTTCTCTTCCTCATTATCGGGGTTATCGGTATAGTTGCAGGTGTTATTATAGTGGTCTTATTATTCAAGAAATTCAAGAGCTTGGAAAAACAGGTTTGGAAGCCCAGGCTTGAAGATGAGGGTGAAGATGATAAAATTAAAGGCGATACTTAAAAAAATATTAAAATGTCAGAACAGCCTCAGCTTCCTGTAATATTCTTTCAGCAATGCTTTTTTTAATCTTAAATCTGCTAGAAAAATCTTCTACGTTGAAAGCTTTAAGCTCTTTAACTAAGATTATATTATGTACTCCAAGCTTTGCCAGCGTCTCCCTGTTAAGTGTGGATAGTACTGTAACCGGATATGCTTTAACTCGGTGAATTAAATCCCTTAATCCCTCGCCTGGCGGGTAATTCCATGTGATTAACTTCACTCCACGACAGTTCGAATATTGAATCGCGTCATCAGATGCTTTACTGTTGCAAACCAGCCACACGTCATCCGAGCATTCGCATGTGCCGAGCCGGCTGCCTTCACTAATATCTAGGAACCGGGCGTAAGTGTACATGGCTTCTTTCAATCCAACGTAACCTTCACTCTCATTTCTAAACTTGCACTCTATTATAGAGCGTTTAACCCCCTCCGCGGTTTCAACTTCAGCTATTACATCAATCTCATGGTTTACACACTTGCCCCTGACCGTCTGTCTGATCTTCGTTTTATAACCGTGAAGTCTTATAAGAGAACTGATAAAATTCTCGAAGGGGAACCCTGTTGGTCCAAGCCTTAGTAAAGCATTTTTTAAATCATATCTTGCTCCTAAACCAACATGCACGTTTCTGAGAAGTGTTTTAACAGTCCTTAAAATCTCTGACGTCGAGATACCGTCATATGCTTTTTGAGAAACAGACTCTGAAATGCTTCGCGCTATATCCGGCGGGGCGCCGGCTCTTATAGCTGTATTATATATTTTTTCAGGGTTGAACTCCTCAACTACACCGTGCTTTTTAGTTACAGTTACCAATCAAACCCGCCTGTATAGAACTCAAGCTTTCAACCTATAGTATAGTGTTAAACAATATCATATTTTTTCTTCTATTAAGATTGGTCCCGCCGGCCGGATTTGAACCAGCGACCCTTCCCGCAGGCTATACGGCCTGTCTCGGTTTCTGCTGTATGAGCCTCGGTTGAGATAAATTTAACCACCGGTTAAATTCTACAGCCGAGTGCTCTGCCACTAAGCTACGGCGGGACTTAAACTGTATCTTATACTCAGCCTAATTAA
>JAWBON010000007.1:0-2681 GCA_038826135.1 Candidatus Odinarchaeota archaeon | reverse complement strand
TTTCAATAGTCGCCTAGGATTACCTTGTAATTATTCTTGTGAAATTTGGTAAAATAATTTTTTCAAGTTATTCTGCGATAATTTTTCAAATATTAGGAAATATTTATATTATCTTCATTATTTTAATTATGCCGGGTGCATTGTTAAATATATATGGTTGAATTAAGTCTGTTAGTGAATACTGTGCCTCGGTGGTGTAGTCCGGCCTATCATTTGGGACTGTCACTCCCAAGACCCGGGTGGTAAACTATATGTGTTTATCCGGGATTTCAAATCCCGGCCGAGGCGCCATAACTCTAACGGGCCCGTAGCTCAGCCAGGTAGAGCACCGGGCTTTTAAAGCACGTGAGCTTTCAACTAGCTGAGGAAACTCGGTGGACCCTCATAGAATTTTTGAGGGGCCGAATCAAGGGTTCGATTCCCTTCGGGCCCGCCAACAGTTAATTTTCTGTAGGTTAACTGTATTTGCCTTTTTACTAATAGTTAACTTTATGAGTTAAATTAAGAATACTATCTTGGAAAAGAAAAATTTATAAGCGTATTCAAAATTTCTTTTAATACTAAGCGGGTGGGCTAATAGTCTGTGTTTTAACGGTGAGACTTTATGGCTGATAGTATATTAGATAATATTCTAGTTCCTAAACATATTATTCTAAGCGATGAGGAGGCTAGTGAGGTTTTGGAGAAGCTTAAGGTGAAGCCTTATCAGTTACCTAAAATATTTATAACTGACCCGGCTCTTAAAGCGTTGAATCAGAAAGTTAAAGTCGGTGACATTGTTAAAATAATCAGGGGCAGTCCTACTGCAGGTGAGTCTGTAGCTTACCGGGTTGTTATTGAATGAAACTGTGTGGGGTGCGATAAATTTATATTAGAATTGTATACATCAATAGCAAGCTTAATTTCAGATTTTTAGGTAACCATCTTATGACTGAGACTATTAGTCTGCCTGGCGAAATAATTCACAGCGTGGAGAATCGGATTTGTTAGTGTTGGGGTGAAATAATGGTAGAGTCGGTTAACGATATGTGGCGGCTGATGCTTGCTTTTTTCGAGGAGAAAGGTTTAGTTAGACAGCATTTAGACTCTTATAATACTTTTATAGATAAGGACCTGCAGGCTATAATCGACGAGCAGGGTGTGATTGAAACAGATATTGAAAATTTTTACGTTAAACTCGGGAGGATCGAAGTCGGGGAGCCTAGCATAACCGAGGCTGATGGTTCTACTAAGATAGTGGATCCGACTGAAGCCCGTCTCCGTAATTTAACCTACGCCGCTCCAATGTTTATGGAGTTAACACCGGTTTGGAAAGTGCCGGGAACAGATATAGAAACACCGGGTGAGACTGTTAAAGTATATATCGGTAAAATGCCGATTATGCTTAAATCAAACCGGTGTGTGTTATCTAAAATTAAAGATGAGCAATTACTGGATATAAATGAGGATCCGAAGGATCCTGGAGGCTATTTTATTATAAACGGCTCTGAAAGGGTTATTGTAACACAGGAGGATTTAGCTCCCAACCGGATACTAATCGAGAAGACCAGTTCAACCAGCACTTCAACTCATGTAGCGAAAGTTTTCTCAACAGCTAGGGGGTTTAGAGCACCCGTCATGTTAGAGAGGAGCAGGGACGGGTCGTTTAAATTATCCTTCCCCTCCGTGCCGGGTAAAATTCCTTTAGCTATTATGCTCAGGGCTCTCGGTTTAATAACGGATAAGCAGATAATGGATGCTATATCCGATGACCCTGAGGTGAGACGTGAGCTTATACCAACTTTAGAGGAAGCAGCTCCGATATATTCGCCTAAAGACCCGCAGCAAACCGTTAACAATGTATTAGACTATATTGGTAAAAGAGTGGCTATAGGGCAGACGTTAGATTACCGTTTAAAGAAAGCGGAGCAGGTGATTGACAAATACCTTTTACCTCACATCGGGGTGACCTCGGCTGATAGGTTGAATAAAGCATATTATCTTTGCCAGATGGCTTTGAGAATAATAGAGCTTGTCCTGGGGAGAAGACCGGAGGATGATAAAGACCATTACTCTAATAAAAGACTTAAGCTTGCAGGCGAGCTCTTAGCCAGTCTTTTCAGAAACTCTTTTCTCAATTTAACACGTGACATAAAATATCAGCTTGAACGCACCGCTGTTAGAGGTAGAAAACCTAATATTCGAACCGCTGTGAGAGCTGATGTTATAACTGAGCGTTTAAAACATGCGCTTGCAACCGGTAACTGGGTTGGTGGTAAAGCGGGGGTAAGCCAGCTTTTAGATAGAACAAATTATATGTCGTCTCTAAGTCACCTTCGCAGGATTGTCTCCCCGTTAAGTAGAAGCCAGCCTCACTATGAGGCCAGAGATCTACATCCAACCCACTGGGGTAGGATCTGTCCTAATGAGACCCCTGAAGGTCCTAACTGCGGTCTTGTTAAAAACTTAGCGTTAATGTCGCATATCTCGGTGGGTGTGGATGAGAAAGAAGTGGAGAGAATATTATATAATCTAGGCGTGGTTGGTATACAGGATAAGTCGACTTGCGGTTCCACGGCTGTTAGTGTTTTCTTGAATGGTAGATTAATAGGTTACGTGTCGGATCCAGATTGGTTTATTAACGAGGTTAGAAGTAGAAGGAGAAATAATGAAGTAAGCGATGAAGTTAATATCGCATACTA
>JAWBON010000006.1:0-32339 GCA_038826135.1 Candidatus Odinarchaeota archaeon | reverse complement strand
TATTGAAAGCTTTTCTTTATCACCGTAGCTTAAAAGAAGGGTCACCCGTTTATTATAGCCTTCTAAACCAACGGTTTCAAGAGCATTGTTCACTTTTTCAAGAATGACCCCCTGATCTAAACCCGTGTTTAAAAGACCGTACGCTACTTCTTCTTCAACAATATTTTTTAATATTTGATCATTCGGGTCCTGGAAGACTAAGCCGACAAGCCTGCGAATTTTATAAATATTATCTGGGTTAAGTGTGCTTAAACCGTTTACGAGGATATCTCCTTTCTGAGGTTTCAGTAAACCGTTAAAGTGCAGTAGTAAAGTGGATTTTCCAGCACCGTTAGGCCCTATTATTCCGACACATTCACCCTGGTTTATTGTTAAATTAATGTCGAATAATCCTTTATCTGTTTTCGGATATTTGAAATAAAGTTGGCGGGCTTCCAGTATAGGCTTCATATGTTTCACCTTTGAAATAGTGATTATATTGTTAATAAAAGGGTGATGTTCGGAAATATTATTCCCCTATCTATTAAAATTAAAGTAATGAAAAACCCGGCGGATAGTACAAGATAGATTATGTCTGCTCGCTTAAGCTTTAAAACATTTAACGTATGATATTTTCCGTTAAACCCTCTCGCCAGCATCGCATTATAAACGTTACCCGCTCTTATATGGCTTCGAAGAAATATGTTAACTGTTACAGGCGCTACTGATTTTATCCTCTCAATCAAGCCAGGTTTATGAAATTGCCGAGCTTGTTGTGCTCTGTTGATTCTTAATGCTTCATATGCGATTACGAAAATATATTTCAAAGTTAGATCGAATAAAATTAGAAATAATCTAGGTGCTTTCAGGGTTGAAAGCGCGGTTGTAACCTGGTCAAAGCGTGTAGTCATCACTAACAGGTTTAATAATGATAAAGCTGCCCAAACTCTTAGAACCAGCGTTAACGAGTTGCAGACGCCTTCAACAGTCACGGTTAACGTTAAACCAAATATACTGGTTGAAGCTATTACACGCCCCGGTGTTATAAA
Source organism: Candidatus Odinarchaeota archaeon (assembly GCA_038826135.1). Taxonomy (GTDB): domain Archaea; phylum Asgardarchaeota; class Odinarchaeia; order Odinarchaeales; family Odinarchaeaceae; genus Odinarchaeum. Next base: position 31,311 of record JAWBON010000006.1, on the reverse strand, counting down.
CAGTAAAGGTATACTGATTAATAACGTGAAGACGACGATGAAAACCAGACTTCTCAATATGAAATCTTTAATGTTAACCCGGCTTGCTGCCGCTAAAATTAAACCGGTTATAATAAAAAAAGCGTAGAATATTATGTTACTGATTAAGATAACACACACCACTCCTATAATTGTGGCGGCTAGTTTAACTCTAGGATCTAGTTTTTGAAGAAAAAAATTTTTCTGAGCGCTCTCCTCTAACACGAACACGTCTTTAACGAATTCATATAGTTTAGAGAAGAGCATTCACAACAGCCCCGTATTTTTCAACGCTTCTTGTATTTCAAGTATATTAGAGAGACACCTACAGTTACCACCGTGACGAGGGTTATTCCGATTAATCCGGGGATGAGTGTTCCAAGCCATTCCCCGCCTAGGTTTATGAAGTAGTCGGGGATCGGCGCAGTCCATAAAGGTTCCCCTTCACTTACACCCAGGGTTTCAGCCACTCTTTCAAGACCGTCAGGGAAAACCGATGCTAAAGGTATGAAAACCGCTAGTAATATTATGATACCGATCAGAGTTATTTTAGCCCAACGAGGAAATATTATATTTAAACCCATTTTTTCAGCCTCCACTTTAAGTTGATAATGATGTTTCCACAATTACATTCATGCCTTGAATGGTTGGGATCAGCTCCGGACTGGTTTTAAGCACAACACCTACTACTGCAGTGGATATTATCGCTTCACCGAAGGCGATTATTACATGCCAGAAGAGCATCGCGGGAACTGTGATTTCAACGCCGTATGGGAAGATGCTTGAAGCGCCTATTTCTAACCCGCATGCTAGCGCTGCTATGAATACGGAGAGCCAGGAGCCTGCGAACACTCCTGTGATGATTCCTATCTGGCCTTTAACATATTTTCTTATAAGAGAGTATGCGATGAAACCTGTGAAAACGGCGATAATCGCCATGTTGAAACTGTTAGCTCCGAAAGCGGTTAAACCGCCGTCTCCGAAAACTAAGCCTTGAATTAATAGAATGATGGTCATGCTTACCACAGCGGGGTAAGGTCCCATAAAAACAGCTATCAGCGTCGCTCCGATAAGGTGGCCGCTTGTACCGCCTATAATGGGGAAGTTTAACATTTGAGCTGCGAACACTCCGGCTGTCAGAACCGCCATGAGCGGTATGTTTTTTTCATTTATGTTTTTATTTGTTTTATAGAATGATGGAGCCCATATTAAGGCTGCTAACACGAACATCATAATGCTTAATGTTATGTCTAGGAAGCCGTCTGGTATGTGCATATATGTCACCCTTAACCTGTAAACTTGAATAGTAATATAAATTTTATGGAAAGTAATACTTTAAGAGTGTGAACAGCCAAAAAATAATATCACCAACCTTTAACTTTTCCTTAACAGAATAATAGCTGAACTGATCAATAAGCCTCCGATTATAATATAAACAGTGACAGGCTCCACTAGTAAAATGCTTGATAATACTATTGCGAAAACAATCTCCGATAACAGTATTAAAGCCGTGCTGGATGCAGAGACATACTTTAAACCTTTAAAATAAAGTGTGAAAGCGATAGTTGTGCAAACCACACCTAAATATATTATAGCGAAAACCGCTTCAAAAGATAATAAGCCTAAAAGCTGAGTAGGCTCGAATAAAACATATACAGCAGCAGCGGGTGAAAATATAATCGTGGTTAATATTATAATAGCCCAACTTAAGTTAACACTACCCACATCTATTCCAGGATTACCCGAAACAACTATTTTCCTCGAGTAAACTATATATAAAGCCCACACAACCCCAGCCGAGACAACCATGATATCTCCGATAAGACTACCTGTGAAAAGATTAGATAAATCCCCGTCTAGAGTGATAATCGCAACCCCTGCCAACCCTAATATTAACGCGATTAACTTACGTTTACCTAAACGTTCTCTCAACAGAAGAGTGGAGAATAACGCTACTAAAACCACGTTCACATTCACAAGCAGGGATGCTTTCGACGCTGTGGTGAATATTAATCCTGTGAACTCTAATATGTAGCCGGCTGAGTTTAAAACACTTAAACCGATTACAAACTTGTTTTTAAACAGTCTATTTATTTGACCATCACTATTATTTACGAAAGGTATCATTACTAAGCATGCGAGGAGAAACCTGAAAGTTAAAAATAGTAAAGGATTGATAAAGCCTAAACCCCATTTTATAACCGGGAAGGAGCTACCCCACGCTAAGGCTGCGAATAAGATTAGAAGAAACCCTTTTTCAGCATCTTTACTTAAAGCTGGTTCACTGATTTCTTTAGTCATTAACGCTCACACGCCTGAAAAAACTCATTAACCGGTTTCAGATCTTTTTTGTAATCTAGTTTTTATAGCCTCCAGAAATATTTCAACAGCCCTTTGCATTTTAACCAATAGCTCTGTTTTCCGATCCGCTGGAAACTTATCTATATCACTTAACCATTTGTTAACCTGTTCTCGAGTGGATGGAAATTTTAGATCTAAACCTAAGCTGGCTGTGTCGAATATGCTGATTATTGTTATACCCAGTTTGAACAATTCTTGGCGGCCTTGACTTGTTAAAACATATTTTTTAAGTTTAAGCTCCCCGCGTTTTTGAATTATACTATTTATTAGTTGGCTGCGCTCTAAACTTTTCAACTCATTATATATTAAATAATTTGACGGCTTCCATGTTTTAAACGTGTTTTCAAGTATTGTTTTCCTAATACTGTAACCGTGCTCCGCTCCATCTAAGAGTTTTGTTAATATGTACAGTCTTAACAGGATTTTTTTAGGCTTGTCAAAAAACTCTTTCAGGATTTTTCTCCGTTCTTCATCTGTTATTTTTAAATCACTCATTTAACCCGCCTGATTTTGTTTTTACGTGTTTAACTATATTAAGGTAATATTTATATATGTTGTTTACAAACATGTTTTTAATAAACATATTATGGTGATATAATGTTTAAAAACATTCTTTTAACAGGAGCAGCCGGGACCGTAGGAACCCCTACACTAATAGAATTAATCAACAAAAATTATAATATCCGAGTTCTCGAGAAACCGCTTCCACCGCAGAGAACATATCAAAGAAAACTTGAGCGATTTAATAAATTAATTAAACAATATAGTGATAAGATTGAAGTTCACTGGGGTGATATAACAGATTACCCGACTGTTAAAAACGCTGTTAAAGACATGGATGCTGTGATCCATTTAGCTGCCGTAATCCCGCCTTTATCTGAAGAAAACCCGACGCTGGCGGAAAAAGTAAACATAAACGGCACCGAAAATATAATTAACGCGATGAAAGAGACGGGTGTAAATCGATTGATTTTCACCTCATCAGTAGCAGTATACGGGGATAGGCGGCGTAGCCCTTGGATAAAGAGTACTGATCCTTTAACCTCTAATCCACCTGACACTTATACTAAGACGAAAATACAGTGTGAAAAAATTATTGAATCTTCAAACCTGGATTGGACTATATTCCGGCTTGGAGCTGTCTTCATCAAAAGCTTTGACATTGATTTTAAAACTTTTCAAACAGCTTTAACTATGCCGTTAGACACCTATTTAGAATGGATTAGCGCGGAGGACTGTGCTCACGCCTTAGTTGAAGCTTTAAACCACCCGGAGCTTGTGAACGGCAAATATAATCTCGGCGGAGGGGCAAAGTGTAGAGTAATGTTCAAAGAATTTTTAGGCAGACTCCTGCCGATTCTAGGTTACTCTAATAATCTTTTACCGGCTGAGGCTTTTGAAACTAGTATATCGCATGGCGGCTATTTTAATGAAGAGGAGTCGGAGTGGCTGCAGAAAATTCTAGGTCATCAGAGAACCTGTTTAGAAGACTATTATAAAACTGTTGGAAAAACAGTTAACCCTGTTAGAAGAAGTTTTCGAAGATTCTCGTTAACGTTATTTAAACCGTTTATACGTGAATATATTAGGAGAAGAGTTGCTTCAAACGTTAACTAATCTTTACCTTCTACTATTAATATGGATTTAATTAATTACTTCTTTAACTCTAGTTTTATGAAATATTTAAACAGCGAATTATTTACTGTTCAGAGTTTGTTTTATTATATTGTTTAATTTTCTCTAATTCTTCACCGGCGGCCTTAAGTATTTGAACCGCGCGTTGAAGGCGTTCCAGCATTAATTTATGATTATCTTTTATCCAGTTGAGTATTAGCTGGGAGGCCTCCGCTCCAGTCTGATTTTTTGCTTCTCCGATTTTGGATTCTATTCGTTTACAGGCTTCTAGAGCATTCAATATATGGTTTTCAGACGATTCTAGAAGGTACCTGGTTATTTTCTCATCTGCTCTTCCCAGGCAGGCTGCTTGAATACTATCCATGTATTCGGCAAGCTCTTTTAAAACTTGTTTCCTTAAACCCTCTATCTCCAGGTATAGTTCTAACTGTTTTTTTATGATTTCATCCTCTCTCGCAAATCTTTTCAACATGACATTTATTAAACTAATTTTCTCTTGGATGCTTTTAGGCTTAAAGTCTTCAGGCGAACTGTAACCGGTTTTTAAAAATTCGTACAGGAAGTCTAAATATTCGCAGGCTAATTCTCTTTCCCGTTTCAAAAACTCTCCCCCTAATATTTAATAGATATATTAATGTTTATTAAATTTAAAAACTTATTAGATTGTGTTCGTTGAACTGTATTTTTCAATATTTAGGAGTCTAACCGGGTATGCGCATTATTTTACACGTAGACTTGGATTATTTTTTCGCACAGGTTGAGGAGAGGGAGGACCCTAATTTGAAGGGTAAACCTGTGGTTGTATGTGTTTACTCTGATCGGGGTGGGGGTAGCGGTGTTGTAGCGGCGGCGAATTATACTGCCCGGCGATATAATGTTAAGGCGGGTTTACCTATTAGAATAGCTGAGAAGCGTTTAACAGGGTTGAACGCTGTTTTCCTACCTGTTCGAAAAGAGTATTATGAGAGTGTTTCAGATGAAGTGATGAATATTGTTAAAAAATATGGGGATGTTTTCGAGCAGGCTAGTATTGACGAAGCGTATCTTGACGCTACAAGTATGTTGAATGGTTTTTTCGATAAAAGCTACGGTCATGCGATTAACTTACAGTCTGATGTTTATTTGAGAACCGGGCTCACCTGCTCTATCGGTGTTAGCTATAATAAGCTTTTAGCGAAGATCGCTGCCGGATTCCGTAAACCTAACGGTGTGACGGTGATTAAACCGGGTGAAAGCGAAGAATTTCTTAAAACTTTAAAGCTTTCTAAGATTCCTGGTATCGGTGTAAAAGCCACTCGCATGCTTGAGGAGATGGGTTATAAAACCGTCAGCGAGATTTTAACCGTTCCTGTAGAGCGGTTAATGAGTGTTTTCGGGCGTAAAACCGGCTTATACATTTATAATGCGGTTAGAGGGATTGACGAGGAGCCTGTTAAACCCCGTGGACCAGCAGCCCAGCATGGTAGGATTAAAACTCTGCGAGAGGATAGCCGTAACCCTGCGTATATTTTAAGCGAGCTGGAGACTTTAATAGAAGATATAGATAAAGATCTTGCGGTTGAAGGCTTAAGTTTTAAAACGTTAACAGTTACTTTTATAACTGTTGATCTTAAAATTCATTCAAGATCTATGACGTTCGAGCGTAGGTTTAAATCTTTGAAGCCTTTGAAAAACGATATTTTAAAGTTGATTAATAATTTTCTTAATGATAATTCTTACAGTATTAGACGGGCGGGGGTGCGAGTTTCTAATTTATCTAGTGATGAGAAAACAGGGCAGTTGAAGCTGACTTATTTCTAAAAAATTTATCGTTTCGATAAGTTTTCATATACTTTAAGCTGTTCTAAAGCCATTTTAATCGTGTCAGCTTCAATATTCTCAGGGGATTGATAGTTATTGAAGAATTCTTTCACTCGACTGGTTTTCTCAACTCCACATACAGGTGTAATACTAGCTATTACTCGGCCTAAATGTGTTAACGGCAGTTTCTCCAGCTCCCGTATATGTTCTGTAAACCAGTCCCAGAGCCAGTTTACAGCTGAAAGATTTCTGCTAGCTGAGGCTAACACTAGGAATATATTGTTTTTCGCTATTTTTCTTAAAGTGTAATCTAAGGCTTCTTTTAATAATTTTTCATCTGATAGTGATCCTAAAGCATTTAAAAGATAGGTTTTCTCAATTTCAGGTGTTAAATGAGATTCTAGTTTTCTTATAATATAGTTTTCGCCAGCAGGGTTAAGATAGGCTCCTGTTTTTAATATAACCGGGTATAAATCTGGTTGAACCTGCTGGTTTTCTAATATTTTCTCGAATATTTTTAGACAATACTCGCGGATTTTTTTCGAACCTAGCACGGTTGCAGTCCAAATCATAGTGTTACGTAACTCGCTTAACTGTGGTGTTTCCCCAGCTGTTGGCTGTAATCCTGTTTTTTCAAGAATGTTTTCACATAGTTTTAAACCGTAGCTTTGTATTTTTAACCGGTGTTGAGGTGCTACTAGATTTAACTCTAACAGGTTATTAGCGATGTCGACAGCTGGAAGATACCTGTCTTCTTCACTGAAATATTTTTCTAAAAAATATAAGTATTCGCCTATTGAATAATCACCGCGTAATGTTAACGCGTGAAAATCGTTTTCTAAATTGAAGCTGTCGGATGCTGGTAGAACGTGTTTAGAAGATAAACCTGCTAAAGCTTGCAAGTGTTCAATATCATATTTCACCCTGTAGAATCCTTTCAAATTATTATTTAATTTAAAAACAGGGGTGCCGGAAGGGGTTTCAATACTTTCTTCAAAATTTTTTAAAACATGTTTAAGTAATTTAAACTCTTTTTTTAAAGGTAAAAGTATTTCAACCGGGATAATCCATTTACTTTCAAACCCGCCGGGTAGATATGTGAACCTTGACTGTTTAAATATGATTTTATTATTCTCCGCCATGGCTTCAATTAACGGGTATCCTTCCTGTTGAATCCAGTTTTCCGCGAACGCTCTGACCGGTGTTTTTGAAACCTGTTCAAACAACGTCCAGTAATCGTCTGTTGAAGCATTACTATAACAGTATTTCCTCAGAAAAGATTTGATAGCCTTCTGGAAATCCGCTTCACCTAAATATGATTCTAGCATTCTGAGCACTGCCGCACCTTTATTATATATTATCGGCGCTGTTGACGTGTTAATGTTAACAGGCAGATTTGAGGGGAGCTGGATTGGATGCGTGTTTATTAAAGAATCTCTTTTAAACGCGTCGACAGTGTTCTCTAAAATAAATCGGTCCCAGATCTCCCATTCCGGATGCTGATTATTCAAGGCAGCGTATGAGAAGTATGTTGCGAAAGACTCGTTCAACCATAGATAACTCCAATCTGACGGTGTTACCAGATCCCCGAACCATAGGTGCGCGGTTTCATGCGCTATTATTGAAGCTATTCTCACCAAACCGCTTCTAGTAGTAATATTCGGATAAGCTAGTAACAGGTTTTCCCGGAATGTTATCGCCCCGTAATTCTCCATAGCTCCGAACACGAAATCTTGAACAGCTATGTAATCACACTTACCGGTCGGGTAATCTAATCCAGTATACTCTTCCATGAAGCTTAGAGCTGCCCTAGCCTTTTTTAAAGCATATCCGCCGTAAACTGTTTTACCAGGAGTTGTTATAACTCTCACTGTAGGCGTGGTGGAAGAGTCTTCAACATGTTCAAACTCGCCTACAGCGAAAAAAACCAGGTACGTGCTCAGTAACGGTGTGGGGGTGAATCGGATAAGCCGTCTACCCTCGCCTAGGTCTTCCACCTCTAAAATCTCAGTGTTAGAGAGCGCGGTTAAACCGCTCCGCACGATCATTTCAATATTGAACACGGCTTTCATAGAAGGGTGATCAAAGCAGGGGAAAGCACGCCTCGCCTCCTGTTCTTCAAACTGTGTGACAGCGATATATTTCTCCAATCCGTCGCTAGTAGTATATTTACTCCGGTAGAACCCGATCATTAAATCGTTTATAACACCTTCATAACTGATTTTCAAAGCGGCTTTACCTTTAATAATTCTAGGAAGCTTCACATGCAGTTCATCTTTCTCCTCTATAATATTATACTCGCAATCATCCTCCTCACATCTATATAGTATACTACATTCTTTGATGGATAGATCCTTCACATTTAAAATAATTCTATCAACCCGCGTCTCACACTTCACATCAATGACTACAAATCCTTTAAACGTGAATTTTTCAAGATCCGGTTCTAAACGTATCAAATATTTTAACGGTCTCATACACTACACCATCACTCACAGCTTGACCGACTTATACTTTTACCAAGCCCTATAAATAATACTATTCCAACAACTATTATCACTAATTGTAAAAGAATAATCAAAGGATCGAATGAGAAGAGCAGAAGTGTACAGATAACCGCCCCTGCAATAGCGGTAACCGGCATCCATTTCAAGTTGAACCCGATTTTGAAAGGCCTATCCGCATCCGGACTCCGCCTCCGAAGAACTAGCACACTTAAATTAACAAATATGAATACGATAAGTATCCCGAAAACCGTTGAGTTAGCAACAATCTCGATGTCACCTAGTAATAATAGTAGAAGAGACAGCAACATCACAAATACAACTGCAACCCCCGGAGTATGTCTCTTAACCGATACTCTACACAACGGTGCGGGTAAAGCTTTATCCCTAGCCATACCGTAAACCAGCCTAGAAGTAGTCACCAACACGATTAAAACAGTGTTAGCTGTAGCGAATAAAGCTATAAAAGACATTAAAACACCGCCTACAGGGCCAAGCACACTTAAAACAACAGTTTTAAGCGGCGCAGGTGACGCCGCGATTACATCATAAGGTAGAATACTGACAACAGACACTGATACAAGACAGTAAATCACAGTGGTGATTATAATCGAGTAAATAATCGCTTTCGGAACAGTTCGCTTAGCGTCAACACCCTCCTCAGCAAGATTAGCTACAACTTCGAATCCAAGATACGCGAAGAAAACAAGATTAACCGTGGAAACCAGATTTAATATGCTTCCACCAACCGGCAGCTCTAAATAATTCACTGAACCCAGAAACGGTATCCCCAAGAAAATAATTAGAAATAAACCACCCGCCTCTATAAGAGTGAATAAAATATTAGTCCAGGTAGACTCCCGTATCCCCACATAGTTAACCACACTCATAACCACTATGAGAACAGCAGCTAAAGCAACAACCACCTCTAAACCAGATAATCCGAGTAAAGCTGCAAGATAACTACCGAACCCTAAAGCCACAGTAGCCGCTGAAAACAAACCTGAAAATACAACCACCCAACCTAGTATAAAAGATAAAACCCTTATTTTAAAAGCCCTATCCACATAAACAAAAGACGCTGCACTCTTAGGATACATAGAGGACAGCTCAGCGTAAGATAAACCCGTCAACAACCCGATAAAAGCTGTCACCACAAACGGCAGCCAAGCCATATTACCAGCCGAACCAACCACAGGCCCGATCAAAGCATAAATCCCAGCGCCTAAAATATTACCCACACCGTAAAAAGTCAAACCAACCAGTGACACACGCCTAGTTAAACCCGTTTCACGCCCCTCATCCGCCATAAAACCACCAGGATTTCAAACACTAAGCGACTCAACCATCACGCAAACACCCCAAACAACCTCAATACTATTCCGCCTGCAAAACTCCAATATCTCCTCCGACTCAGCACCAGGCTGCAACCAAACCCACCTAATATTCGCCTCCAAACACTCCCCTAAAACCTTTAAACCCACAGACGGCGGAACCACAAAAACCACTAAATCAACCCTAACAGGTAAATCCAACACAGAAGCGTAAACCCTATCACCCTCAACACTATCAATATTAGGGTTAACCGCGTAAACCTCAAAACCCTTACTTTTCAAATCAAAATAAACACGGTAACCGTATTTACCAGGATCACGGGAAACACCCACCACAGCCACTCTACGACCACGCCTAAGAAAATCATAAATCAACCGCTCCATAAACACCACCATAAACACGCAAACACTCAACAAAAACTAACATACAATAATAAAAATAGAGATGAAAAATAAAATATAAAAAAGAAAATTAAAGCTCCTCTAACAAACTAGTAAACGTATCGTGATGATCCTCCTCATCAGCCAAAATATCCCTGAACAAGTGAGCGGTAGTCTCATCACCCTCCTTCATAGCAACGCTCATCACAGTCTTATAAAGCTTAATAGCACCCTCCTCATCCTTAGCATCCTGCTCCAGCATCTCCTTCAAACTCGCACCGACAAAAATAGGCTCAGGCTTAGTAGTCGGAATACCACCCAAATAAACAAGCCTCTCAGCAATAGCCTCAGCATGCTTCATCTCCTGAATACTAATACTCCTCAAAACATCCTTCACAGCAAAACCCTTAACACCACGCCACTGAACATGCTGCCACAAATACTGAATACTAACCTGCATCTCACGCGCAATAGACTTATTCAATAAATCCAACAACTCCTTAGACGCCATAACACATCACCAAAACAATAATTTAACCTAACTATAAAACAAAACCCTTTTTATACCTTTCCATAAAATTCGTCGCAATTTTTTGAGGTTATTAGAGTGGGAAATTGGAACATATGAAATAATATAGTTGAATGGTAAAACAATCATAAACGCATATTAATCAAATAATAAAAAAGCCAATAAACAGTTTACAAACAAAATTTATAAAAGCTCAAGTTCTCTGAGTTTTTTAATTAGCACTAAATTATTAATGTGATAATAAACCCATTTACCTCTACGCTCCTCTCGAATAAGATTCGTATTTTCAAGTATTCTAAGGTGATGAGAAGCGGTCGGCTGCGTTAGGTTTAAAGCCGTCATAATTTCACACACACAGAGAGGTTTAACATCTAAAAGTCTTATTATTTTTATCCGTGTTTTATCAGCGAGTGCTTTAAAAAATTTGTATTGCATATCGATTTTTTCATGATCTAATACTTTACCAGCTAAATTTTGAAGCATTTCACAGTGTTCACGCCAAGGCTGTTTATTAGGAAAATTGGTTTTAGAATAATTTGATGTTTTACATTCTATTTTATCTGTCAAATAATTCACCTTAAAAATACTATTCCAGGATAACATAAAAAATAATTAAATTAAAGACGTTACACTCTACTTGTATTTTTCCCTTAACTGTTTAAGTATTTGTTTAAGCTCGGCTCTTGATGGAAAACTGATAGCATCAACAGGACATTGTAGTTTACAGGATTCACAGCCTACAACACAGTTAAAAGGCCTGGCCACGATTACACGATCAGATTGTTTTTCATAAACATCGTGCGGGCAGAAAGCAGCACACGCACCGCAGCTGATACATAAATCATAGTTTATTGTCGGAAACCATTTTATCTCTTTTCTAGGAAGACCAGTAAAAGTGTCCTCATTCATTTAACATCACATCTTACTGTAAACCGTGTTTTTTACGTAAATTTTTAAGCTGTTGTTTAAGCTCCTCTTTAGAGGGAAAACTTATCGCACCTGTAGGGCATCGTGGAGCACATGATTGGCTGGGAACATTACAGTTATACGGGTCGTCAACAACCACCTTATCACCGACACGCTTGAAAACCTTCATGTGACAGTAATCTACACAGAAGTAGTCGCATTCAGCAGGATTACACTTCTCATAATCGATTCTAGGATACCAGTCTATCTCTTTTCTAGGCAGGTTGTAAGGGTTAGGTGAAGCATAAAGCTTCTCTCCGTAGTATCGTTCCTCCTCCAAGTATCTGCTCCGCTTCTCAGTCATTTCATTCACCGACTAGCTTATTCACAGCTTCAGCCACTTTCTTCATAGCCTCCTCGGTTTCCATGTTTCTTAAATCTAAGCTTACAACCAGTTTATCAACATCCAAGCCCTTCTCTGCGAAAACATCCTTAAACATTTTCCTCTGCATCCTCGGATCGCAAGCACCTATAATATATATTGAGTTACCACCACCTTCACGTAGAAGGTCTCTTAAGAATGCTTCACCGTCCGTTACACAAAGTTGAGGGTGAAGTATCGCGTACTCTACGTCAAGTTCATTTCTCACATAGTTAATTAATTTCCAAAAATTCATTTTCGAAAAACCCGGACACTCCCCAGTACAGGAGCACATTATAAATTTTAACAGTTTCTTTTCACCCATGAAAACCACCACTCAAGGAGGTATTAAATTAACATATTTAAATTTATCGATATAAAGAAATTAGAAATCAGGTAACCGGCAACTGCTCATATAATTCTCTTCGACGAGCTTCTAAAAGATTAACAGGTAAGCCAGCAAACTCTGCCGCAGATAAAACAAGAACATTCTTATTTCGAGCAAATTCAAATATAGAGCGAAGTCTTTCCCTCCATTCAATATCGCGCAGAGCATGATGATCGATAATAATTTTCTCTAACCGATCATTCTCAATTATTTTAAGAATATTCTGTAATGATTTTTCAAAAGATTCAAAACTATACCGGTAACCTAGCATATAAGTCATCGGACCGTCTAATATCACAGTATTGGGTTCACAGCCAAGAATAAAATTTAACTGTTCACCAGTAGCAGGCCCCTCCACATCCGAAGTGTAAAGCATCTTATAACCATCATCAAAAAGAACCTCTAACACATATCCTAGTTGAGGCCCAGTCCCATGGTAAACAGGAGAAGAAAATTTTATTAAAGTATCCCCGAATTTAAATTCCCTTTCATCAGCGAACTCCAATCTTTCAGGCAATCCATGTATCTTATCTAAGAAGAATTTAGATCTTTTAATCTGACTGAAATTAATATTGTTTTTAGGATGCTTAACCAAAACTGTTTTACCCTCATAGATATAGGTGTCTTCAAAAGGGTTAAAATGATCAAAATGATAATGAGTAATTAATATAACATCCGCCTTCCCCGCGTATTCAAGTACAATCTTCCAAGAATCAGATAACGCCTTCAATTCAACAGGGTGAGGGGTAAGCCCGAACCTGTAAGGAGCCAGCGAAACACCAGGATCAATCAAAACCCGAACACTTCGTGTTTCAACAAACGTACACATAGAACGCACACCAAAACTTTCAAAAGCTAAAGGCTTAATCAGCATTAAATCAATCCTCATATTTTAAACTTAAAAATATATGAAAAAACAATATTAAAAATCCAGTTATTGTTTCAATCTAATTTAATTTTGATTATTAACCAGAATCAGATTAAGTTTTTACTAAAACGGGTTAAATATGGGAAAGATATACTCTAACAAACACATTAAATGTGGATGAGATTTTCACGGTATTAATTTGTAATCTACAAGCTTCCGACCAAAACCCCGTATGTTATACCGAAAACTACACTGCCAGCCCACGCTATTAACATATATGTTAAAACTTCCTTCCACCTAGTTATTCTTGACACTGCTAGAGCATTAGCTACATCATAACCTTGAGCTAAAACAATTTTTACAAGAGTTGGAGTGTACAAGAGTCAGCTTAAAACTGACGGTAATAAAACACCACTTACTCCAGTAAATAAACTACTACAAAGCACACAGAGATAAGGTCGGGAATAAATTTTGTCAAAATAAAGATATTATAATACTCCTAAAAATGTTAGAACGCTGAAAGCTATGAACACGACAGCTGAGATGCGCCTTATTATTACAGGGTTTATCCTGCTGCTTATACGATCCCCTAAGATTACAGCTATAGAATTAATTACAGTAAATCCTATGAGAGCTCCAATAAATACACCTATAGGAGACATAGTAGAGATAGTTAGACTGATTATAGATATTTGAGTTTTATCTCCGAACTCTGAGATAAACATCAAGCCGAAGAATGACGCTAAACCTGCTTTAGAGGATGATGCTGTTTCCGCTTTAAAAGGTGCGAGTAAGTAGTATAAGCCGATGATAAGAAAAAGAGAGCCTGAAATATATTTTAAAACCGCTTCAGGTATTAATTCGACTATTAAAAATCCTATTCCGATACCTATAAGCGTGACTGTTGAAAGTGCTAGAAGCGCTAAAAGTAAAACTGTTAAGGGCTTTCTATATCTAGCTGAAAAAACAATTGATAATAGCATGGTTTTATCACCTAACTCAGCAATGAGGATCAGAGTTAATGCTGCTAGAAATACGTCCAACAACGAGGCCACCGCGTTACTTCATTATCTGAATTCTGTTTTAAAAGTTTCTTAAAATAAAAACTTTAAAAAATGATTAGTTTCAGGAATCAATAAGAATAACCCTGGTAACAAATCACAATCATACAACTACAGGCAGGTAAGTACGGTGAAAGATGGATTAAACGCTTTTTAAAGCCTTGGTTTTAACAGGCCGCCTACCACAACTGAGCTCCCCTTCAGGACAGTAACCTAACCTATCACAGTTAGGCCCAGCGTTTTCAAAAAGAATCGGGGCTACTTTCCTAACCTCTTCTAACATTTTAGTAGCCAATTCCCGGATCTCCCATTGAGCTCTGTTACAAAGCCTCAGATTAAAGAAATGATTAAGTTCACGCGCATTCATAGTTACAACAATATTAGTGCAAGCAGCGTTGGGGAGAACATATCTCGCATCCTCAACCGGGACCGTAGCTAACATTTTCTGATAGAATTCGGCGATCTGCAACATTAACCGATCATATTCTTCATTGAACATGCTTTCCTTAATAGTGTCTGGTTTAACATATTTTAATTCGCTCAAGGAAAATTTAACATATCTTTGACTTTGTTGTGTATAGGATGCTAGACGATGTCTTACAAGTTCATGAGAGCAGGCTCGAGATATTCCTTCAATACTAAACGTGAAATTAGCATGCTCGGTAACTGAGAGATGACCGTAACCTATAACTTTTCTAAGAAATTTAAAAGCTTCTTCATCTGTTAGAGACTCGAATATTTCTTTAGGGCTGAGTTTTTTCCAAGATGTGAAAGCAGCTGCCGCACAGGTTCTATCCGGATTCGGAGTGTAATTCAATAATTTAACAATCATAATTAACTATGTTAACTGTTCACCTATTTTAACACTATCGATGAAGCTGTTAAATTCGATAAGTATATTTGAACAGAGAATAAAATATTATAGAAGGTGAATTCACATGAGCGGTAAAACACTCGACGCGTACGCTGAATACAAGCAGCTTCTTAAAAAAGATTATAGGAAAGGCCAGATCTGGGAGTGTCAAGGCGGTTGCGGTAAACGCGTGGAAATAGTGGAAGAATGTAAAGGCGCCTGCGGCTTCCTATTATGCTGCGGTAAGCCTATGAAGCTTGTTAAGGATACTTAACAAGCTGGCTAAAAATATCTTGGTGAATAATAAGAGGTGTTAAGGTATGGAAGAGTTTACAGATATTATTTTATTTTTAAAAAACCAGGAGAGTATTCTGAATGAATTAAATAATTATCAGAGCACGCAGCATAGCGATTTGAAAAACGAGTTGAAAAATATTTTAAAAGATGTTGAAAGTTTGAAAAAACTCGTCGAAGATAAGGATAACAGTATAAAAAGTAAGGAGAAAAATTACAGCGCCCTTGAATCAGAAATAGGTAAATTAAATGATCGTTTAAATCAGTTAAAGACAATTCAAGATAATCGGATAAAAGAGAAAGCGACTCTTGAAGAAGAGGAGGAGCGTTTAACATCTGAGCTTAACAATTACGAGATGAGTGTAAAAAGCTTGGAAAAAACAGTTCGAGAGCTTGAAAGAAACGTTAAAGATGGGAGAACTAAACTAGAAAGTGCGGAGAGCAATCTAAGTGAAATTAGAAAAGAGTTTGAGAAAGAAATAAACGAGTTAAACAATAAAAATAAACAACAATCAGATAGCCTGGCTAGGCTTAAATCACTTCATAAAGCTGTTAAATATCTTTTAGAAAACAAGCTCTTAAAAACGCCGGAACAGTTGATAACCGAGGCTCTTACAGGTAAGAGTGTGACAAGCATAGATTATATTCAGAAGACAACGCTCTCTAAAATAGACGTTATAAAATCCACTGTTAAAGCGCTTGAGAGAAGAGGCCTACTAGAATTGGATGAGAGCACCGGTCAAATAAGAATATTAAAACAGTTAATGATGGGATGAGGGATTAAAATGAGTGAAACAGTAAGTGTTAAGGAAAAAATAAACACGCTCATAAACCGTTTTAAAACCGTTATAGAGTATACAAATTCTAAAATAAACCAGCTGATAAGCGAAAACGAGAAAATCACCGATAGTATTCAACAAGTTGAGAAAAACCTTCAATTAAAAAACCAGGTTGAAAGAGAGCTTGATGATAAAATCGATAGGGCGAAAATAAATGTTGAAAACTTGAAAAAACAGTTAGAAAGCTTTGAAAGCGAACTAGACAACCTAGATAAAAATATTCAGAAAATTAAAACAAATATTAACGAGAAAAAAACGAAGCTGAAAACATTAACAACCTCTCATAGTGAACTTGAAAAACGCAAAAAAGAGTTAACAGCAGAATCTGAAAGCCTGGTAGGTAAAATAGAGAATGCTAAAAACGAAGTTAAGAAAATCAAGCTTAGAAGAGAAGAGGAGAAAAACAAGCTATTAGAAGAAATAGAGAAAACAAACACCGCCATAGAACAGTTGAAGCAAAAAGAAGCTTTAATTAATTACCTCGCAACTGAAGCCCCTTCAACACCACCTGAAGCAGCAATTCTCTCAACCATAATTTTAACAGGTCAGACTTCAATAAAAGAAATCCAAGAAAACGTTTCACAGCCACCGTCAATAATAACCCGCGGATTACGCTCCCTAGAAGAAAAAGGGATAATAACAATTATGGATCAAACTGTTAAACTTAATAAAACAATTTAACCAGTAAGATAAAACCTACATTACAGGGGATATTTTTGAAAGTCCTAGATAAGGCTATTGAACACCATAAATCTGAGAAGCTATATCTGGATAAAAATCTTCAAATAATATTCGGCGTAACCCTTATGGCTGTTCTGGGAGTTGCAAGTATCTCACCAGCCTTCCCTGTTATAGGGCCGAATCTGGGTTTAACATACCCCTACACGGAGCTGGGTTTATTAATAACTTTTTTCACCCTTCCAGCTATATTCCTATCCCCGGTTTTTGGAATATCATCTGACAAATATGGTAGAAAAAAAATATTAACACCCGCGCTTTTACTCTTCAGCTTAGCTGGAACACTATGCGCGTTCACACCAAATCTCACAATATTAATAATTCTAAGATTTTTTCAAGGAATAGGCGCAGCAGCACTAGGCGTATTAAACGTCACTATCATAGGAGACTTATACACGGGTAAAACTCGTACAACAGCCTTAGGCTATAATTCCAGTGTTCTCAGCTTCGGCACAGGTAGCTGGCCTCTTATAGGCGGCGCTTTAGGCACCCTCGCCTGGTTCGCCCCGTTCCTACTACCTTTAATAGCTCTTCCCATAGCGCTCATAGTACTGTTTAAACTAGACACACCTGAACCTGACTTAAAACAAAGCAGCAGAGAATATTTTAAAGAAACCTGGAGAATAATAAAAAGACCCAAGGTACTTGTCCTATTCACCGCGGGGGTGATGAATTTTTTCATAATTTACGGTGTCTGGATAACTTTCATGCCAGTGTTTTTAAACAGTAAATTCACGTTAATACCTTTATATATAGGGATAGTTCAGTCTTCAGCATCTTTCATCGGAGCAGCGGTCTCAACACAGGTGGGGAAACTTTCTAGAAAACATTCTGAATGGAACATACTTAAATCAACTTATATATTATACGCGGTAGGCGTCTTCGTAATACCTTTTATAAAAGAGATCTGGCTAATAACCATACCGATAGTATTAATAGGGTTCGCTTTAGGGCTTAACGGCCCCCTTATCCAATCACTAGTAGCTGAAGAAACCAACATTAACCAGCGTGGAGTAATACTTTCAAGCCTAGGGATGATGCTCAGAATAGGTCAAACCACCGGACCTGCAATAATGCTGTTCATATCAACCATATTCGGTTTCAACAGCATATTCGCAGCAGGCGCTCTCTTCGCCATAACAATATTTACAATATTATTCGCGGCAAGCGGAGTAATAAAGAAAACATAGGGGAAAACACTAATACAGTATACGTAAACCGTAATCTACGTTTCTGAGGGTAAATGCTTCCTTAACGCTTCTTCAATAGCATCCAACCTAGGAAGCACATTATATAATAGAACAGACAACGGATCGTCTCGAAAAGTGTTCCAGAAAATCTCCTCAGGGTTAAACGGGTCCTGAATCTTTAACCGGAAGATCAATCTAGCCGACTCTTTTCTAAGATTCCAAAGCACAGCCAGCTTCATATCAGTTAACTGGTTTTTAGGATGATGAGGATCAAAAGATTCGTCAACAAGCTCATACGGGTTAATAGCGTAGTATAATAAACCAGTAATCCAGAAGATTATAGGCTCCATTACAAGAGCGGCTTCACCTATCAATAAGCCTACAGCAGATATAGGAACACCTATAAAAACACGCGTCACAGACGCTGCTATGAAGTCGAACAGGAAAAAGTAGAATAAAAACATTGATAAACGTGAAATCTCCCTGTAATCACGCTTCATAAGCCGCATAGAATGCCAGTTATTATCTATTATAAGCTTCACACGCTCACCACCTGTAAACTGCATCAAATAGTTTTTACTAAGCAGAGTATCACGTTCAACTGTTCTTACAATATAGTGGAAGCGGTCAAAGCGAATCTTCTCCACAACCCAGTCGCCCTTCTCCTTCACCAAGTAAACTAAGATAGGCTCATAATCCATTTCATGCGTGGCCAGTTTAAGCCTATCCTGGAAGATTCTAAGTATAAACAGAAACAAAGCTATCGCTCCAAGTATTATAGGAGAAGCTGGAATCGCTGGAAGCTCATATATACCATACTCCACGCCAGCCATAGTTGTAAACAGAACCCCGTGAAAGATAAGCCATGTCTCATTATGAATCATTAAAACCTTCTCTTTCTCTGTGAAAGCGGCTTGCAAGTACGGTCTAAGCCCCGCTAGGATAAATAGAAAACCGATTCCACCTATACCAATATAGAATGTTAACACAGGAAGCTCACTAACCAGTAGAATAAGAGACACAAGCGATAAAAGAGCTAGCGGAGCTACTGAAAACCAGAATGATAAAGCACCCCGCTGAAAAGTCCATACTAAAAGATATATTATACAAAGCTTAGAGTAATCTTTATTAGCGACAACCCTGTGTAGAATCCCACCCCAAGCCTTAGATTTAAACTCGCTTTTCAATGATAAACCGGCTAAAACAATCTTCGGAAAAAATATTTTTGAAAGCTCAGCTTCAGTTTGAGTAACATCGCGAAAATCACGTTTCCTAGGAGTCCACCGATACTCCTCTGAAACACCGATCTCCCTCACCTGTTCAGCCAGACTTGAAGTCGGCCATATCTCTTTTTCAGCCTGAATAAACTCTACTTCCATTCACCATACACCAAATCAGAGTTAAATATTAAACTTGTCTATTAGAGATTAAACTAAGTTGTTAAAATATTTTACGCGTATATAAAATAAGCTCATACAAATATTATTTTAATGTAAAATTTAAAATATTTTAAGTGAAAAACATAAAATAGCAGGTGAAAATCCTAATTGTGGAGCGTAAAACTGGAATACCCTGGCGAGGAGCCTACAATTATTAAGTTAACCGATTCTAAAACAGTTTTAGGATCCTACACTGTTCTAAAAAACCAGTTCTTCAACGACCTTTATAGAAAAGTATCAAGAAATCGAAACTATTACAGCACACAAGCTGTTAAAAACGTTACAAAAGAAGACGGTGAAGATTGGAGCGATAACTCATGGTTTCTCATAATGGCCAGAGATAAAAATAATCTAGACGTATGGCTATTATTAAAACAGGAGCCGGATGGAAGCGGCAGAATCACAGGAATAGGGCCTGACGAATTCACAAACTATATTAAAGATAATAAAAGCTTCCCATTCTATGAAACCGTTGAAGCGATTATACGAGCACCTAAAAAATGGATTAAAATACTTGTCCTAGTCAACTAGAATAATACCTAAAAATAATTTTTAATAAGAGATTTTTACCAAGCAAGGCGCACATAAACTTTATATAGTGACAAAGAGTTATTTTTCAATAATATGCTCGATTTAATAATAGACGACGGTAAAAAAGTCATCTCATTCTGCGACGCCTACCTGTTAGAGTTAGAAGAGTTAAATAAGAAACTCTTAGAAGACAAGAAGACAATAGTGATAGACAATCTTAAACTAGAATACGAAGAATTCGAAATATAAAAACACGAGTATTATATTTTAAGCCAGAACCTATTTCTATCACAGCTAATTACGAGAAGAATACTCGCTGAAAGCTTCACAGGGAAAACATACACGCCTTCAAATAAATCCTTATAAGCAACGGAAAAACCAGGCTGAGCATCCTCGTCAAGCAAAACCCGTTTAAAACCTTCATCTTGAATGTACTCGTCTATAAGAGCTAAAGCCTCCCAGCGCTCCAATTCTTTAAAAGAAGACCCCGCCAGATCATCGCTCACATAATCCACAACCAGTAACCTGAATCCCCTATACCGATAAATATAGATTAATTAATAAACTCCGAGGAAACACTATATAAATATATAATCAAAAAATATATTAATTATAAACCTATTAAAAAAGTTCTGAAAAACCAATATATTCCACATAGAAGATGCCAAATATGTTAAAATACACTTCACAAGACTTAGAAAACGCTCTAGCAGCGTTAAATAAACTAGGCAAATTCAAAGCAAGCATAATAACAACAGAAAACGGGTTCCTAATATCATCAGCCATAGAGGGGGGAGCTGACGAAGACTTCATAGCAGCCGCCGGACCATCCGTCCACAGCATCGTCAACCAAACAGTTCACACAATCAAACTCGGAAAACCGAAAGACATTGTTATAAGAGCTGAAAACGGATACCTCGTCATTAAAACACTTACAACAAAAAACAGTGGAGAATACATCCTAGCCATAATATCGAAAACAGGTGCAAACTGGATGGATGAAGACGTTTTAAATGCTATCAACAAGATAAAAGAGATCCTAGACAGTCTAGCCACAGTTTAAAAATTTTAACCAGTTTAAAATAAAATCAACTATTTTTTGGAAAACTTAAAATAATTTCCAACCCTAATATATATCAATCGAAATTTTGGAAAGATCACTATGTCAACTAAAAAAACAACCCAAAGAGTTAAAAAAACCAGCACAGTTAAAACCGAAACACCAGCAAGCAAACCAATAACCGAAGGCCAGAAAGCAGCCCTAGAGAAAATGGAGGCAACAATGGAAAAACTAGATAAAGAAAAACAGGAACTAGCCTCCCAAATCACCAAGCTAACAGGTGAAAAACAGAGAATAGAAACAAAACTATCTAAAAAAGAAGCGGAAATAACGGAAGTTAAAGAAAAATGCAAAACCCTGGAAGAGCAGCTTAAAGCTAAAACCAGCGAACTAGAAAAACTTAAAACAAATTATGAACGAGAAATAAACTATCTTAAAGCAGACATAGAAGAAAAAAATAAAATGGTGGAACTGTTAAAAACACAGAAAGAAGACCTGGCTAAACAAATAGATAGCAGAGCAGCAGAATACAAGCAAATGCAGCAAGACGTGAAAAACATGAAAATGGAGTTAACAAACTGGGAGGAGAAATTCAGACACTGGAGAAAAGTCTTAGAAAGCGATTTAAAATTTAAAATCTACTTCCTAATACAAGACACAGGTCCCAAATCAATAGAGGAAATAGCTAAAACCGTAGGAGTCCCATCCCAATACTTAAACCGCCTCGTCAACGAACTGGAGCAAAGCAAACTAGTCAAAATAGAAAACAATAAAATAAACATCTTCCTACCGTAAACTGTAAAACTATCAACATTTTTTATAATATTTTAAAAAATAAACTATTTTTAAAATTCAACAGTAAATAACATTAAAAATAAATAGCTGAAACAGTCTACAACAAATAAAGAAAAACAGCCCTCAATATTCAACAACAGGCGATTTTTAAAATGAACAAGAAAGAATGGAACACCATATACGCAATCATAATCTCAGCAATCATAGTAACAAGCAGCACACTAGCATACACTTTAATAAACCCCCCTCAAACAGAAAAATACGCTTCAATATCAGTATTAAACAGCGACTACATCAGCACAGGAAAAATAACCGTGCAAAACAACACCCAGTTCACATTCTACTGCCTAGTTCAAAACCGGCTTGGAACAACAGCAAACCTAACAGTGGAAATACTACAAGGAATCATAACAAACAACACAAACCCATCATTCACAGAATGCACACCATGGGATAATAAAACCATAACACTACCAGATCAAACAGAAACACTAATCCCAGTAACCGATAAACTAAACACAACCACACCATACCAAGTCTACATATACTACCTCAAACTACACATATACAACCCACAGCAAAACAAAACCATATACACAGGACAATGGGTAGCAATACAAGTAAACGTAACAGTAACATAATTTTAAAAAAACTAAATCCATCTAAATAGTAAAATAAGAAATACGCTAATTTTATAAAAAGACAATTAAATAATATTTATGGTGCCATTCCTTGAGGCTTCAACTAACTTTACAAAACTGGGATAATAATACTTTAAAACTACCAGTAAATTACAATCATATAGTCCAAGCGGCCATATATAATAATATTTCAAAAGAGTTATCAAACTTTCTTCATGACGAGGGATACAGATTAGCTAATAGGCGATTTAAATTATTCACGTTCTCTAGAGTTAAAGGAAGATTTAGCCTGGATAGAGAAAAAAATACCTTAAGCTACTATGGACCGGTCGCATTATATATTTCCTCGCCAATTGAAAGATTTATAAAAGAACTCTCAACAGAAATAATTAAAAAAGGTTACATAATATTAGAAAATCAAAAGATTAAGGTTTTAGAGGTGGCTTATCCATCTGAGTTAAATTTTCAATCTGAAATTAAAATAAAAATGCTGTCTCCTCTCACAGTATACAGCACGCTATTTACCCCTGATGGTAAAAAAAAGACTTATTACTACTCTCCTTTCGAAGATGAGTTTTCAAAATTAATAGATTTTAATGCGAGAAAAAAATATTTTTTATTATATGGTAGAAAATTAAAAACAGGACTGTTCATAAAGCCTTTGAAAGTTAGAGAAGTTGTTTTAAAATATAAAAGTACAATAATAAAAGGTTGGACAGGGTCATTTCAATTAGAGGGGGAAAAAGAAATTATTAAAACAGTTTACGACACAGGACTTGGATCTAAAAATTCACAGGGATTTGGAATGTTTGAGGTGGTTTAATGATTGAGTCAATTAAAAAAATTGGGGAAGCGGTAAAAGGACTTCCAATAGAAAAAATAAAACCGGATACAAATTTATGTAGGATAATATTTGACTTAGATGAATTCATTTTTTATATTGATTGTGATATAAAGCTGGATCAAAGTCGAGCTGAAGAATTTCTATGGATTGGAAATACAGGCAGAGGACAGCGACCAGTATTAACTCTTACTGTTAGTAAACCAGAATATTTACTAACTAAAAAAAAGAATAAGTGGTCTATAAATGAAATAATCAATTTTATCTCAGAAATAAATGAAACAGATAGAGAAATCCTAGACCTTCGCGATATTCTTTCACAAATTATAAAGTATTTCTTCTCAAATAATAAAGATTTAAAAAAGAACCTGGAAGAAGAGCTAAATTCTAAAAAAATAAATCAAAAAAGCATAGGCCTATATACTGTAACTATTAAGAAAAACGGGGAGTTAAAAGACCTTGCTAAAGAGTCTGGCTATAGAAAACTCCTCAATTATATTTTATACGGTCATAAACTAATAGAGGGCAGATGCCATATTTGCGGGAAGTATAAGAAAGTTCTTACTGACCCAGCCTATCCAGAGGGGAGTATTCTATGCATGTACAATATTGATAAAGCAGGGTTTATGTCAGGTATAGGAAAAAAACCTGAAAATCTTATCAGAACACATATAGTATGTCCTGAATGTAAAGAAAAACTAAAATTAGGAGTAAATTATATAGAGCGAAATTTAAGAGAGACCATTGGTGATGACGTAAAAGCAAAGCTAAATCTTTTTTTAATACCTACAATTCACGGAACAGAAATAAATAAAGAGATTCTTCAAGATATAATTCCTAAAATAAAAAATGCATTTAATATTGTAAAAGCATATCGATCTATTAAAGAGATTGAAGACAACTTAAAGGATATCGAAGGAATAGAAAGGGGTACATACTATGCATTAAACTTGTTTTTCGGAGAACCTAAATCCTCCCATTTTGCATTTCATTATCTTATTCAAGATGTACCGATTACTAAAATATCTGAATTAACACAAAAAGCAGGTGAATTATCTAATGAAGTAGCAGGCGTTTTCAACGAGGGTGTGGAAAAATGGAGTATAGGTTTTGATAAAATACCAAATATTTTCCCCCTCAGAGTTATAAAAGGGAAAATTCTAGATTGGAAGTTAATTGTTGAATTATTAGATGCATTACTAACAGGTTCATACTATTCGTCAGACAAGATAATAAGACAAGCAGTCCTGTTTGCAAGACTTCAGCGCTACGGAATATCTGAAGGCTATAATATTAATATTTCGACAAAACCGCGAGTGAGAGATGCCCAAATGTGTAGAGGAATTTTAAAATATAACTTATTACTAAAACTTTTGAGGGAGATGAGTGTGACGGATATGTTTGAAAAATATGAAAACATTATATCGGATTTAAAACTTGACAGTGAAATTGAAAAGTTTATTTCAATACAAGGATATTCTGAGGCTCAAACAGCATTATTTTTACTCGGTGTTTTAGTTGGTAAAGTTGGTTCAGAACAGTATTCTTCAAAAAATGATGAGAAAAAAGCAGTTTTAAATAAAATACACTTTGAAGGAATGTCTAGTGAGAGGGTTAAAGTCTTAGCTAATACTATTTTAGAGGATTTAAGAAATTATAAAATATTAACGTATAATGAAAAAATCTACAGTGTTATGAAGACACTTTTAGATAGAAATCTTGAAAAACTAATCGATCCGATTACTAATGTTTTTTACATATTATCAGGTTACGCTTATGCTACATTACAAATAATAACTAAAGGAGGTAGTAAAAATGAGTAGTAAACAATTAGACGAAGCTGGTTTGCCAAATAGTGAGATTTTAATTCTATATGAAGCTAAGAACTGTAATCCTAACGGTGACCCTGATTCAGAAAACCGTCCTCGAATAGACCCTAGAACAGGCATTAATTTTGTTTCAGATGTAAGACTTAAAAGATTTTTCCGTGATTATATAGTTGAAAAATTTGGTGAAGAATCCATATATGTCACTAAAATCGATGGAGAAAATATCAGAGCTGATAATAGACTGAAAAAAGCAGAAATTGAAAAAGGTAACCTCCAAGATGTTCTAAAGAAATTTATAGATGCCAGATTGTTTGGTGCTACTATACCTTTAGGTAAAGAAGGTGAAGAGTCGCGGGGAACATCTAAATCCTTTACAGGCCCTGTCCAATTTACATGGGGTTTCTCATTTCATAAAGTTGAACTTATAGATTTCCCAACAATCACGTCTGTATTCTCTGGGAGAGAACAAGCAGAAGGCAGCGGGACAATAGGCAAAGACTGGCGTCTTTATTATTCTCTGTTAGGCTTTTATGGTGTGGTAAGCGGTAGAAGGGCTATTAAAACATGTATGAGTACCATGGATTTGAAAATATTCGACGATTATATTTGGACGGCTCTTCAGGTGCAGCCTACCACCCGTAGTAAAATAGGTGAAAAACCCCACCTATACCTTAGAGTGGAATATAATAATCCAGATACATTATTTGGAGATCTTAGAAAACATGTCAACGTTGAATCTACTGAGCCTATAAGAGATTTTTCAAATTTAAAAATTAACTTCAACCCGTTAATAGCTCATCTAAAAAAACACGCAGATAAAATCTCAAAAATATATTTAAGAACTAGTGACGAATTGCAGGGTTTAGTTGATGACATTACTAAGAATCTTACAGATAATAAGGTTGTAAAACTTCCTTATAATATTTCAATAACTGAAATTAAAAAATCCCTAGTTCAACAGTGAGAAAAATGAAAGTACCGCTCACGGTTTTTGATATTCACGGGTTTTTAGCGCAATTTAGAAAGCATCATACAACAACCAGTTCGCTCAGTTACGCCTTCCCACCCAGAACTACAATAATTGGGATAATCGCAGCCGTTCTCGGCTATGAAAAGAATGACTACTATCAACTATTCAATTCAGAAAAATGTAGAATCGCTCTGCAGATTAAATCAAAGATTAAACATATTACCCAAACTTTAAACTATCTTATGACCAAACAAATCAACATTAATACATTGAGAGGAAAGGGGCGGCGAACACAAATTCATACAGATTTTATATTAGCAGATAGTTCAAATTTGTCGGATTTAAGTTACAGAATTTTTTTCAGTCATGAAGATATCGCGATACAGAAGAAGTTAACAGAGCATATAATGAATCAAAGATTCAATTACCCACCCTCCCTTGGGCCTGCGAATGCTCTAGCAGAATTAGAGTACAATAATTTTACTGAAGCGGAAATATTTAAACCAGAAGGTAAATTAGAAGTTCATACGATTATCCCGGTGTCGATTATAAAAACAATTCAGCCTCAATCAGACACTAGAGTATACATAGAAGAACTTGTCCCAGCTGACTTTAATCCAGACAGAACCTTACGTCGAACAGAGACATACATTTATGAGGGTACAGGTAAAAAAATAAATGTTATTTTAACTAGTGAGGCTTTCCGTTGTAAAATTAGTGAGGGAGAAGTAGTTGGGGTTTTCATGTAAAAAATATTCCCATCAAAATAAATTACTTCTTACTCACCTAAACGATGTAGGAATTCTATGTAAGGAGTATGCGATTAAGGGAGGAGCGCCCAAAGAAATTTGTGATTTGGCAGAAATAATCGGTAAAAGTCATGATTTTGGGAAATACACCAGTTTTTTTCAAAAACACTTAAATAATGAGCGGGTTCAAGGAGATCTATATAAACATTCATTTTTATCTGCAATATTTACTTCCTGGCTTACAATTAAGCGGTTTAATAATCTTTTACTCCCAGCACTAACATTTTTATGTGTATATTCACATCACGGTGAACTGAAAAGTTTTAGAATTATTAGAGATATAATTGACTCGCCAACACCCAATTATATTCTAAAACAGGTGGAGACAATTAAAAATGAGATTGACTATATTACAAAAGAGTTGGAGAATATAGGTTTAAAGGAAGCTTTTGATTTTATAAATAATTTTGAGAGTTGTTTCAGCGAAGTTAAATCTAAACTAAAAACTGCGAATGCTTTCATGAAATTGAAATTAAATGAAAATGATAGATGGCAATTATACTATGACACACTCTTTCTCTATTCATGCCTTATTGACGCTGATAAAAAAGATGCAGGATTGATTTCAAAAATTCAAGCTGCACCATCATATAATTTGACTTCAGATATAATTCTAAATTATATTAATAAGAGTTATAATAGAAATCCTACAATGAAAATAGACAAGATTAGGCAGTCTATTTTTTCAGATATTCAAAATAATTTAAAAAATATCTTAAATACAAAAAGTGATAAAAGTAACATATATACCATTACGGCACCTACAGGGACTGGAAAGACTTTAAGTGGAGTGTACTCAGCCTTAGAATTAAAAAATGCTTTAGCTGAGGGACAGCATAAAATTGTCTACTGTCTACCATATATTAACATAATAGAGCAAAATCATTCCACTTTAAAAAAGGTTCTTAAAACATATTATAATAACGACCCCGAGATTTCGTTACTTCTTAAGTACCATCATCTTTCTTTCCCCCCTATTGATTATAAAGAAGATGAAAAACATTTAGATGAATTCTTACTTTTAGTAGACTCATGGGAGTCTGAAATCGTTGTTACAACATTTGAACAGCTATTTAGAACATTAATAGGATGTAAAAATTCTCAGCTCAAAAAACTTCATAATTTAGCGGGTTCCGTAATTATTTTAGATGAGATTCAGGCGATACCCTTAGAGTATTGGAAACTCGTACGAGATGTATTAATAAATTTTGTTGAAAAATTACACTCCACCATCATAATGATGACCGCAACTATGCCTACTATATTTAAAGGAGAAGAATTACTAACCGACTCTCAGTCATATTTTGAAAAATTAGAAAGAGTACAGTTAATTCCGAGTGTTAAAGAGGCAGTAAATTATGAAGGATTAGTCGAATTCTTTTTCAGAGTTTGGAATGGTAAAGATTCGGCGCTAATAGTTTTAAATACGATTAAAACGTCGAAAAAAGTCTATAAAAAAATATCTGAACGACTTGGTGAGAAAGCCATTAAGTTAACTTCGAATATTGAAAAATCTGCGTGTGTTCCAGAAAAAATTATTTTAGCTTATCTTTCTACAAGTGTCCTACCAATCGAGAGACTAAAAAGAATAGAACAGCTAAAAAACTTTCTCAAAGAAGAACGGCCTGTTATTTTAGTATCAACACAAGTAGTAGAGGCGGGGGTGGATTTAGATTTTGATATGGCTATCCGAGATATTGGACCGCTTGACTCTATAGTTCAAGTAGCTGGGCGCTGTAATAGACACTGGAAGAAGAAACTTGGAAATGTCTTCATATTAAGAGTTATTGACGAGCATGAAAAAGAGGATTCTAGAAAGATATATGGTCAAATACTAACAAATATAAGCCGTAAAATTCTAGAGGGTAAAGATAATATTGGTGAAAAAATACTCGGTGGTATTGTTAAGTCTTATTTTAATGAGATTTCATACAGAATGAATATAGATAAAAATGAAAAATCAGAGGAGATTTTGCAGCAAATTAATCAGTTAAATTTTAAAGAATTATCGAATTTCTCCCTAATACATGAAGAGTCAAAAATACCCGTGTACATAGAACTAAATAATGATGCGGAGCATCAGCTCGAAGAATTCCAAGCTATATTAAAAAAATGGGAAAAGATAGACCATACTAACCTAAAAGAAGTATTCGAGTATAAAGCTCTTTTACGTACAATAACCGCTAAAATGGAAAATTATATAGTAGAAGTATACGATAAAGATGAGAATTTAAAAAATCTTAAACAGATAGCAGAACATCTTAAAACAAGGTTGATACCTCACAAATTAGTTGAATATTATTACGATATAGAAACTGGCTATAAAAGTAGCGAAGATAAAGAAAAAGGCCCTCTCATAATTTGATTGTAAAAGATGGTTAATGTGAAGACTCTTTATAATACCTCAACAGGTAAACCAATTACAGGAACTCTTGTATGGTATTATTTTATATGTAAGAGAGAATTGTGGCTTATGGCTCATGAAATAACACCGGATGAAGACTTTTCATCTTTAGAAATAGGTAGAGCTGTGCATGAAATATTTTATAATAGAATGTTTAAGGAAATTCAACTTGAAGGAGTAAAAATAGATTTACTTAAAAAGAATGAACGTGTTATCTGTGAAATTAAAACTACCTCGAAGTTTATCGAGGCAGCTCGTTTCCAATTACTCTACTACCTTTATAGACTAAAAGAATATGGGGCAAAATTTAACGGGTCGATTCTAGTACCTAAGGAAAGAAGGAGAATCCGCGTATTTTTAGACGAAAAATCAGAGGAAAAAATAGTTAAAATATTAAAGGAAATAAGAAAAATTCTAGAATTAGACATCCCGCCTCAACCAGTAAAGATAGCATATTGTAGAAAATGCGCCTATAGAGAGTTTTGTTGGGTCTAGAATGAAAAAAACCATTTATATATTTAGCTCTGGTGAAATTAAACAAAAAGAGAATACACTATGCTTCATTGGAGAGAAAGTTAAAAAGTACATACCCGTAGCAGAAGTTTCCACAGTTATGATTTTTGGAGAGGTTACGTTTAATAAACGTCTGCTGGAGTTTGTATCATCAAATGAAATAATTTTACATTTCTTCAATTACTACAACTACTATATTGGAAGCTTTTATCCAAGAACACATTATAACTCAGGTTTCATGACTCTCAAACAATGCGAACATTATATAGAATACCCGAAAAGAGTAGAATTAGCTAGAAAATTCGTTGAAGGTAGCCTAGAAAACATGTTAAAAAATATCAATTACTACCAAAATAGGAAAGGCGGTTTAGAGCAAACAATAGAATCAATTGAAAAAAACATAATAGAATTAAAAGAAGCTAAAAGAATAGAAGATTTAATGGCAATCGAAGGACACTCTAAAGAGGATTATTACAACGCCTTCAATATAATTATCAAAGATGAAGAGTATATTTATACATGTCGACAGAGAAGACCGCCTAAAACTAAATTAAATACACTAATAAGCTTCGGCAATAGCTTACTTTATGTGACTGTATTAAGTGAAATCTATAAGACACATTTGGATCCTCGGATAGGATTTTTACATAGTTCAAATGATAGGCGTTTCACATTAAATTTAGATGTCGCTGAAGTTTTCAAACCGATTATAGCCGATAGAATAATATTCACAATAATAAATAAGAAAATGCTAGATCACACATGTTTTATGAAAGAGTTAGAAGGGATCTATCTCAATGAAAAAGGCAGAAAAATTTTCATACAACAATATGAAGATAAATTAAAACAAACAATACAATTAACAAAAAGTATGAAAGCAACATATCAAAGGCTCATAAGACTTGAACTATATAAAATTGAAAAACATTTAATGGGAGAAAAAGAGTATAAACCTTTTGTCGCGCGGTGGTAAATATAAATACTTAATTTAAAATCTGTGGGAAAAATGTATCTAATAATGGTATATGACGTGGGTGAGGAACGTCTAATCAAAGTTTTGGGAATAGGAAGAAGATATCTTACATGGGTTCAAAACTCGGTTTTTGAAGGAGAAATAAGTGAAGCAAACTTCATTAAACTAAAAAATAACCTTACGAAAGCGATAGACAAGAACCATGATTCCGTAACCTTCTACATGTTGCGAACAACAGCATACATGAGAAAGGAAACCCTTGGAATAGTAAAGGGAGAAAGCACAACAATACTTTGATCTACTTAAAAAACCGTCGGTCAAACATCACTTGCATTAAAATGCCGATAGACGAAGAATATGCCAGAAAGAAATCCAAAAAAAGCTTT
>JAWBON010000005.1:0-33841 GCA_038826135.1 Candidatus Odinarchaeota archaeon | reverse complement strand
AACCATATATTAGAGGGTTATACGGACTTCCGCGGCTGGGTTGTGTCTATAGTTGACGGGGAGAAAAATATTCAAGAATGCATACAACGTATCGAGGAGCACAGTCAACTAACTTTAACTGTTAAAATTTTTAAAAACTCTCACAGTATTTCCGAATTAACCCCTTCTAAATATCAAAACACACTCGACACATCATTTGAAAGAGATTTAATAAATAAGATAGAGAGTGAATCCGCATCCTCCATTGAGAGGGTTAAACGGGTTCTTAAAAGTAAAATATGCGGTTCGACTGTCAGCCCCATCTTCTCCTCGACTCTTCTAAATTTTGAAGCTGAAGAAGAGGGGTTGAAGGAGAGCTTATTCAACTCTCAAATATTTCTATTCGTTAACGCTTGTAAAAGAGCGCTCTACTTGTTAACAAGACTGGATCTTATAAATGAATTTAATATAGAAGGCGTTATTTCTGAGAAAACACTACTGGACTCTATCAAATATAATTGTGCAAGCGCCTCGCGGATTCTTGACTTCATATATGCTGAGTGGGGGTTAAGTTTTCATAAATATGTTAAAAGCGGTAAGCTGTCTGTTCTCGGCGATATTATAGAAGGATTGTGGGGGTAATATGTTAGTTGACTGGAATAATAAATGTGTAAATGTGAAAATAGTGTATTACGGGCCTGCGATGAGCGGTAAGACGACTTCTTTAAAGAAGCTTTTTGAAAAGGTTAGTCCAAATCAACATGTTAAATCGCTGGAGACATCGACTGGAAGAACCTTATTTTTCGATTACGCTCCACTTTCTATTAACCAGAAAGATTGGACTATTCAGGTTGAAGTGTGGTCTGCGACTGGCCAAGATTATTACGCTGAGACGCGTTTAACAGTTCTCGCAGACACTGATGGAATAATCTTTGTAGCCGACTCCCAGAGAAAGTACGCGGAGGAAAACCTACGGAGTTGGAAAGAGCTTATATCATTTTTCGGTGATAAACTTGAAAAAGAGATCCCGGTTGTGGTGAGTATGAATAAATATGATTTAGGGGATGTTATATCAGAAGATGATTTGAGAGCTATTTTGAAAAGCTGTAAGAGCACTGTTTACATCCGGAGTGTTGCAGTTACGGGTTTTAATGTTGTTGAGAGTTTTAAAACGGTTTTAGAGAAAATTTTTCACCAAAATTTTTAAGGTTGAATATTTATAGGTGCTGTTTTAATTGCTTTAACTTTGCTATGCTATTTTGGAATTGAATTCTGGTAAAATTTTACAGTTGCTGGAATATGATTAAAAACTGTTATCGAATTATTCGAAGAACTGTTATAAAAATAGGAGGGTTTACACAGGCCCTCTTATAGGCCAGGTGAACCCTTCGGTTAATGCGGTGGTGATAAACTGGAATGTTTTGTTTTGTAAAAGCTCAAGGTTCATAATATCACCGTAATGTTGTTTAGAAAAAACTATAAAAATTCAGCTATTAAATTAACAAATCCAAGTATAATTAAAATTATTAACTATAAAATTAAACATATTTTAAATACTTAGAGATAACTTAAACTATTAACTCCAAAATCCAGACGGGTGCATCCAGCCGCCTTCTTTGAAAAATCTCGAAGGGCTGGGCATACTACCATAATTCACATGTTCAAAAAACAGTTTCAACTCCCCTATTCCTTTCAACGCTAAAATGCGTTTAGTAATTATATTAAAAGCATGCGCTATCTCCCATGAGACATGGTTAACCGCTACTAGCCCATCTTCTAAATCGAATATATAGTTATCCGGGAATTTTAAAAACACTTGTTTAAGCTCCTCTATAGGCTCATTTTTATCTCTTTTAACAATAGTGAATATAGTCTCAGGCAATTTGATTAAAGGAGGGTAGACTACAGGGTAGCTTATAAAAAATCCATCCTCTCTAAGTCTTTTAAACCTCTTAGAAACATGTCCTCTAGGTATCCTAGTTTTTTTAGAAACTCTATTAACCGGGTTCTCAACACCAGGCGCTGTATCTAATTCGAATAATATCCTAATATCCTCTTTATCAAATAACGGGGGGTGAGGCTGGTAGCCTAAGTCCATTTCATATATTACAGGATAATCATTGTTTGATTTCTCAATATTTTCCAACTCCCACTCCCCGCGTTTAATATTTAAAAGCTTCATGTTAATTGAACGCGTAAACTTTACCGGCTTCATTATATTATAGTTTTTAATTAAACCATCATATTCTAGTTTACGGAGATATTTTTCAATAACGTAAATAGTTCCGAAAGGCGGTGTGCAAATAAATAATATTTTAGAAGCCTCCCCTCCACCGATTCGATGGATGATTCGGGTATACGGTTTCACCAGCCGCTCTTTCACATTTAATATCTGTTTATTCACCGGGTCAACAAGAACGATCACGTATTCTAAACCTATCTTACTCCAGTTCGGGAAAGCTAAAAAATTCAGCCATAAATGTTTTTTAAGCTTATAATAATGTCTTTTAACTTTTTTAACGCTTAAACCCATATTTTTAGAAAGCGTAGTCAAGTCAGGTGTATTATACTTGCAAATTTCTAGTAGTAACTTGTAATCCCGCTCTGATATTCTAGGGGTTATCTCCTTCTGAATAGAGTTATAAAATAGTAAATAATCCTCTAGATCTAGTTTATCCCTGTACTTCTCAGCCTCGCTGAAAAAATCAAAAATTAGCTTAACAGCTCTACCATCCGTGATATTATCTATTTCAATAAGATCGTATTGCGGGGTGTAAGCTAAATCCTTCATATAAATAGGGGGTGAATCGGCCTCCCATATTTTCAACCACTCACTCTTATTTCTAGTTAACTTGTAAGCGATGTAATAACAGAAATCCTTAGACCGCTCTATATTGAATAAAATCCTAGGTAGAAATGTTTTAGCTACCTCTTTTATTAAAAACTCTTTGAATAAACTCTGTTTTACCGCGAACTTATTTATATGAAGTATTTCCCCGTCAAAATATACCCTGCCAGTTGTTTTTCTATTCCCATCTATTCTATCAATCGCGTCAGATAATAATATGTCTTTTATTTCAAGTCGTTGTTTTAAATAAAATTTTTTAGCGATAGACTGTATTATACTGTAAACTTCTAAGTGAAGTTCCTCCATAAATAAATGTTAACATTTATTTAATAAAAAATATAACCTGTTAATTCTTATGTTCTCCTATGCTTGGGACTGAATTTTTTAATCGTGTCAGGGTCTATTCTCTTCAACTCTGATTCAGGGAACATGCTTAATAACTCCCACGCTAAATCCAGGGTTTGCTCAATACTCCTTTCCTCGTATTCTCCTTGACCTATAAACTGTTTCTCGAAATCATCGGCGAATTTTAAATATAACTTGTCTCTATCTGTTAAAGCCTCCTCCCCGACAACCGCTACTAGATCTCTTAAATCACATCCTGTTGAATAAGCATAGTATAGTTGATCGCTAACCTCTCTGTGATCTTCCCTAGTCATGTTTTTACCTATACCCTCTTTCATCAAACGTGAGAGGCTCGGCCTAGGGTCGATAGGAGGGTAAATTCCCTTCCTGTGGAGGCTTCTATCCACTATTAACTGTCCCTCTGTTATGTAACCTGTGAGATCCGGAATTGGATGTGTTATATCATCTTGAGGCATTGATAATATAGGCATCTGGGTTATAGATCCTTTTCTACCCTTAATACGCCCCGCCCTCTCGTAAATAGAAGCTAGATCAGTATACATGTAACCTGGGTAGCCTCGTCTACCAGGTACCTCTTCTCTAGCAGCAGATATCTCTCTTAAAGCTTCAGCATAATTAGTCATATCGGTTAATATAACTAGTAGATTAAGCCCCTTGTCATATGCAAGATACTCTGCAGCTGTCAAAGCCATTCTCGGAGTAATAATTCTTTCAATAGCAGGGTCATCAGCTAAGTTAATGAACATGGTTAATCTCTCAAGAGCGCCGCTTCTCTCAAAGTTATTTTTGAAATAAGCAGCTTCATCAGCAGTTATACCCATAGCGCAGAATACAATTGCAAACTCCTCTTCTTTTCCGAGAACCTTAGCCTGCCGAGCTATTTGCGCAGCTATACGATTATGCGGTAAACCGTTGCCGCTGAATATCGGCAGCTTCTGCCCTCTGCTTATACTGTTCATACCGTCGATTACAGATATACCTGTCTGAATAAACTCTCTAGGGTATTCTCTAGCATAAGGGTTAATTGGTGAACCGTTTATATCATAATAATCTTCAGCTATTATCCCCGGGCCTCCGTCTAAAGGCTCACCGCTACCGCTGAAAATACGACCCAATATCTCCGAGGAAACAGGGAGTTTTAAAGTCTCCCCTGTGAAAGTTACACTAGTATTCTTTATATTCAGTCCACTGGTTCCCTCGAATACTTGTACAATAACCCTGTCTTTTGTAGCTTCTAGAACAGTCCCCTTTCTAATTTCGCCGTCAGGGGTCACTATCTTAACCAGTTCTGAATAACCTACATCCTTAACTTTCTCAACCACAAGTAAAGGACCGGCAACCTCGCTTACGGTTTGATATTCTCTACTCATAAGTCTACTAGCCATACCCCCACTTCCTAAAATTAACTGTACCATTACGTATTTAATCTTTTTCGAATTTAATCTATTAGCTGAATATCATATAAGACTGATGAAACAGATTAAGCGTTTTTAACCCGTGATAGTTAAGTGGAATCTTTTACTCCAGGATGGTAAAGTTAAAATCCACGCCGCTACTATTTAAGTGTTAAGAATCTCTGTGTGGTTGAAATGTCCCAGTCTATTGAGTTTCTAATAGGGAGGTTAAGAGCCCTCCTATCCACGTTGACATCTAAACTATTCATGATTGATTTCGAGGAATATAGAGAGTTCTTAAGCAGCTCTATAAAACAGTTAGCAGTTTTATGTAAAACTGTTAGAAGCTATATTGAGAAAAGCGGAGTTAAAGATATTGATAAATTAATAGGCTCCCTTGAAAAAATGGAAGCCAATCTTATCGACTACTCTAATATCATAGATGATAAAAATATTGAGGCTGAAGAAATTTATAATATAAGCTCTGACAGAATTACTCAAATAATAAATTATTCAAATGATTTCATACAATTATTTAGAAAAATCGAAGACTACAGCTTCATGGTTGAAGAAATCCACTTCTTAAAAAATCGTTTAGTTGAATTGCAACGGTTTGAAAAAAACATTTTTCCACTGTTGAAAAACATTAAAACCCGTCTTTCAGAGTCGGAGGAAAAGATTTCCGAGCTGACAGAGCAGTTAGACATCTCGGAGAAAAAGATTTTTGAGATGCAAGCTGAAGTCTCCAGGCTATCTGAAGAGCGCGATAGTTTGCAAGAGAGGATCCAGGAAATCCTCGGAAAAGAGTCGGTTGAAAGCAGCTTAATATTCGATAAAAACATGATGGCCGAACTCAAATCTGAAAATATTGCATTAAAACAAAAGATAAAGGAACTTCAGGACAGGGTAACTCAGGAATCAGAAAACGTAAAAGCTTCTAAACAAAATATAGAAAACGAGAAGATTAATGAATTATCTCAGCAGCTTGAAGAAACTAAGAAAAAATATCTTGAGCGTATAAGTCAATTAGTGGAGGAGCGGAATGTTTGGCGTTCAAGAGCTCTTCAAACATCCATTTTGAATATAGATGAAGCTCTAGCCTCTTTAAAAAACCAGTTCAGCGAGTTTGAGAAGCAGAATAGATTTTTAATCGAGGAAAATGAGAGTCTGCGCGCTGAACTGAAAAAATTGAAAGAGACAACGCAGAGTAGATATTAAACCTTTAATTTAAGCTTCTCCTTTTTAACCACTTTGACGCCTTTTATCTCTGTTTCAACATACTGCCCCTGTTCGTCTTTTTCAAGATACTTGCACATATCCCATATCGATAATAAACCTATCATAACACCGTTTAAAGCTTCAAGTTCAACACCTGTTTTACCTATTGATTTAACAGTCACCTCCGCTCTTATAGAGTTCTCTTCATCATTAATTTTAAAGTTAACATCCACATTAGTTATAGGAATAGGATGGGCTAGGAAAATAAGCGAAGACGTGTGTTTCACAGCGTTAACAGCAGCATACCTAGCATTCACTAAAGGATCGCCTTTCTTTATCTCACCTTTTTTAATCGCTTCAATAGTTTTCTTTTTAAGCTTTATCACCCCGACAGCTGTAGCCACCCGGAGAACATCCTCCTTACCGGAAATATCCACCATGGTAATTTTACTATCACTCAACTCAGCCAGCTCCATATAGCTTTATTTTAATATATTAAACTCCCAAGATTATAAATCATAGTTACTCTCCGATTTCAGTAATCAAAAAACATAAATGAGTAAAGTATATTATTATAATTACCATTCTTAATGTATCTTAAGGCGATTTAAATGAATATACCAGCGCAGCACAAGCAAGACGCTCCTACAAAAATATCATTTGCTATAGTTATTGTAAGCGATAGTAGATACACCCAGTACATAAACGGTGAGATAATCAATGATGAAACCACTCCACTGATGAAAAATATTTTACAGAAAAACGGTTTTACAGTTCACTCCAGCCACTATGTGCCGGATGAGCGTTCAGAGATAACCAAGCAATTACTGCAGTTGTTAGCGTCAAACGTTAACGTAATACTGTTTAGCGGTGGAACAGGACTTGGAAAGAGGGATGTAACGATTGAAACATTGGAACCGTTATTTGAGAAGAAAATACCCGGCTTCGGCGAGCTTTTAAGAAAACTCAGCTATGATCAAATAAGTTCGTCTTCAATGCTAACTAGGTCAACAGCAGGGATATTAAAAGATAAGATAATATTCTGCCTACCCGGGTCACCGGCCGCGGTTCAACTCGCTCTCGAGAAACTGATCATTCCAGAATGCGGCCACATATTGAAACACTTAAAATAACGTGTCAACTCATGAGATACGCTTTAAAACTCTTCTACGATGGTGCTGGATACCATGGGTTTCAAAGACAGCCAGGTGTGCCTACAATAGAGGATGCTGCTATAACCGCGCTTAAAAAGTCATCTTATATTAATAATCTCCGAGACGCGGGTTTCTCCTATGCTAGTAGAACTGATGCGGGTGTATCGGCGTTAAGCCAAGTTCTCGCATTTAACACGTCAACTCCTCCTAATATTCGGTTAATTAATTCACTTTTACCCCAAGGCTTATTTTTCTGGGCTAAATCGGGGGTTCCAGCAAATTTTAATCCACGGCAGGACGCATCTTTTAAGATTTACAGGTACTACTCGCCTTATCAGGGGGAGGATCTTAAGCTTATTAAAAGCGTTGTTAAAAAAATTGAAGGGGAGCATGATTTTAAAAAACTTTCAAAACCAGATAAAACCAGGTGTACCCTATGTGTTATTGATAAAATCGATGTGAAATTAGCTGATAACATGGTGATATACGAGTTTAAGGCTAAATCATTCTTATGGAAGATGGTTAGAAAAACAGTTACATTATTAAAGTCGATCGGTCTACGTCTGATGGAGCCTGATATTGTGGATAGGATACTAGATCCGTTTGACATCTTCGATCCAAAGCTTAAACCCGCTCCGGCTGAAGGTTTAGTTTTATATGATATAAAATATTCTTTCGAATTTGATATAGACTGGTACAGTTTAAAAAGATTAATAGAATACATAGACCGGCTTGAAAAATTTCACCGTGTGAAGCAGCGATTAAGCAACGGTATGTTAGAGTTCTTGAATAATAAATTATAGATTTTTCGAATGCAAAATATCTTTACCCCGGGGATTACCGGGTTATATAATAAGACAGTTACTTTAACATGTTAATCTGACTGCCTATATAAACCAGTTTTGTTAACAGAGCTGTTAACTGTATATCCTCACTAGCCCCCTGGTTTATTCTATACTCGGTCGCCCCTAAACTTTCAGTTAATTGAACCTTAAGTTTCTCTTCGATAGGCAGCTTTAATACTTCATTGAAGATCTGTTTAAGTATCTCATCTCCGGAAAGACCGTAATCTATTAAAAGAGCTCTGAGCTTTGAACGGCTCTCTGAAAACTTCCCCTTCAAGGCCAAGTTTATCATATCTCTTACCTCTTCAGGTCTAGCCATACCTGTAACCTGATATATTACATCCGGGGTTATTTTAGTGTTAATCGAGGCGGCGGCTTCAAGTACGTTAATAGCTTTCCTCATATCACCTTCCGAAACATAGTATATAGCCTCTAATCCATCCTGAGTAATCTCCGCTCCCTCTTTTTCACATATCATCTGCAGATAACTTGTAAGATCCTCTTTTAACAATGGTTTAAACCTGAAAATAGCGCAACGTGATTGGATTGGTTCAATGATCTTACTGCTGTAATTACAGTCAAGTATGAATCTAGTATTACGGCTGTACCTTTCCATAGTTCTTCTTAAAGCCTGCTGAGCGTCAGCTGTCATATTATCCGCTTCATCTAATATTAAGAGTTTAAACGGCACATCTCCTAGAACAGAACTTCTAGCAAAGTCTTTAACCCTAGTTCTAATAGTTTCAATACCCCGCTCATCGCTCGCGTTAAGTTCTAGTATATTCCCCTGCAGCGCTTCACCGTATAATCCTCTTGCAAGAGCGTACGCGCATGTGGTTTTACCTGTTCCAGCCGGTCCTGAGAAGATAAGGTTGGGCATTGATTTTTTAGATACAAAAGCTTTCAAACGGTTTACAATCTCCCTCTGGTTTATAATCTCTTCAAGTGTTCTCGGTCGGTATTTTTCCACCCAGACTATTTCTTTTTCATTAACCATCATAACCACTACTTTCCGCCGTATATTTCTTAAAGCGTTAATCAATATTTTACTGTTTAAAACTAAATATTTAAAACGTTCTTTTTCATCTAATAGGGTGTGAAGTCTTCACTAAACCGGCAACCTTACATTAATAAAGCTGTTACAGTCTTGGAGCGCTTCGCCTATTTGAAAATACCCCTCTTCCTAAGATTTGATATTTTCGACAAAAATATGAGGGTTCTATTATCTAAATCGGATTTATGGCTGAGCGTCTGGGATTCAACATCAAACACTATTGAAAAACTGCTTAAAACAATTAAATCTTCAAAGCCGTTTAAAAAATTCACATGGCAGTTTAAAATTTTAAGGACCCTGATAATATCTTTAACTATTATAATAAGCGTGCTTGCTATTTATAATTTAATAATATTATCAACTCTCCCCATCATATTGCTAGGGTTATTTCTTATCTATTATGCTAAGGATATTGTAGCTGACAGGTATATTATAGCTCCAAACAGGGAGGGTATTGCACGCATGCTTAAAGTTGAACGGTTAAACATACTCAAATTAATTAAACTCCTAAGATCTTATGAGGCGAGAAAAACCATCTGAAAATCTATTTATTTCTAATATAAAAGCCAGTTAATTGAGTTGATTTTAGAATTTAACTTAAATGTTTGGTGGGGCGGACCGGAATTTCAGATTAGCTGGCAGCTAATCTTTTGAACCGGTGATCTCCAGTTTATAGGGCTCTCCTATAGAACTCTGGATCCCAAATCCAGAATCATACCAAGCTAGACTACCGCCCCATTTTTATTATGGAGGCTCGGGGGGGATTTGAACCCCCGATTCGCCAATAGGTCTGGTGACAACTATTTCCGACGGATCTCCCGGTTTTCAAGTAACTTACAAGTCCGTTGCTCTAGCCGGGCTGAGCCACCGAGCCGTTAAGTTTACTGGAGCATGTGTTCTATTCACTTTGATAATTTGCAAAATTCAAATATAAAAACTTAATACCAGTTTTATCCTTTCTACGCAGCCTAGTGCTTGAATTTCCGCGCAGCCTCTTCAAGAGCTTTTATAACAGGCAACTCTTCACCTGACAGTAAAGCTAATGTCGCGCCGCCCCCTGTGCTTAAATGGCTTATTTTACCGCTGAGCCCTAATATTTCAGCATACCCTCCCAGTTCACCCCCGCCTACAACTGTGAAATTTTTGCAGCGGGTCATCGCGTCTAATATCTCCCGAGTACCTAGTGCAAAATCCTCTCTTTCAAAAAGTCCCAGAGGACCATTAGCTACAACTGTTTTACTGTTCACTATTATATTCGAATATTTCACGATTGTATCTAAACCTATATCTAGAATTTTATTCTCTCTATTCAGCTCATCGCAGGAGACTTCGTATCTTTTACCCCCCTCCTCTATAGCCACATCGGTAGGTAACTCTATATTATCCTCGTATTCTCTGAGTATGTTTTCAGTCTCCTTCAGATAATGGTCAAATTTGTCAATAGTTTTCCTATTTAATTCTCCGATCTTGTAGCCTTTAGCTTCTAGGAAGAGGTTTATTAAAAGTCCGCCTAAAAGTATTTTATCTGCTTTTCCATTTTTCAGAATGTTTTTAAGAATCTCAAGTTTAGTATCAATCTTAGCGCCGCCTATAATGAAAACTGCAGGTCTATCAGGGTCGAATATCTTATTTAACACGGTCAGCTCTTTCTCCATTACCTTCCCAGCGACTGAAGGTAAAGTATATGTGAAACCTATTAGTGAAGGTTGAGCTCTATGCGCTGCAGCGAAAGCGTCGTTAACGAATAAGTCGAAAAGCGGGCTTAATACCCTAACCATTATAGTTTTCGCCTGTTTTTCAGGCGGTATATCCTCCGCAACCTCCTCTGAGTAAAAACGAACGTTTTCTAATAATAGAATCTCGCCGTTCTTTAATTCTTTAATAGCTTTCTGAGCGGTGCTTCCGAATATGTCATCGACAAATTTTACAGGTCTATCTATCATGCTTTTAAGAACAGCAGCATGAGGAGCTAAACTTGTGAAATCTTTTTTACCCGGTCGACTTTGATGGGCTAGTAAAACTGTTTTCGAATCCTTCAACATTTCCAGTGTCGGCAATATTGCTTTTATTCTACTAGTTTCAAGCAGAGTATTGTTATCAGCGATAGGTGAGTTGATATCAACCCTTACTAAAACTCTTTTATTGGTTAAAGCCACATCTTTAAGAGTTAGAAACTTGAATTTCAATTAAATCCCTCTATTCCATCCTCTTCCTTATATAAGTATTTTAGAGGTATAAAATATTTTTCTAAACGTTTTTAAGCCATTTAAAATTTAACGGTTAAAACGTTTAAATCCGACATAGTTATAATATAATTATTATCTTAGATTATTAACCAACCAGTTAAAAGGAGGTATCTGAAATTATCTCATACTCAGATTTTCAGAAAATTAAATTAAAAGTCGGGAAGGTTTTAACAGCTGAGAATATAAAAGGCTCGAATAAACTGTTAAAGCTCTCCGTGGATGTTGGAGAATCTTCCCCTAGAACACTTGTAGCTGGTTTAGCTAACATATATAGGCCTGAGGAGTTGATTGGTAAAAACATCATTGTTGTAACCAATATGAAGCCTGCTAAAATCTTCGGTGTTGAGAGCAATGGCATGCTTCTAGCAGCTGTTAATAAGGATAAAGTTTCTATTTTAACAACCGCTTCCGATATTGAAATTGGTAGTGAAGTAGAATAGGTGTAGGTTCTTGAGTAAAGGCTACCGGGAACTCCCTCATACCGCAGATGTTTATTTAGAGGTTTACGCTCCATCTTTGAATGAGGCTTTCGAACAGGCTGGTCTAGCATTGTTCAATGTAATGGCTGATGTTTCAAACGTTGACATTAAATTAACTAGGCGTTTTAAAATAGAGGCTGAGGATCTATACGCTCTCTTATTTGAGTATATACGGGAACTGCTATTTTTAGTTGACACTGAAGAATGTCTTTTCCGAGAATTTAAAGTTAAAATCAAAGATGGTAAAGATAAATATAGTTTATCCGCGTCTATAAAAGGTGAAAAAATAGATTTTACTAAACACAGGCTTAAAACAGAGATTAAAGCCCCCACATATGCTCAGATGGAGGTCAAACAGTCTGAG
Organism: Candidatus Odinarchaeota archaeon; assembly: GCA_038826135.1. GTDB lineage: Archaea > Asgardarchaeota > Odinarchaeia > Odinarchaeales > Odinarchaeaceae > Odinarchaeum. Next base: position 21,894 of record JAWBON010000005.1, on the reverse strand, counting down.
AAAGAGGTTATATTAAGATTCGTAGTTGACATATGATTACGGGTAGCAGCCTTAAGTCTTTTAATATTCGAATATACACTACTATATGGGTTTGAGGTTGGATAATTGAGTCTCTCAGTTGATGAGGTTGTAAACAAGATTAGAGCGAAAGTGAAGATGTCTAAAGAGGACATACTGAATAAGATTAGATTAAAGAAGAGTGAACTAGGCGGTTTAATAACCGATGAGGGAGCGGCTTATATAATAGCTAAAGAACTGGGGATAAATATATTCGAGGATCAAAGCCCATCCGAGCATAAATTAAGGATTTCCGATCTCATACCTGGAATGAACAGTGTTTCGATAACCGGTGTTATCAAAGATCTTACCCCTGTAAAAGTGTTTGATAGGGGAGGTGGGCGTAAGGGAGCGGTTGCTAGCGGTAGAATTATGGATAACTCCGGCGAGATCCGTATAGTTTTCTGGGATGATAAAACATCAAGTATTAAGCAGGGTGCTGTAAGAAACGGTAAAGTTATAAAAATTATAAGAGGTTATGTTAAAGAAGGTAGGGACGGTAAACCTGAACTTAATATCGGCGTCAGATCGGAGATACTATACCCGACTGATACCGGTCTAGAACGCTTGTATTCTACACCTTCAATTATAACTGATTTCTCAAGCCTAGAACCTGATAAAACCAGTTTAAATGTTGCAGGTGTTGTAATGCGAATTCTCCCCCAGTCCACTTTTACACGAGCTGATGGAAGTGAAGGGAGAGTTATGAGTTTAATCATTCAGGGGACTAGAGGAACCTGTAGAATCGTGGTATGGGGTGATAGTGTTCCATTATTTGAAAGCTTAAAGGAAGGGCAGATTGTTTACGTTAAAAAACTTACATCACGTGAAAACAAGAATGGGGAGGTTGAATTACACACATCTGCTGGTGTTGAAATAGAAGTTAACCCTGATCTTGGAATAGACTTCTCCGATATTTATCCGTCTAAGCCTATTAAAATAGCGGATATCACCGGCCGGTACTTTGACGTGGATATAACAGGGCGGGTTACAGCCGTGTACGATGAGAAGGAATTCAACAGAGCTGACGGCTCGACCGGTCGGGTTAAATCAATTATGATAAACGATAATTCAGGCTCAGCTAGAGTGTCTTTCTGGGATGATAAAGTGGATGAAATCTCGGAGTTAAAGATCGGTGATATAGTAAAAATAAGCCATGCCTATACAAGGGTGGATGACTTCGGGGTTAGTGTGAACGTAGGGTCTAAGGGACTTATTGAACTAAACCCTCCTGAGACAACTTTACCAGCTGTCTCTGAGAGTAAACCTAGAAAAATATCAGAGCTTAACACGGAGCTCTTCAATATAGCTGTAGTAGGGAAAGTAACTCAAATATACGAGTTGAAAGAGTTTGAAAGATCCACCGGCTCGTCTGGTAAGGTTTTAAGCATGTTCATTGCAGATGAAACTGGAAGTATAAGGGTTGTGGCCTGGGGTAAATCTGCTGAGCTTTTAGCTGATTTGAAAACCGGTGATATAATATCTGTTAAAGGAGGGTATACGAAAACAGGGCTTAACAATAATATTGAATTACATTTAAGCGAATCTTCAATAATCACTGTAAACCCCGCTGGGGTTGAATTAACAGCCACAAGCATTGTTCAGCCTAGTACTGGAAGACCCCTCTTTCAAAGGAAGAAAATATCTGATTTACAACCCCAGGATAAAGTTGAGGTTGTGGGTACAATAGTGTATGTTTTCGGGAAAAACATAGTTTACCCCGCTTGCCCTGCGTGTTTTAAAAAAGCGGTGAAAACCGATACAGGAGGGCTTTGTGATAACTGCGGGGCTATAAATGAAATAAACTATCGCGTAATATTAAGCGTCACATTAGATGACGGGACAGGTACTATTAGAGCGAACCTTCTTGGAGGCTCCGCTGAAGGTCTTTTAGGAATTCCCGCTGAAGAGATTCACAGTATGATCGAATCCGGTAAAGAAGATGAGGTTAACACTCGTATTCAATCACTCATAGCTAAAACATACGTTTTCGGTGGAAAAGTGATTTTCAGCGATTTCTCGCAGGATAATGAGCTGAATGTAACTTATATTCGTCAAGTAGAACCTGAAAAGGAGAGTAAAGAACTTCTCGACTATTTTAATAGTAGAATGTAAATTCAACCAGCTCAGGTTGAAAGTTGTTTAAGAGCGTTTAAAGCTAAATCAATTTCATCCAGTGTATTATAATAATGGAATGATATTCTAACATTCCCTCTATAGGATTCATTTATTCCCAGCCATCTTATAGCTGGCAGCGCGCAGTGGTGTCCGGCTCTTGTGAGTATTCTCCATTTTTCATCTAAAGCCAGTGATAAATCATGTGAACTCCAACCTTTCAGGTTAAATGTTAATACACCTGTTTTCAGTTCAGGCTCCTCAGGTCCGTATATTTGGACACCGTTAATTTTACTCAGCCCGCTTATTAAATAAGATATTAACTTTCTCTCAGCTTCGTGAATTCTCTTTAAACCTATTCTAGAAATATATCTAGCCGCCTCCCCTAAGCCTATTAATCCTAAAATATTAGGAGATCCAGCATCGAATTTTTTAGACGGGTAGTCGTTTCTAAGCTCATAGTAATCCTCAGTTACATTCGCTATTACCCCGCCGCCTACTTCAATCGGTTCAATCTCCTCGATTATATTCTTCCTAACATATAACCCGCCTGTTCCAGCTGGGCCTAAAGGGCCTTTATGCCCTGAGAAACCGTAGAAGTCACATCCCATATCCTCCACGTCAACTGGCATATGGCCGGGTCCTTGAGACCCGTCTACGTACACTAAACATTCAGGGTTAACGTCTTTGACAGCTTTAATTATTGATTTAACATCGTTAACAGTGCCGAAAACATTAGAAGCGTGTTGAAATGCTAAAAACTTTGTTTTACTGGAAATATTATCTAGCACAGCCTCCAAGGTTATTAGACCCGTCTTAGGAAGGTTCTTGATGACTTTAAACTTCGCCTTCTTATAGTAGGCTAACCGCATCCAGGGTAGCATATTGCTGTGGTGTTCAACAATTGTTGTCACTATTTCATCACCGCTCCTCCAATCTATTAGAGGTCTCTTAGCCGTTAAACTATTATTTTTAACTGTTATAGGCGGGTTCCCTAAGGCGTATGCTACGATGTTCGTAGCCTGTGTGAGATTGCGAGTGAATATAAGATACTTCGCATCGCAGTTAAGCAGTATTCTTGCAACATCCTCTCTCGCGCGATCCCATTCCTCAGTTACGCGATTAGCTATTGAGTAGGCTCCCCGCTCAATATTAACGCAGTATTCTATAAGATACTCTTCCATTTTTTTAATCACTGGGAGGGGTACAGGTGTTGTTGCAGCGTTATCAAAATAAATATATTTTTTAGTTAACGGTATGTCCGCTCTAACCTCATCCACTGATAAATATTCTTTCTTTAGGCTCATTAAATAACCTCATATTTTTATTCGGGTATAAAATATTAAATTTGAGGTGTCTCGCTTGGGTGAGAGTGGTGATGATCTTATAATTATGAAGATAATTGAATTATTAAAGAATGCTGGCCGACCTCTAACAACTACGCAGATAGAGGCTGAGATTAATAGAATGGGTTTAAAATGCCCTGACAGCCCAGCAAGGTATCTTAATCAACTCCGCTTGAAAGGGGTAATTAAAGGGGAGCTTTCAATAGCTGCAAAAAGCTGGGTTTGGTTTCTTTAATTTTTCAAATAAAATTATTCTGAACCTTGTAAAATCGTGTAAGCGTTTGAGTTCATATTTAAGACATCACTGTTGAAACTGAGTTTAACGGTAAGGTTAAATTTAACATTAGCTTTATATTTCTTGCTTTAAATATCCCTTTATTAAATATAGGTTGAGCCGCGTCATCCTATAAAACTTGGCAAATAACTGTATGTGTACTACTATGCGCTAGTTTGCGGAGATGAAAACTCTCTTATAGCTTGTATAAAACCGGTTATAAACTGTTGGAGGAATATTTTTGGGTCGTCGTAAAACTAAGAAAATTGTTGTAAGACCTAAACCTAAGATACCCGCCGTATTTGTATGCCCTGCGTGTGGTAAAAAAGCGGTTAAAGTGGATATTTCCAAGACTGAGAAAATAGCGGAGGTTAAATGCGGAGCCTGTAAAATGGAGCTTGTCATCCCATCCCACGCGCTTATGGAGCCTGTTGACGCTTACGGCGAGTTTGTAGACGCGTTTAAAAGAGCTGAGATTAAATCTCAAATGAGTGGTGGAGAATAATTATTTTTTATTTTCGCGGGAGATTTTACTATAAATTTAGCTGTCTCACAGAGTCATTCGCCGCATTGTCTTCGAAGCAGCTAAAGCTATTTTACTAATATTAGGCCACATTCTACCCTTCCAGAAAACCTTATTGCATTTAACACAGTACCAGAATCTTCTTCCGCTTAACCTTAGAAGAGGCGGTATAAGCCCGCGGATACTGTTTATATTTGAAACCTTAACAAGGGGGTTATTGCACATAGAGCATCTAGAATTATCAGGGTTAACTTTAAGGTTTAAACCTAATTTTTTACCAATATACGAGAGCTGTTCTATGATATTCTGGTAAGGTATCAGAAGACAGTCGGCTCCTTGACAGCTGGCGCGTGTGTAAAGCTGTCTGTCTCTTGTTAGTAAAATCCTATCCTCTTCCGCTTTAAGTAAATTGAGAATATCATAATCGCTGCTGTCTCTTTGGAAAACTGTATCATAGCCGAGTACTCTGAGCCATCTGCTTAAGCGTCCAAGCATGCTATCACATATGAATGAAGGTTTTTCTCTCATTCTGAAACCTTTTCGAATACTTTATTTAATCATATTATCTTAACTATAATTATCCAAGCTATAAAATATTTCAGTTAGCGGTGATGTTATTGCTGTTATCTTTAGATGATGGGCGGTTCCTGATGAAAATTGCAAGGGCTGCTATAAAGGAGTATCTTAATACTAAAAAAGAGATGAAAGCCCCCTCTTCAGCCTCTAAAATTTTAACCGAGAAACGGGGGGTCTTCGTTACACTTTACAATATTGAAGGTAAAGAGAAGCAGCTGAGAGGGTGTATAGGGTTCCCATACCCTTATCTGCCTTTAACTGAAGCAACTATTAAGGCGGCTATTAGCGCTGCAACCAAAGACTACCGGTTCTATCCACCTTACGGGCCTGGGCCTGTCACACTTGAAGAGCTTGAAAAAATAATTATAGAGATAAGTGTTCTAACAAAACCTGAGCTCATAACCGCTAACACTCCCCGCGAATACCCTGATCACATCAGTGTAGGTAAAGATGGTTTAATAGTTGAAGCTGGGATGTATTCGGGGCTCCTTCTCCCCCAGGTTGCTGTTGAATACGGTTGGAATGCTAATGAATTCCTATCCCACTGCTGTCAGAAAGCGGGTTTACTAGCAGACTGCTGGCTGGATGCTAAGACTAAAATCTATAAGTTTCAAGCTCAAATATTCTCGGAGAAAGTACCCGGTGGGGAAATAGAAGGTAAATCTCATTCAACATGCAGTTAAAGCCTTAATTATTAGTATACTGGTCTATTCTCTCTATGATCGTGTTCACAGCGTTGAATTTTGACACAGCTCTCTGAATACTCTGTATTCTCCTGTTTATCTGCGAACTGTTTAAAACATATTCAACACTTTCAAGGAGGGTTTGATAGTTAACCTCGTTTTGCTGTAATACTTTAGCCACACCCATCTGAAGCACGGATCTAGCGTTTCCCTGATGCTCAGTATGAGTTGGAGTTGGTATAAGTATCATGGGTTTACCGTAGTAAAAACACTCCGCTATAGTATTATGCCCTGCTCGCGATATAACCAGGTCAGCTGCTTTAAGTATCATGTATCTGTCACTAACCCAGTTAAAAATTTTAATATTTTTATCTTCATAAACCGGGGTTTCACGTTTACTTGGAATCCCCTTAGTGAATATAACCTGGTATTTACCAGGGAGTCTCGGTAAATTCTCCTCCAGAAGTTTTATAAGAATCGTTCTCTCAAGCATCGTTCCAGCAACACCCGCGTAAATTAAAGGTCTATCATCTAAACCTAGTTTTCTTCTAATATCCTCTTTTTCAGGGAGTTCTTCAGGTCTTTTACTTATCACTTGACCGATAAACTCAACGTTTCTAAGCATTTTACCCGGAACATTCAAATTATCCTTCGCTATCGTATACGGGAATGGGAAATCCGGGGCAAGTATTCGATCGCTGGCGCTCCAGAAAATATTAGTGTCATACATTATTATATCTTCACCTAACCGCTTCAGCTTTTCCTGAAACTGTGTTAACTCTTTTCTATGCGGTATTAGCATTCTTATCTGATGGAGTAATAATAATCTAGGGATGCCTAGAAGTCTCCCTGCGAATAATGGTGAAAGTCTAGAATCTGATACAATAACATCAGGCTTAAATTTTTTAATATTAACAAGCTCGCCTCTCACCTGTCTTAGAAAGGTCGTAATGTGAATAGGCCATTTTAAACTCGTCTCAAGCATCGCCACGCTGCCGTCAGGTCTCTCCTCGAATTTAAGCGGCGGGCTTTTTAAAACTTTAAAACCCGCTTCGCGAATAAATTCCACAGCGTCACCGTACGTTGAAAAAATAACGTTATCCCCTCTGTTTACAAGTTTTTTAGCAGCTGGGATACATCGACCAGCATGGCCTAAAGCTATTCCGTTAGGAGCAAAGTACACTCTACGCGTCTTCATCACTGTTCACCGCTTACTAATCTTGAATTTTTAAAATATTTAACCTTATAGAGTAAAAATATATTAATCTGATTGAATAACTCATAATGTTCTCTAACAGTAATTGAAAAAAATATAGACACAGAGGGAATTTAATGACGCAAGAATTCCAGGTTACACCATGGGAAGTAACAGGTATCGTAGATTATGATAAATTAATACAGGAATTTGGAACAGAGAGAATAACATCTGAACTGTTAAAGGAGATAGAGCGCGTAACCGGTGAACTTCATCCCTTGCTTAGAAGAGGGTTCTTCTTCTCTCATAGAGATATGCCCCGTGTTTTAGAAGCTTATAAAAAAGGAGACGGCTTCTTCCTGTACACTGGTAGAGGCCCAACCGGGCATATGCATATAGGCCACCTGATCCCGTTTCTTTTTGTTAAATGGCTTCAAGATAAATTTAAGGCACCTGTTATAATACAGATAACGGATGATGAAAAATTCCTTTATAAAGAAGAGCTTACGCTTGAAACTACTAGAAAATACTCTTTTGAAAACGCATGCGATATTATAGCTTGCGGGTTTAACCCTGATTTAACATTCATATTCCAGGATAGCGAATACACGAACTTCTATCCGCTAGCTGTTAAAATAGCTAAAAAAATCACTCTATCAACTGTTAAAGCCGTTTTCGGATTCAAAAATGAGGCAAATATAGGTTTAATATTCTTCCCAGCTGTTCAAGCCATGCCCTGCTTCCTATTAGAAAAACAATGCCTCATCCCGGCGGCTATAGATCAAGACCCATATTGGCGTATTCAAAGAGATATAGCTCCTAAACTAGGATACCCTAAAACCGCTGCGATACATAGCAAGTTTTTACCAGGATTAGAGGGACCTACAGGTAAAATGAGCGCCTCTAAAGAACAGACCGCTATATACCTTACTGATAAACCTGAAACGGTTCGAAAGAAAATAATCAAATACGCATTCACAGGCGGTCAACCCTCAATAGTTGAGCAGAGGGAGAAAGGGGGAAATCCTAATATATGCACTGTATTTCAATGGTTAAACACGCTTCTAGAAGAAGATGATGCTAAAATTAAGAACAGAGAAAATATGTGTCTATCAGGAAAACTAATCTGCGGGGAATGCAAAAACTACTTAGTAGAGAAATTAACCAATTTTCTAATAGAACATCAGCAAAGAAGACAGGAAGCTAAAAATAAAATTGACTCATTCAAATACACAGGAACCCTAGCCAGAGAAATGTGGAATAAAAAATGGTAGTTTTAACAGTTAACCCCGGTGTCGCAGAAACTTTAACAAACCTGTTAAACCATTTTAACACATAGCCCTCTTATACCGTTAAAGCAATTATTTCACTCGTTTTAGGAAGCTTCTCCCTACTAATCTCCAAGAAGTTAACTCCTAGACGTCTCGCCTCCGCTTTACCGGCTAGAAACGTGTCAACTGAGCTTAAAGGAAGATTCAACCCGCTTATTTTATAATGCATCGGTATTGTTATTCTCGGTTTAATCTCATTATAGATCTTAGTCGCGCCTGAATGATCTAGCGTATAAGTGCCCCCCACTGGAACAAAAAGCACATCAACCGGTTTAACAGACTCCACGATATCCGATCCTAGAACATGCCCTAAATCCCCTAGATGAAGAAATCTCATCCCAGCCATTTCAAAAAGATATATAACATTCAAACCGCGTTGAGCACCCTTACTTGTATCATGGAAGGTCTTAACCCCCCTCACATTAACGCCTTTAACGTTCCTCTCACCCACGAATTCTCTGAGAACAACAGTGTCATCTCTACGTACAAGAGGTAAACCATCAGCGTGATCATAGTGGCTGTGAGTTATTAACACGATATCAGCTTTAGATTGAGGCGGCTTAATCCCCAGACTCACACCGTCATGCGGGTCGGTTACCACAGTCACATCCCCTTTAATCTCAAAACACGCGTGGCCGAGCCATTTAACAGTAACCATTTACACCACCAATAATAAATATGAGCTATAAAACCTTAATAAAACCTCTGTTTCAAACTATTACCGGTTAAACCTATTTCCCCCCACGCTGCAAAAAATTATTTAGCGTAAAGTTAATTAACATAATAAAGTAAAATTCAAACACTGAACGCCGAGGTGGCTCAGCCTGGTTAGAGCGCCGGTTCAAAGAGGCGAGACTCATAATCTGTCTGTTAAAAAGGGGTCAGACGAATAAGAGATCCGGAAACAGTAAAATTCAAGCTGACGGAAGTCGCGGGTTCAAAACCTGAAAGGTGCTCACCGTCGGGAGGAAAATCCCGCCCTCGGCACCATTCATGAAAGCATTTTTCTTTTTTTCTGTTGATTTCAACGGTTACTATTTCTTTTATTTAATGGTGGAAAAAGTGCTTATTAGGGAAAGCATCGTTGTTATTAGGGAAACACATATATAAAAGATGCTTGCATATTCACTATACAGGTATATACGTTATAACGTATATATATAAAACTTAAATGGAGTGGTTTATATGACTAAAATAATTGAAATCGAAGGCATCGGGCCAAGCTATGCTAAAAAGCTCAGTGACGCTGGTGTTAAAACAGTTGAAACCTTGCTTAAAGTAGGGGCTACAAGAAATGGTAGAAAAGAGCTTGCTAATAAGACAGGTATTGCTGACAATTTAATTCTTGAATGGGTTAATCACGCGGATCTTTTCCGGATTAAAGGTGTCGGGCCTGAATACTCCGATCTGCTTGAAGAGGCAGGGGTTGACGCGGTTGGAGAATTGTCTAAAAGGGATCCTGAGAATCTTCATAATAAGATACTAGAGCTTAACAAGGCTAGAAAAATAGTGAGGAGACCGCCAACTCTTAAAGAAATTAAAAGCTGGATTGAACAAGCTAAGAAACTTCCACGAAAAATAGAATACTAAAAAATACCGTACTCGCTCTCGGATTCTTGAATCCTTTTTTTTATTATTTAATTCACCTAATTTTCGTTGATTAAAATCTTTATAGTTAGGTAAACTCTCTTCGTGATTTTTTAAAATAGTAAATAGTAGATTACGGAAAATTCCAGTCCCATACTTTGTGGCTTCTCTCATAATAGTTTCTTGATTTCTCCTCTTCCCCTTTAAGATGGTATATGTCTCCTAATAATTTCAGGATTTCGGAGATCTCTTTTTTATACTGGTTTTTTCCTTTTCTAGCTGTTTCATAGTATTTTAAAGCGTCTTTTAACATTTTCTCAGCGTCGTCAAGTTTTCTGGCAGCGTACAGTAGGCATGCTTTATCATAGCATTCTTGAGCGGTTTTAACCACGTCCTCCATATATGCCACCTTATAGGGTGATAACTTACTAAACGAAAGCTTCTAAAAAGTAATATTTAAGTTTTATTGGTAGATTACTGGAATTTAAGGGCATCTTACAATATCCCGGCTCCACAAACATTCCGCGCAGGAGGGGGTGTTACCGTAGCAATCCACTTCATTAGTATTAGCGTATGAGCATCCTTCTCTTGTCGGGCAATCTATGCATGATGGGAAGTTGAAATCTGAAACTTTATTTCGAAATCTCACGTACTCCTCTTTCATCCATATGTCTTTTAGTTTCTCACTGTGGATGTTTCCGAAGCTATACTTGTATACGGTTTTCTCATGACCGTTTATATAGGAGCGGTATGTGTGAGCGAAATTATAGCAGGAAGTTACATCACCGTTTACAGTGATCACGGCTGCTTTATTTTTAATGAACGCGCAGCTTCTCTCCGTTCTAATTCGAGTGTCCGCTACATTGATCTGGATGTAATTTTTAAGATCAGGGCCTACTGGAATCCACTTATATATTTCCTCAGGGTCGGCGTGGGGGTATAAACTCTCCGCTGTCATATCGGGTGTGTAAGGTAGCATATTAGATATCATTATTCTACTGATTTGCAGGTCTTTAGCTATAGCTAATAGTTTAGGGAGTTCTTCTATATTCTGCCTCATAGCCACAAACTCGACCCATATCCATGGAGTGAACTTCCTGATTTTATTCCGGTATTCGGCGAAGTTTTTTAAATTATTTATAACTTTACCCGCCTGGGGGCCTCTTATACCTTTAAAAACATCTTCGCTAACAGCGTCTATTGAAACAATCATGTAATCGAAATTATCTATTATAAGGTCTTGAAACCTATCGATCATAGTTCCGTTAGTGGTCATAACAAGTTCAATTTCAGGTAATCTGCTTCTTGTAGATTCAACTATTTTTTTGAATTTAGGATGGATTGTAGGCTCCCCCAGCCCGCCGAAAACAATTGTTTTCAGCTCAGGCAACTCGGTTAACTGGTCTAATAATTTCAAATAATCTTCGTAACCCATTTCCTCTAGGGATTCTAACCATGATCTTCTAATACACATTTGACAGTTTAAATTGCATTTATTAGTTAACTCCACATAAACTTTTTTTATATCCGGTTTAGGTGGTATGATTAGGAGATGGTCAACTTCATCTATAACTACAATTTTCCCTAAAGGGCTTTGAGCGGTTTTCTCCTTTATTTTACGGATTAAACTATTTATCTCGCTTTCACTGAGATTTTCAACCATTTTTAACTCTCCTAAAATCTATTTGTAGATTAAACTAATTTTGATAAAAATATGTTGTTTTCAACCTTTAACCGCTATTTACCAGAATTATTCGCTTGTTATCTTTTGGTAAGATTTAAATCGTATAATTCACTATTCAATAATACATTATTTAGTTAAAAATTGTTATATAACATATTATATATTAAGCGTTACTTTGAAAAATATTGGAGGTTTTATAAATGTCCACTGCTGAGGAGAAAGCTAAGCAGGCGATACAGGTTCTGACTATGATTAGTGAAGATACCTCCGTGCCTAGAAATATAAGGAGGGCTGCAAGCGAATCTATTGCAGCTTTGAACGATAGTAAGGTTAATGGGATGGCGGTAAGAGCTTCGAACGCTATCTCCATACTTGATGAGGTCTCTCAAGATCCTAACTGCCCGCTTCATGCTCGCACAAAGCTGCCTTATTAAAGGCTGCGTGTAAAAATATGGAACGCGGTAAGTATCTTGGAGACTATTAGCGACTGATCTGTATTCGTATAGCTGTGTAATAAGTTTTAAGGGAATTTTATGGGTAAAAATAATTTAGGTTTTTTCCCACTCTTACTACCCCTCAGCTCGATACTTATATGGGGTAGTATATTCATATCCGCGTTTTTACATAGTAGCTTCAACTGGTATAATGGTCTTCTAAGCGAACTGGGTGTGTCTGAAGTTAGTTATATATTTAATTCCGGTTTGATCGGGGGCGGTTTTCTAGGGGTTTTATTCTCAATCTTCTTTATCAATTATAATAAAAATGTTTTAAGATATTTAATAATTGGAGCCATATTTTTCGCTACAAATATTTCTTATATTCTAGCCGGTGTGTTCACTCTCAGCTTCGGTTTTATACATTATTTTTTCGCTTTTCTAGCGTTCGCTCTCTCAATTCTTCTATGTGGAGTTATGAGCATAATTTTCATAGTTAAAAAAAATTATTTCAGGCTTGGAGTGTACGGGTTAATTGTGCTTTTAATAAGTTTATTGGTATGGATTTTTATTAATCTACCGGGATTGGCTTTAATTGAAACCGTTGTTGCTTTAATGATTACTAGCTGGTTTTCTATGTTCGGAGTCACGCTTTACAAGTATGACTCCTGATTTTCTTTTCCGTCTAAGAATTTGAGATGATAGTATTTCATAGCGTTAATAATTTGTGATATGTATAGTTTCAATTTAGTTAGTGTAGATGCGATTAACCGTTTTCGAATTCTATCAAAGTAGTTCATTATTTTTATCAAGATAATTCTACTATCCCATATATTGAATATCTTAGAGTTTTTAACATACCAACAGACCATTGCCTTTCTATTACCGCATTTTTTCATTCTTCTATTCGCCACTATCGCCGCGATCTTCGACGTCACAGCGTCGAAAACCATCTCCCCTCCAGGAAAACGCTCGGCTATTTTTCTAAGAAAATCCTTCACTTTTTCTTCATCGAAATACATTAACACACCGCTCGCTACGAATAATATCCCTCTCTCAGGATTGTAGTTGATCTGATCGAACCAGCTGTAATCGAACATCGACTTAGATATAAACCTGTTTCTATCTGTTTCTTTTACGAATTTTCTCCTAAGCTCGATCGCATCAGGCAGGTCTAAATCATACCATAATATTTTACCGTTATCTAGCCTTAAGAAGGGTGTGTCTAAACCAGCCCCGATGTTTACAATAGTAGCATACGGTTTTCTTTCAATATACTTGCTTACGAGATAGTCTAATGCTTTAGTACGGGCTTCAATGCAAACGTGAGCTGCTTCATCATAATTATTCTTTATTTTTTCAAAATCGTATTTCATCTTAGTAAAAATTTCCAGCGCCGAATAGTCTTTGAAATCAGAATTAGCGTAAACTGTTCTTATAACACGACTGTAGAATGGGATTAGCATAGTAAACTCTAGGCTGTTATCCTCGAACGGTATCTTCGCCAAAGAGTCTCCCGCCTAATAGCCAGATAAACTGTAAATATTAATTCAATTTGCTATAAATAAATATTTTCATTAGGCTCGTCTTTTTTTGAAGATTTTAGAATTTTTAGTCTCTTTCGCTTTAAAAATTCGTTGGAACTGTGGATTTATTGATTAGAGCTTAACTGCCTAGCCTTCTCTTTTATTTTATTCAGCATTTTTCTAGGTTTTACAACCTCTGCAGCTCTTTTTTTACCGTGAATCTCTATATGGACAATGGTCCCGTCTTCCTTATATTTTCTATCAACGTATCCTAAAGCTACACCGTAACCTTTAGGCATAAGAGGTGAGTAGCCTCCGCTTGTTGTTTCACCTATTATTTTACCGCCTGCAAATATGTTAAGATGTGGGCGCGGTATCCCTTTATCTATAAGGATTAAACCCACTCTAAGTTTTGAAGGCTTCAACTCCATCTGCTTTTTTAAAGCAGTTTTACCTATGAAATCATCTTTATCCAGTTTAACCACAAATTTAAGTCTAGCCTCGAAGGGTGTAGTCTCCTCGGTTATATCTGAACCGTGAAGTGGCATACCCGCTTCTAATCGAAGTGTATCACGCGCCCCTAAGCCGACAGGTGTTATATCGAACTCTTTACCAGCCTCTAGTATCCTCTCCCATAACTCTACCGCTGGTTTAGGATTAGATAACGGCGTGTTTAGCTGGGCAATCTCATATCCGTCTTCGCCTGTGTAGCCTGTGCGCGTAGCATAGACGCTGTAACCTGCTAGTTTTGTTTCAATTATATCACCGAATTTATACGGTCTGTTAAGGTTTACATCAGAGATTTTACTCAAAGTTTCTACCGCTTTCGGTCCTTGAACAGCGAACTGCGGTGTGTTATCGGATATATTCTGTATATCAACGTTTCTGCCTTTCCCATGTTTTCTAAACCAGGCTTCATCTTTAACTTTATTAGCTGAGTTAACAACAACGAAAAACAAGTCTTCCTCTAAGCGATAAATTATAAGATCGTCTATTATACCCCCACTCTCATTGCACAGAACAGAGTACTGCCCCTCCCCTATTTTAAGATTTTTAACATTATTCGTTGTCAAATAGTCAAGTAAAGATTCAGCGTCAGCGCCTTTGAAAATAAAACGACCCATATGAGTTACGTCAAAAACTCCGACGCTGCGTCTTACTGTTAAATGCTCTTCCACAATCCCCTTCTCATACCATAAAGGCATCTCGTAGCCTGCGAACTCAACCATTTTAGCGTATTTCTTATGCCACGAGTTAAGATGGGTAATTTTAAGTCTATCGCTCATAATGTCACCTATCCCTTGGTTAAGATAATAATTATGATAGGTTTTTTAAAAAGTTTTAGTTAATCTTTAATAATTTATTAGATGGTAGGTATGACGGTGAAGAAATTCTTCAAATCTAAAATCATCGGTGAGAATACTCAACCCCTTGTAATGGGCGTTATAAACTGCTCCCCCGAGTCATTTTACACACCATCTATTAAAATAACGGCTAGGGATTTAACCGAGTACACTTTAAAACTGGTTGAAGACGGTGCGGATATTATTGATATAGGGGCCGCTTCAACCGCGCCCGTATCATTTTACCCTGGCTCAAAATATGTTTCAGAAGAGGAGGAGCTTAAACGGGTGGAGGAGGCTCTACCCTATATTAGAGATTGCACCAGCTTACCTATATCAGTGGATACTATGAGAGCGAAGGTGGCGGAGAAGGCGTTAAGGCTAGGCGCTGAGATCATTAATGATGTGAGTGGTCTTAAAAAAGACAAAAATATGAAGCGTGTTATAGAAGAGTACTCGCCGTATGTTATTTTAATGGCTTCAAGACGTGAGCCGGGGGATATATCTTCCATTAACCAGTTAATACCTGCTTTACGAGAGAGTATAAATATTGCTCTTGAAGCAAAAGCTGAAAAGTCAAAGATAATTATCGACCCCGGCTTCGGCTTCGGTAAATCGGTTGAGTTGAACATTCAAATCTTAAAAAACATTCACAGGTTAAAAGCACTCCGGAAACCAATCCTTGTAGGTTTGTCTAGGAAAGTCTTCATAAAAACCATGGTTAACTCAGATAGTGATGAAGATGTTTTGACAGGCTCAACAGCCGCAACAATTTTAGCAATTTTAAAAGGGGCTAATATAATCCGGACTCATGATGTGCGACAGGTTAAAACCGTATCAAAATTTATTAGTAAATATAATTTAATTAAATAATAGCCGGGTGATTATATGGATCTTGGGCTTAAAGGGAAAGTAGCCATCGTAGCTGCTTCAAGCAGGGGTCTCGGCTTTGAGATAGCTAAAGCCTTTGCAGAAGAAGGTGTTAGAGTCTCAATGTGTGCGAGAAATAATAGCGAATTATTAAAATCACGGGATGCTATAATAAAAGAAACAGGAGCTGAGGTTTTAGCCTTTAAATGCGATTTAACAGTTGAGGCGGAAATCGAAAAATTTGTGAAGGAAACCGCTGAAGCCCTCGGGGATATAAACATTCTTATTAATAATGCAGGCGGTCCCCCTACAGGCTTATTCACAGAGCTCCCACTGGAGGAATGGATGAAAGCTGTTAAGCTGAATCTTATGAGTACTATAACGCTTTCTAAAAATGTGTTACCTTACATGATAAAGAAGCGTTGGGGTAGAATAATAAATTCAACATCTTTCTCCGTTAAACAACCTATAGAGGGCTTAATTCTTTCAAACAGTATAAGACTGGCGGTCATAGGCTTCGCTAAAACACTTGCAAACGAGGTTGGAAAATACAATATTACAGTTAACAACATATGCCCCGGCTATTTTAAAACAGACAGGGTTATCCAGCTTGCTAAAAATAAAGCTGCTAAATTAAACACAACTGTAGAAAACATATTCAAAGACTGGGAGTCGCAGATCCCGCTAGGTAGACTAGGAAACCCCAGAGAATACGCTGAACTAATAGTCTTCTTAGCATCTGAAAGAGCAAGCTATATCACAGGAGCAACCATACAAATCGACGGCGGGATAATAAAAAGCGCTCTATAAAAATTAAAATACTCGTATCTGAGAATTATTACAAAAGCGGGGGTTCCCGAGCCAGGTCTAAGGGGTAGGACTCAGAATCCTATGCTGTAGAGTCTAATAGACGCAGACAGCTTCATGGGTTCAAATCCCATCCCCCGCACCACTAAATATGCTTTAAATAATTTAACAAGTACTCTATATTATCGGTGGAGAATATGCCTGTTGTTCAAATCACTGTTTGGGCTGGAATGAGTGATGAATGTAAGCGTTGTATTGTTGAAGGTATAACTAAAACTTTTGAATCGGTGGGTATTCCTAAGGAAGCGGTTGAGATCATCATTTATGAAACTCCTAAGAGTAATTGGGCTACAGGCGGGGAAAGGCATTCAGACTCGAAAAAGTTTGCTAACATGAAAGCGCCTTAACTAAATTTGCTTAGCTAACTTTATATTAACTGATATCTCGCGCTCTCATACTGTATAGTTTAAAAATTTTAGCATGTGTACTTATTTTTAATAGGTTTAAATTTTCAGAGGAAAGATAGTTTAAAATGCTTAATTTAGAAGTTTGCTTTTATTTTTGATTGGATTAATTTATAAATGTGGTTTAATGGTAAAAAAGATAGTCTTAGTTAACCCTTCAACTCCGGAATATGCAATGAAATTGTTTCCACCGCTTAGTTTAGCTAGTTTAGCGGCTTTCATACCTGATGATTATGAGGTGAAAATTATCGATAATAATTTTCAACGCCTTGATTACGATGCGGATTTGGCTGCTATAACAGCTAATACTTATTCAATTAGAAGAGCGTACTTGATTGCTAATCAATTTAGAGAAAGAGGTATCCCTGTTGTTTTAGGTGGTAATCATCCTTCAATACTTCCAGAGGAGTCGATGCGGTACGCTGACTCTGTGGTAGTCGGTGACGGTGAGCTAGTTTGGCAGAATTTGCTACAGGATTTGGAAGAGGGGAAGCTTCGTAAAGTGTATAAATCAGGTTTATTCGATTTCTCTAAATTTAAAATTCCTCGAAGAGATTTGATAAAAAATGAATATAAATTTGAGAGTTTCGAGACTGTAAGAGGATGTCCACTAGACTGTTATTTCTGCTCTGTGACAAGGTTTCACGGGCGAACATATAGATATAAGCCTTTAAATTATCTGAAAAAGGAGGTTGAATCTCTTAAGAAAAAAAATGTGTTTATTGTTGATGATAATATTATCGGTGTAGGTGGAAAAGCTGTAGGAAGAGCTGTGGAATTATTTGGATTGTTAAAAGAGTATAGTTTACACTGGATGGGTCAAGCTTCGATTAATATTGCTGATGATGAAAGAATTTTAAAATTATTAGCTGAAAGTGGGTGTATGTTCTTATTTATCGGGTTTGAATCCATAGACCCGAATATTTTATCATCTTTTAATAAAAAGCTCAATTTGTCTAAAGGGGTTTCAAACTATAAAAATATTGTAAAGAAAATTCATGATTACGGTGTTGGTGTGATGGGCTCCTTTATAATAGGCACTGATTTCGATACAAAAGATAGTTTAAATAGGCTTAAAGATTTTATTATAGAGTCTGATATTGATATACCGAATATAACTCACCTTACCCCTTATCCTGGAACTAAAATATATGATAAACTTGTTTCTGAAAACAGATTATTTAATAACCAGTTTTGGTTAGAAGACCCTTTTCCCCTATTTACTTTTAAGCCGAAAAACCTCACTATTCAAGAACTTTATGATATAAGTTTGGAAATGACAGAGCAGCTTAACTCTATGATTCCTGTAATTTTTAGATTCTTGAAATCAATAATAGGTAAACGTTCTTTTAGAAGATCGGTTTTTTCAATGGCTGAAAGTCTTATTACTGGAAGAACTTTTAAAAATAATTTAAAAAAGTGGAAGATAAAAACAGCTTTAATATCTGAATCTTAAACTGAAATTGAGAAGCCTATTTATCTTCTCGAAACCAGCGGCTAAAGAGAAAATCTAAAGCGCTCTTATTATAGATAAAATATTTTTTTACGGAATCTATATTCTAAGCTTATTTAATGAGCTGAATAAAAACTCAAAATAAATAGTTAAAATATTAGGTTAAAATATCAGTGGTGTGTGCGGTGTTTTAATATGCTGTTTAATTATTGTCTTCGCTAAATAATGGAATGGCGGTTGAACTGATATGTTTTCTTTAGCGCTGGTTTCAAAATAGTTTTGAAATTTGTTTTTTTCAATAAAAGACCGGATTTCTTTAATAAGTGGTCTGGGCCATTTTAAATCGCTTTTGGTGCCTACTAGTATTTTAGGAGTGTCTTCTTCAACAGCATCTTTTAGGAAGGCCGCCCAGCTGCTAAGATTTTTGAATGTGCTAGTATTTGATAGATCGAATGCGAGTATCACGCCTTTCGCTCCCTCGCAGAATGTGTATTGTATCTGCCTGTAATAGCTGTGGCCTCCGAAATCCCATATTTGAAGTTTAACTAGCTTGTCCCCTATTCTTATTTTTTTAACAGTGAAGTCTACTCCTATTGTCTGTTTACTGGTATCCGGGAATATGTTATCAGCGAATCTTTTAATCAAGCATGTTTTACCCACACCCTCATCGCCGACAACTAGTATTTTAAGTATTATTCCAGTATCCATAGTATCCCTTGATTAATTTTAAAAAATGTTTTAAAACACCGCTCATATGGAAAAGTAAATCTAATAAGGGGATTATGATAAGATAAATTCAACTTAGTTTACTCACAACTGGAGATGGTTTCTTTGAAGGTTGGAGACTATGTTATTCAGGAAGGATTGTATTATACTAAGACGCATGAATGGTTGAAGATTGAGAATAATAAGGCTGTAGTGGGTATAACTGATTACGCTCAGAGGAATTTGAAAGATCTTGTTTACGTGGAGTTCATAAACGCTGATGAGGAAGCGCTGGATGTAGGAAGTGAGGTTAAAGCCGGCTCGCAGATTGCTGCTATTGAATCAGTGAAAGCTACATCTGAAGTTTATTCGCCTGTGAGCGGTAGGATTGTGGAGATTAACCGGAAACTGGAAAATAACCCGGAGCTTGCAAATAAGGAGCCTTACGGAGCAGGCTATATCATGGTTATTGAACCCAGCGATCTTAACAGTGAAGTTAAGAAGCTTATGAATGATAAGAGTTACATGGAGTTCGTGAAGCAAGAGGTAGCCAGCCACGAGTGATCTTTCATTTTCCTAATTTTTATTGGAGGTTTAGATTGTTTAAGCTTGGTCTTATAGTTAACCCTATAGCTGGTTTAGGTGGGGCCTCCGGTTTTAAGGGCACGGATGACCCGTTAATAGTCGCTGAAGCCTTGAAGATGGGTGTTAAGCCGCAGGCTCCTCTTCGGGTGAGAGAGGTTTTTAAACGGTTAAGAGCTCTTATAGATAAAATATACGTTTACACAGCCTCCGGTGTTATGGGCGGTTTTATTCTAGAGGAGCTCGGTTTCAAAGGGGAGGTCGTCTACTATATTAAAGAGGGTGGTATGACAACCGCTGCGGATACTAAAAATTGCGCACAGGTTATGTTAGATAAGGGTTTAGACCTGCTGGTTTTCTGCGGTGGTGATGGGACAGCTGTTGATATAGTGGATGTGATTGATATGAAGATTCCTGTGCTAGGTATACCGGCAGGGGTGAAAATGCACAGCGGGGTTTTCGCATCGACACCTTTAGCCGCCGCTGCTATAATTCGAGAGGCTGTTTTCCTAGAGATTCCTTACACCGAGATGGAGGTTATGGATATTGATGAGGATGCTTTTAGAAAAGGAATTGTAGCGGCTAGGCTGAAAGGTTATGCGAAAGTCCCGTATCAGCCTTTTTACATTCAGGGTACTAAGGAAGCCAGCCCTAATCTTGTAGACGACTACATGGATAAAGAGGCTATAGCAAAATATATAGCTGACAGCATGGAGGAGGATGTTTACTATATTTTAGGTCCGGGAACAACCGTGGCGGCTATTGCCTCCTATATAGGTGTTGAGAAAACGCTTTTAGGGATTGACGTGATTTTTAATAGGAGACTGTTTAAAAAAGATGTTAATGAAAACGATATTTTAAAACTGAAATATTCTAAGCCGCCTAAGATAATTGTGACTGTTATAGGCAACCAAGGCTTTATACTCGGCAGAGGCAACCAGCAGTTAAGTCCTCAAGTCATACGTAAAATCGGGATTGAAAACATTATAGTTGTAGCGACACCTTATAAATTATCTACACTTAAAGGTTTAAGGGTTGATACAGGAGATCCTGAGTTAGACGCTCAGTTTAAAGGCTACTTAAAAGTGGTCACAGGCTACGGTGAGAAGGAGCTTGTTAAAGTGTTAACAACCGGGGAGGATGATTTTTAATCAACGGAGTGGGGGTTGTCTATGATTCTTTACCCTATTAGAACACCTTTAATCAAGGAGGGTGACAGCTTAATAGATCTCTTGATTGAGGTTATGGCTGGCCAGCGCTTGTTTTTTGAAGAGCATGATATATTAGTTATAGCTGAATCCCCGTTAGGTTTAAGCCAAGGACGGGTTGTAAAGCTTTCAGAGGTTGAACCTAGCGCGGAGGCTGAAAAACTTGCAGCTGAATATGATATGGAGCCTGAACTAGTAGAGGTTGTTTTACGGGAGGCTGATAAGGTTTTAGGCGGGGTTAAACACGTTCTACTAACTTTAAAAGACGGTGTTTTTCAGGCTAACGCAGGGGTGGATAAGAGTAATGCTCCCCCCGGATTTGTAACTCTTCTACCAGCCGATCCGTGTAAAACCGCTGAAGAAATTCGCTTACATGTTAAAAAAAGATTTAACGTGAATATAGGCGTCATCATAGCTGATAGCAGGACTCAACCTTTGCGTTTAGGGAACATAGGCTTAGCTGTTGGTGTGGCTGGTATTATACCTGTTAAAGATGAGAGAGGTCATAGAGATCTTTTCGGTAGACCTCTTAGAATCACACGGAGGGCTATAGCTGATAACATAGCCTCAGCGGCTGAGCTGTTGATGGGGGAGGCTGATGAAAGCACTCCCGCTGTTTTAGTCAGGGAGGCGCCTGTCGAATTCACAGAGCGCCGTATTAAAATGGAGGAGTTGTTAATACCTCCGGAGGAATGTCTTTACGTATCTGTATTCCGGGATAAGCTGGGGCTTTAAATGAGAGTTAAAGAGAAAATAAATTTTTTAAAAAAGAATTTTCTAGAAAACTGGTATCCGAAGATCCTAGCAGAGTTTAAATACGATCCGGTTTTAGATTTAGAGGCTGCTAAATTATTAGGTGGAATGCTTACTAACCCTGCCTTGGTTATTAAAAAATTTAAGAGTAAAATCACAGGCAGGCTGATTCTAATAGTTGCACCCGGCCCCTCTCTTGGAATATCACTTAATAAACTTAAACCTTTACTGGAAGATTTAAAGCGTAAATTAATGATTATAGCGGTTGACGGTGCTTTAACAGCTCTTATAGAAAACAAGCTGAACCCAAATATACTTGTAACAGATCTTGACGGGTTTAAACTAGAATTTTTAAACCAAGTTCAGAGGGGGTTGATC
>JAWBON010000004.1:0-37158 GCA_038826135.1 Candidatus Odinarchaeota archaeon | reverse complement strand
AGCTTTTCCCACGTGACTCAGAATGCGTTAACTCGGAGACGCTGTCAATTGAGCTTTTAAATAAGGCGCACGTAGCCGTCACACCAGGAGCAATCTTCGGAAAAGGATCTGAATACAATTTTAGAATCTGTTATGCTATCCCGGACGAGGAGTTGAAAGAAGGTATATCTAGACTGGTAGGGTTTTTCGAGTCGTCTCCTACTTAAATTTCTTGAATATTCTCCATATTATTATAATAACAGGCACTAGGAAAGCGGCGTTTAACCCGAATATTTGTAAGATTATCATAAGCTGCTCTGGTAGTGTCAGCACTTCCGGTCTAGGCCCCAGCATCCAGATATAAATGTTAGAAAGCGAATTCGCCAGTGTAATTATGGTTGCTAAAAATATGCTGAGCACAGAAGCGTATGTTCTTATCAGACTCATTCTTGAACCTACATCTAGATTGGCTATATTAGTCTCATCTCTAGATATCTCCACTAAATGGTTTATTTTCTCGAAGAGCGTGTTCTTCATATTATTTAAGCCAGCCACTGCTTGAGTGTAATTTAGATAATTTCTATCAGGTATATGGTTGATGTTATTAGACAACCAGTATAAATCTTCTAAGACACCTATGATTCTTCTTCTAATACTTGTAACATTCTTAACAGTTTCAATTAAATCCTCAACTTTAAGTGTTTTTGAAAGTTTAGAAGTCTCCTCGCTAAGCATTTTGTTAAATGTTCTTAAAACCTTCTCTTGTACAATTCTCAACTCCCAGAGTCTTTGAGGGGGTGAAAAAGGACCCATCGAGATAAGTGATCTGCGTCTTATAAGAGGGAATGTTACCTCAACATGTACTCGTGGGAAAGGTTTAAACACTATGTCTGAATAGGGGTTAAACCAGTCTGAAACTGAATCAATTATATATTCTGATTTTCTATTCATCCACTGCCTGTCAGGTCCTCTTAACCCGTATATCTCCCAAGGATGGTTTCTGATAATATCTACAGCATTCAAATGCTTCTCTTCACATTTACACTCTACATCCCATATACATATCGAATAGTAGTTAATAGATGTTTTATCCACTAAATAATCAATAATACTCTTACTTTCCTGTTCATCTAAATCATAAATTTTACCGATTATCTCTATAAAGTCGGTTATAGCCTGCTGGTCTAAATTCGTCTTCTCACCTATTCTAGGTTTAAAACCTTTTAATTTCTTTATTAAAATAAAGATTAATTCATCGACTGTTAAACCCTGTTTCACAGTTAAATGGGGTACTCTATCCAGCCACTCTTTTCTAACAGAGCTTAAAATCAAAAAATATGTTAAATTTATAAACCCGCACCTGTAAACTGTTAGAAGTCTTCTAATATAGCCTTTAACACTGTTGCCTGTAGTCTTCCAATCGTTAACCGTAGTATCGTATGCTTTAAGAGATAATGGGTTGATTATTTCAATAGGTTCCAGTTCAAAATGTATAAACGGTGTGTTATTTAAATAAGTTTCTGAGAAAAGTATTCTGTCAACCCTATCCTGGCCACCGGTAACACCGGACCAGTAAATACCCCAGTTTGAACCTGATATTTTTTTTAGAAGTTCTATTTTATCCTCTTTCCAGTATAACATATTTTCTAGTTTTTTTTCAAGTCTTTCACTGTTAAAAGGACCGGAATTAAAATCTATAAATTTATCCCCGTATAAATATCTTGAACCGTACCTCCCCCTGTGTTTTTCACTCACCCAGAGGTTGAAGCTGTAGGTTACACCTACTGAAACACCTTTAAAATGAAGTTCATCCTCCTTTGAGAGAGGCTTCCTCTTTTCTATATCATCTATTTTTATATTTATTGTTCCCTTATCTATTAATTCAGGGTAAACCATCACATCACTCTCTTAAACAATTTCTAACCAATATTAACCGATGTTCCCCGTCTTTGCGTTAAAGACATATATTCCCCGTATATATATTCTAGTTGAAGACTGATATACATATAATGGAGATTATAGGTTAAAAGTATAACTTGAGTGAAATAGTAGGGAGAGGTTCAATTTATGGTCTACGAATATATAACCCCTAAAGTTTTAAGAGTTTATGAGGATTACCGGAGTGATATCGGGTTCTCTAATAGTTATCTAATTCTGGGAGAACAGGTTATACTTGTAGATGCAGGTTTAACCGCCCAACCGAGGAGTATAATAGAAGCTCTCCACCATGCTAATAGAGATTTAAAAGATATAAAATATATTTTGTTAACTCACGCGCATCCGGATATATTAGGCGGTCTTAACTGGCTTAGCGGGAAAACAGGCGCGACTGTCTGCTGCAGCCGTGTGACAGCGGATATGTTAGCAAATTTTGAAGAAATTCTTGTGAAAAGTTTTAACTTAAGTAAGAACTATAATCTTCTACTTCGACATAAAGGAATTAGTGTTAATTTTAAATCTTTAAAAGCCGGGCGACTGCTCGAACATAGGAATTTAATAAATTTAGGTGGAGAAAAAATTATTGTAGTGGAATCTGGGGGTCACTGTAACGGCCATCTCTGTTACTGGATTCCTGGCGATGATATTCTCTTTTCAGGGGATGAATTATACTGCCACCCTAATAATAGAAATATGATTATGATTGATAGAACCGGTTCGGTTTCAAAAAGGGAGTATGCTTTAGAAATTTTCAGGGAACTTCAACCTAAGATAATATGTCAAGCGCATGATATCCCTGTTATGTCAAATATAGATGAGAGTATAAGCGAGGCTTTAGAGATCCAAAAATGTTGGCGGACAGCTGTTTTAGACTATCTTACTTTACATATCGAAGCTGATGTATTAGAGATAGAAAACTATGTTTTTAAATGTTTTAATGTTAAATGGGATAGTCATATTTCGAAATTGGAAAATCACTCGACAATTTTAAAAATACTGGAGTTTTTGGAAGAGGCGGGTTATATTCAAAAATCGCGTTCTCAACATGTCAAAGAGGAGAAAATCCGTTGGAGCATTATAAACCAGAATCTTGATTTATAAAATCTGTTCGGCGGAGTGTTTGATCAACCAGCCTGTTTACAATAGTTAAAACATCATTTAAAGGGAGTTTAACCTTCTCTGAAATCATAGAGATATCGTCAAACTCAGGTTTATACCTTATTATACCTTCATGGCTATAGATTTTTTTAACTCTTACAGTAAATGTTTCCCCTTTAATCTTCACCTTCACCGTTTCAATCTCTCTTCTAAGCTTATATCGTAAAGAAACGGAGCGCCTAACGCCGAGAGTATTTGTGTAATTAAACATGGCTGAAACCATTTCCCCCTCGGCTTTGACAGGACATATTACTTTTACAATGTATCCTAACCTTCCTTTTTTCATGAAAGCCGGGGTCACGGAAACATCTAAAGCCCCTGCTTTCATAAGTTTTTCAATAGCGTAACCGATCTGTTCACCTGAAACATCATCTAAATTTGTTTCAAGCACTATTGCGAAATCGGTTTCAAGGGGACCTGCGGCTTTAAGGTCTGCTCTACTAGCTATTATTAATCTCAGAATGTTCGGGAAATTGTTAATAGCCCGGTTTCCAGCACCATATCCTTTCGACTCCACCACCATGTTTACCGGGATCTCTTTGAATACCGGGTTTAAATTAGCTAAAAGCGCTGCACCTGTAGGTGTTAAAATCTCCTCCTTAACTGGACCGAAATGAAACGGGATAGCGTATTCTCTAAGGATTTCTAACACGGCTGGAGCGGGAACGTTTAAAACACCATGTGAAAATTTAACCGTTCCCCCTCCTACTGGTAGAGGTGTAGCATAGATATCAGCTTCCTCTAGTATTGAAAAATACTGGAGGGCTGCTGAGACTCCTAGAATATCGAATAACGTGTCCGGGGAGGATAACTCGTGTAGATGTGTGTTTTCAGTGTCAGATTTATGTACAGTTTTCTCGGAGCTAATTAATGTTTCAGCAACTTTCAAAGCGTAATCTCTGTACACATCTTTCAAGTTAATATTTTCAAGAGATTTAGATAATATTTCTTTGAAATCATCTGTTTGTAAAAGATTTGTGTTATCCAGTATCTTTGTGATCAGCATTTTAGCGGCTATTCCCTCTCTTTTTATTGAAACAGTTTTAAACTCTTTAAAGAAAGGGGATGGATAATTCTTATTTATTATTGAGAATATATTATATAACGTCTCCTCGGTGAATCCCATGTCAAGGAATGCGGAGAGTAACATGTCACCTGATAGGCCGCTTAAACTTGTGTCGATGAAAAGTATCTTACCGTGACTCATCTTCAAACTTCCTAGATTATCCCCTATAATTTATTCAATTATAAATAAAAAATTTAGTGGTGAATTATGAGTATTAGAGAAATTTTAGAAAAGGTTAAGCGAAATCAAATATCTTTGGAGGAAGCGGAGAAGCTTTTGAAAGCTGACGCTGTTGAAAGAATAGGTCAGATAGCTGCTATTGACATTAATAGGGTTATTCGTAAAGGAATTGCGGAGATAATACTTGCAGAGGGTAAGACCACAGATGATCTAATAGAGATTATGCGTGTTCTAGACTCTAAGAAGAGGGATATAATAGTTTCCCGCTTGAATAAGGAACAATTTGAAGCTGTAAAAGTTCATTTTCCAGCTGAAAAACTTGTTTTAAATGATAAAGCTAGAATGATAATAGTTTTCAATAATCATCCTAGTGTGGTTGATAAGAAACCGGTTGTAGGTGTAATAACCGCCGGAACCAGTGATATCCCCGTGGCTGAAGAGTGTAGAATGATCTTGGAGTATATGAATTGCAGGGTTATCGCCGCGTATGATATAGGTGTTGCAGGTATTCACCGGCTTTTTCCGTTCTTGAAAAAAGTAATTGAAGAGGACGCTGCCTGTCTTGTAGTAGCCGCTGGCATGGAGGGTGCTTTAGCCTCCGTGGTTGCGGGGCTGGTGGATATACCGGTAATAGGTGTGCCTGTATCCACAGGTTATGGGGCTGGTGGCGGGGGGGAAGCTGCGTTATATTCTATGCTTCAATCATGTTCAACCGGGCTGGTTGTTGTTAACATTGATAATGGTATTTCAGCCGGTATAAGTGCGGCTTTAATAGCTAAGCGGACCATTAAATAATTTTCTCAACCATTATTGTTTCAGCCAGTTTCCTATCTATTAGGGTCGGCCCCTTTTCCTCCAAATCTATTAGAATCCTCTCAGAATCTTTTTGTGAAACTGTAAAAGCTGAGCCTATTTTTAAACCTAAAAAATATATTGAATTTAAAATCTCCTCCCGTTCATCAACCAGTTTCTTTATAATAGCTTTCTCATTTATTTTTAATTCGAACATATTTATTACACAGCTTATTTTCATCCTAGCATCTATTTCGTTTCCGTGAGGGCAGGATACAGGATTTTTTAATACAGTGTATAATCGCTCCTCAATAATGGGGGAGATTGTATGTTCCAGTTTACATGCCTCAATATGTGCTTCTGCCGGGCTTACATCTAAAATATCTGTTAAGAATCTCTCCACTATCCTATGTCTTCTCAATATTTTTTCAGCTAATTCTACTCCTTTTTTAGAGAGTTTAACTCCTTTAAAAGGCTCGTATTCTAAGTATTTTTTAGCGGCTAGTCTTTGAATCATTTCTGTGATTGTGCTCGGTGAGCTCTTAATATATGTTGACAGCTCTGAAAGTTTTACGAGAGTGTTATTTTTTTCGTGAAGTCTGTAAATTATAGTTATATAGTCTTCAGCCATATGTGTGAGGTTGCTCTCTTTAACCATATCCATCATTTATTTGGTTATACGAATAATAAATTTTCGTGTATACGAAATATTTATTAGCTAATACTATTTAAATATATTCCGTCCCCGTCTCAATAAAATCACCGTGATAATTATGGATAAACTTGTAAGCAGCGAACTTTGTAATATTCTTAAAGAGATCTACAGATTTGAAACCATGGATGAAACCGTTAGCTTAGAAGCTATTCAACGAGTTTTAAATCTTGAAGATAAAGAAAAATTTCAAAAAACTCTTACGCTTCTTGAAGAAATGCATTTAATTAGAATAAACTGGCGGGGGAGAATTCATCTTACAAATAAAGGCAGGGCTACAGTTCTTGCAATAAAAGATCAGGCAAATATTAACCCCATCCTTCAAGGTGAAAAAACCGATATTAATGTTAAAGAAAACCGCTTAGGAGAGGCGCAAATATACAGACTTATGGATTTGGAGCCACCGGCTAAAGTTGAAATAGTTAAAATACTGCCCGGCAATCCCATGATTGAAAAACAATTGCTTTGCATAGGTGTAATTCCGGGTGTAAAAGCAGAGATTCTCACAAAATCTAAATTCGGTGGAACAACAATTCTGAAAATAAGCGGCTTCGAAGTAGCGTTAAGCCGGAACATCACGCACCGTATACTTGTAAAACGCATATAGAAAATGACATAGAATCCTTGCCTATTATATCGACCTATGAGTGGTTGAAATGGAGACTGTGACTAAACCTATAATCTTATTAGTAGGTAACCCTAACACTGGGAAATCTGTACTATTTAACTCTATAACTGGAATGGGCGTCACGGTTTCAAACTATCCGGGAACAACGGTAGACTTCACGGAAGGGCATTCTAAACTAAAAAATTTTGAGTTTAAAATATTGGATCTACCAGGGATTTATTCTCTAAGCACTAATTCAATAGAACAAACAGTTACACGGAATAAAATACTTGAATTGAAAGATAAATCTATAATAATAGATGTGGTTGACGCTTCAAACCTTGAGCGTAATCTAATTCTTACAATAGAATTGCTTGAACTTGGAGTACCGCTTATAGTATGTTTGAACATGATTGATGAGGCTGAGAAGAAAGGGATAAAAATAAATTACACCAAACTGCAGCATGCTCTCGGAGTACCTGTCATCCCCACCGTGGCCATAAGAGGGTATGGTGTAGATGAACTTATAAAAACTGTTATAGCAATTTATGAAGGTAAAACTGTGTTAAAGCCTGTAAAGTTCAAACTGGGTAAAGACATTGAGAAAAAAATTGAATCGCTTGTAAAAACGCTAGAGAACAGTAAATTCGAAGCTAGTGTAAGCTTCTCTAAAAGAGAGATAGCTCTCAGGCTGCTTGAAAAAGACCCGCTTATCCTCGAAGAATTTATGAAAAACTACCCTTCTATATACGGAGAGGCGGATAAACTCTCTGAAGTGATAGAGGCTGAACACGGCGAGAGTTCAGCGATTAGGATAGTTAAAGAGAGGAATGCGTTAGCAACTCACATAGCAAGTATGGTTAAAGAAGCCTACAAGCCTGAACAGAGTTTCAAAGATAAATTAGATTTAATAACTACTAGACCGTTAACTGGGATACCTATAATGGTGATTGTTTTAACCGGTTTATTCTCTTTTTTAGTATTCGGAGGCGGTTTATTAGAAGAGCTTTTCGCAACAGCGTGGGGGTTTACAGTAAAGCCGGCAGTGGACTATATATCTAATTTAATTTCGAATAATGTAGTAAACATAGTGTTCATAAACGGTTTAAGCCTCGGTGTTGAAGCCACACTTTCAATAGTGTTACCTTACGTTTTCATCTTCTATATAATTTTAGGTATTTTAGAAGATACTGGTTATCTTACAAGGATCGCTTTCCTAACAGATAGTGTAATGCATAAACTAGGGTTACACGGTAAATCGGTAATACCGCTTATGATGGGCTTAGGATGCAGTGTTCCAGCTATTATGAGCACTAGGATTTTAGCGAGTAAGCGGGAGCGTGTCATCGCATCATTTATAATAACTTTAATACCATGCTCAGCTAGAACATCAGTTATACTAGCAGTAATAGGTTCCAATATAGGTTTACTGCCTGTTATACTAGTATACGCGTTTCTTATTGGAATAGTTTTCCTAGCAGGTTATATTTTAAACAGATTTTTAAAAGGTGAGAAAACAGGTTTAGTGATGGAGATTCCACCCTACCGTGCTCCTCAAGCTAAAAATATTCTAAAGAAAACATGGCTTAGAATGAAAGACTTCTTAACGGTTGCTTTACCTATTATAATACTGGGAAGTATCATCCTGGGCGCCTTAACTTATCTAAATATGTTAATTTTTATCTCAAATATTTTCTCTCCTATAACAACTGGACTTCTAGGTTTACCGGCTATAACAGGTGTGGTTTTAATCTTCGGGGTTTTGAGAAAAGAATTAGCCGCTGTTATGCTTATAGAGGTTCTTGGAACAGCAAACTTATTAACGGTTTTAACACCGATAAACCTGGTAGTGTTCGGGCTTGTGATAAGCTTATATGTTCCATGTCTTGCAACATTTGCAGTTATAGGGAGGGAGCTTGGATTAAAATATGCGTTAATAATCCCTATTGGAACAATTATAACCGCTTTAATTATCGGCGGTTTAGCAAACACGATTTTAACAATTATGTTTTGAAGGCTAAAACACTTTATAGGAAAATATATTTAAGCTAAGGTTTAGGGTTGATTTGAAAAAATTAAAGTATGTAAAACACAGTTGTATTCGAGAATATGTGTTGTTAGAAGCTTTAACTGTGGATGACATAACTGTTTGAGGTAGACTCGTGATTATGCCGATTCATGGTTTGATTTTTGATTTAGACGGCACCCTAGTTAAAAGCCCTGGTATACCTATGTTAAATAAAATTCTTATCGATACTTTAAGGGAATTAGGTGTGGAGGCAAAAACCAGTGTTATTATTAACGAATTCTGGAATAGCGGTAGAAAACACCGGGAGCTGCTTAAAAACTGGGGTATAAGCGATCCACGTGTTTTTTGGAGAAGGTTTGATGAAAAAGACTATCAGCTAAGACTTGAGCTGATAAGATCAGGTGGAATAAGTGTTTTCGAAGATGTTAGCGTTTTAAACTAGTTAAAATTAAAGTATAAGCTTGGTTTAGTAAGTAATTCTTCCAGGAGGGTTGTAGAACTTGAATTAGAGGAATTCAATCTTAGAGGTTTTTTTGAATCAATTATAGTACTTGGAACTGAAAACCAGGATTACGCTAAGCCTGAGCCTCAGGGGGTGATCTGGTGCCTGGAACAGTTGAATCTTAAAAAATCTGAGGCTGTTTTCATAGGGGATCTTGAGATAGATTTGGAGGCTGGTGAAAAAGCTGGTATAACAACAGTTAGAATTATTAGAGGGGTGGATAATAAGCTGTTAAAGGATCCGCTTGTCATAGGCGATTTATACGAGCTTCAGGGGAAGATAGATTTCATAAATAATAATTATTTTTCAAAAACTTCCCCGTAATACTTAGCTATTTTCGAATTACATTTTTCAAACTCGCTGCTTATTTTTTCAGAAAATTTTATAATTTTATCCTTGAAAATATCAGGCTCCTCAGTTTCTTCTAGTATGAGAGCTACTGACCTTTTCGCTTTTGTACCTATAAAATAGCTTAAAACTCTCACATTACCGATCTTAGTGGTTACAAAGTCTACTGCTTTCTGATCAATTTTCATGGTTGGAAAATGCATTGAAAGCAGTGTTGTTGGAAGCGATGGTGGAATCCACCCTCGCCTAAGATACCTTGACTCCACTACTCCGCCTAGTTTGTTATCCCATTTTATTATTATTACGCCTAGTGGCATACTGAAACACGCTCGTAATATTGTAGATATACTAGCTTATTAATTTTGTCATGCTACTACATAATGTTGAAATTTAGCCACTTCTTAAAACGTGAATAAAACAATCTACCACGAATATTACAGGTCCTTAATTTAATCCTACCCTCCGTTTGAGCCTTATCATAGAAAGCCTGACTCTTACTCTCCAAAACCTCTTTTAACACCCCGCTGCACCCCTCTATAGTAATATTAGGCTTTTTCTGCGAGCAGTCTTCAATGTGAACACCATCACCTATAACTATATTAAAACACTCACCGGTGTCGCTGGCAAACACCCGAACCGTAATGCCTCCTAAACTTTTCAACATAAAATCTTGTTTACCCTGGTCTTTAAACTTCTCATATAACTTAATCAGTTTTTCAGCTATTATTCTAATACTCATTTAAACACTACCAAGATAAATAATTGATTTAACTTATATATGATTGCCGCTTTAAATCCTCTGACGGTTTCCTGCTCATAAACTGTGTTTTTATTTCTTCTAATAATTCCTCCATGTTCCTTATCTGAGCTAGTAAGCTGGTTACATCAACGTTTAAGTTAAAAACCTGGTTTAGTAAGTTGATGATTGTCTTTGAAGCTAGAGGATCTATCATAACCATAGGATTCGTATCAGCTAGCAGGCATGCTCCGTCTATCCCAAATTTTTTATTAGCTATTACAGGTATTAAACCGTTAGCTCCGCTGATTGTCCCGTAATCCATGATAACAGCATCCCTATATGAGATGAATAAGTGCAATATTTCCGGGGATGTTGCGGATACATGAACTTTCGGGCTGAGAACTTGAGTGTTGGTCATAAAGGCGCCTGTGGAGATGATTAGTTTAGTTTTAAAATTAGAGAATATCTGAGCCGCTCTCTCAGAGAGCTCGTATATTCCTTTAGGTGTTGAAGGCTGGAAATCACCTGTTAAAAAGAATATATCCTGAGCTCCAACCGTATTCTTAGAGTGGTATATCGTTGCTGAAGGAATATTTAATACAGCGTTACTGTCCACTAATACTTGAGCTGGAAAATCTTGAAAGAATATCTCTAGAGCTTTATCCGCTTTTAAGCTTTCAACACATGTCATTACAACATTTTTGCCAACGTTAGCTATACCTGGCATACCAACTATGGCTATAGGCTCATTCAAACACTCCGGGTTGATTTTTAAAAACTGTTTTATTTGAAATTCCATCATATCTTTACCAACCAGTATTTCACCCTTGATAATAAATAGAGTCATCTTCAATTATAATGTTTTTTAAATCATCTTGCAACAGCTCTAAAATTGCTGGAAAATCATCTTCACTTATCTTTAAACTGTTTATTATGTCTTCAAATCTTAGTTTTCCCTTCTTAATAATTATCTCTTTAATAGCGGTCTTTCCTCTCAGTATTCTCCTCAGATTATTTCTGATAAAATCTATGCCTGTTATCTCACTCATACTTCTGCACTTTGAGATCAAGTCGCTTATGAAATCGCTTAAAGCTTTTTTATTTAAATCAAAGGTTAAATTGTTAAGTTTAATAATGCTGGTTTCAAATTCATAGTAAAGGAAACTTTTATCGCTTAAAATACTGTTTATATCTGTTTTAATCGATCCTATTATAGCCCCATCTGAAAAAACATTTCTATCCTCGTAAAAGTATGTTTCCTTATAAACAGGTGAGACAGTTAATAATGTGTAAATATATTTAGCAACGCTCTCCCTATTCTGTCCCACTATTATAATAGTGATTCCTAAGATTAAATGTTTAATTATAGTGGTTAAATCATCAGACCTGGTGTTATCTAAAATAAAATTAAGGGAGTTAAATGTGACTGAATCGATCATCGTTTTTAAAGAATCTTTTTCAAGGTTCATAATAAATGCTAGTTGAATCTGAGATAGTTTCCACTTCATGATTTTCGGGTCAACGTCTTTACTAGTGACGATTACTATGAGAAATCTGCCGACTCTTCTAAGCCAGAAATTATAATCTTTAGTTGCGAACATTTCTAGGTCCTGGCCTGTAATCTCTTTAAAGAACGAGCTCTGCGCGCTGATGTACCCTGAGATTAAAGTCGGATCCACCTTTATCTCACCGTAAATACGGGTGAAGATGGGAATACCGTTAGTGTCTAAGATGTATATGTTATGAATTATTCCGAACCCCCCGTTCATAAAGGTAATCCACTATTCCAAATATAAACTGTTCACTTAAACTATTTTAACTTCAACCAGGCTGTTTATATACTAACCTTTTACTTTAAAGCAGCCTACTAAGCTTCAAAATAATTTTTTAAATATTATAATAGATAATAGAGTTTGACGTGAAATCTCTACTTTATTTATTATAAGCGTTGTGGAGTGCCTCCTATATGAATAAAGCTGTAAGAGGTTAAAGGTTGAAAGGGATATATTATCTTTTAATAAGTGTTAGTAAGGGGTTCAAACTTAAAACAGGTTCTCTCGGCTTAGTGGATTTCAAAAAAGGATTATACGTTTACGTAGGCTCCGGTAAAGGTAAGAGAGGGGGTTCTGAGCTGGTGAATAGGGTTTTACGACATTTACGGGCCTGTAAAAAAACACGCTGGCATATAGACTATTTGCTCTCATCGAGTCATGTTAAAATTAAAGGTTTATGCATTATTGAAGGCCAATGTCTGAGTGAATGCGATTTTATTAAAAAAATAGCTGGGCTAGGGGTTTTTATTCCAGGATTCGGCTCCTCAGATTGTGAGAGTAAATGCGGCTCGCATCTTATACGATTAAATTAAACACCGGAATAAGGTTAATATACTGTTTTAGACACCGTTTTTAAAGATATAATACTGGTAGGTGTGGAAATTGGCGTGGAGGAATATTTTTCTCCTTTGATAGTTTACCTGAAAAAATATATGTTTTTGACACAACACTTAGGGATGGTGAGCAAACTCCTGGTGTTGCTTTAACAAGTGATGATAAAGTAGAGATAGCTCATTTACTAGATGAACTACGGGTTGATGTTATAGAAGCGGGTTTTCCGATTGCAAGTGAGGGTGAGGCTAAAGCAGTCAGGCAGATAGCTAATGAGGGGCTTAAAGCGAAAATATGCGCTTTAGCTAGAACTAAGAAAGAGGATATTGATAAAGCCATAGATTGCAGTGTATCTAGGATTCATACTTTTATAGCTACCAGCGAAATTCACATGAAATATAAGCTGCACATGGATCCCCAACAGGTTGTGGAGAGAGCGGTCTGGGCTGTTGAATATATCAGAGATCATGGAATAGAAGTTGAATTCTCAGCTGAAGATGCTACAAGAACTAGACTTGACTTTTTAAAAGAGGTTTTTAGAAAGGTCTCCGAAGCCGGCGCCGCATACCTTGATATACCTGATACTGTAGGTGTAGCTATCCCGATAGCTATGAAAAAAATAGTGCGCGAAGTTAAAAGCATTACAAGAGCTAATATCTCTGTACATTGCCATAATGATATGGGCTTGGCGGTGGCTAATACTTTAGCTGGAATAGAGGAGGGGGTTGTTCAACCTCACTGCTGTGTTAACGGTCTTGGAGAAAGAGCCGGTAACGCCTCTCTTGAAGAAGTAGCTGTAGCGTTAAAATACATGTATGGGGTTAAACTTAACCTAGATTACTCGAAGATTTATGAAACCTCCCAGAGAATAATGCGAATTACAGGAATTCCTTTGGCTCCGAATAAGGCGGTAGTTGGCCAGAATGCTTTTTCACATGAAAGTGGGATTCACGCTCACGGTGTTATAGAATCACCTATGACGTATGAACCCATATCGCCTGAGGAGATAGGGGCTAAAAGCAGGATAGTTGCAGGGAAGCAGAGTGGAGGTCACGGTGTTGGTAAAATCCTGGATAATTTAGGTTTCAAATACACGCCTGAACAGTTAAAAATAATAGTTGAAAAGATAAAATCACTAGGTGATAAGGGGATCACGGTTACAGATGCGGATATAAGTTCGATCGCTAGGGCGGTTATTCAAAGTCTGCCACCGGATATGAAAAGGATTAAGCTTGAAGATATTCTAGTGGTTACAGGTAATAGGATAAACCCCACCGCCACTGTTAAACTTCACATAGGGGGTAAACCTGTTATAGTTGCAGCTAACGGTGTGGGTCCTATAGATGCTGCTATAAACGCTATAAGAAACGCAAGCGAGGAGGTTGCGCCGTTCAAACTTAAAGAGTTTAGATTAGAAGCGATAACAGGGGGAACTCAAGCCGTCGCTGAGACTGTTGTCACAATCGAGGATGAAAATAAGAGGGTTTTTACCTCCAGAGGTTCTAGTGAAGATATAGTGATTGCCGGTGTTGAAGCTATAATTGAAGCTATTAACAAACTTATGGCTTAGTATTA
Source organism: Candidatus Odinarchaeota archaeon (assembly GCA_038826135.1). GTDB lineage: Archaea > Asgardarchaeota > Odinarchaeia > Odinarchaeales > Odinarchaeaceae > Odinarchaeum. The sequence goes on along the minus strand of JAWBON010000004.1, from coordinate 23,149 downwards.
ATAAATAAACTGTTTTATATTTTTCTTTTTAGTGTAGTTTAGCGATATCATTATATTTATACGAAGCGTATTAAATTGATAATATATCTATTTAAAAATCTTTTAATATCCAATATATTGGAGGTGTTACCACGGGTAGTAAACTATTAGGCTGGATCGTAGCTTTAGCGATGATATTCGGTTTAACATTATTGTTCCTACCTGAAGGCTATTCTATGTTGATAACCTGGTTTGAGCCAGTTTTCGGATTAAATCTAACTGTTATTTTAACAGGGTTTTACGCTTTAATAGGCCCCTATGATGATCTTCTTCATATTTCTATATTGATAGGAGCTGCTTTAGTAGGTGGTTTAATAGCCGGTAGCGCTAAAGGCGGTATCGCTGTAGCTATTTCAACACTGTTCTTCGGATTCATATTAATGGTCGGTTTCGGAGTTCTAAGCTTTTTCACGGTTATGACTAATCCAACCGCTCAAGCCCAGTTAATGTCTCTTATAACAAGCCCCCCGTTAGGGGTTGATATTATTAAAATTTTAAGCGCTCCCGTTATAGGCGGCCTAGTCGACTCAATAATCACTTTTGTATTATCAGGTATGGGCGGTGGCTTTGACATATCAACTTTAATAGGCACTTTTATTCAGCCGTTATTAATGGCACTTGTAGTAAACGTTGTTCTAGCAATAGTTTTCGGAGCTATAGGGGGGAAGATCGGCGGCTATATTCTACCTAAAAAAGAGAAGGCTGCTAAAAGCGAGGAGAAGAAACCAGAGAAAGCGCCTAGTGCTCTTGAACCAATGTTTAAGCCTGACGAGGGGGTTGCGGTATAAGCCCCCTATACTATTTTTTAACCGCTAACTCCTGGTAGACCTTCTCGTATTCGCTCATGATTTTTGATAATGAGAATTTCTCTACTACTTTTCGCCGGGCGTTTTCAGAGAATTTTTCCGCTACCTCTTTGCTTTGAAGTATTTCAAGTATTCGCTGTGCAAGCTGCTCCGCGTCTCCGGAAGGTATAACGTAACCGCAGTCTTCAACAGGCTCTGCAGCTCCACCGACATCTGTTACTATAACCGGTGTGCCGCAGGCCATCGCCTCAATCGTTGACATCGGGAACCCCTCGGAAATGCTTGATAAAACAAATATGTCGAAGAGATTATACCAGTATAATATGTCCTCTCCTCTCGAGCCTGTGAAAATGAAGTTTTCGCTTATACCTAATTTCTTGATGAGATTTAAGCATTCTTTATAATATTTCTGATCGTCTACAGGTCCTACTACGAAGAATTTTACATTACCTTCCTTTTTCAAAACTATGTCCGCTGCTTTTATGAACGTTTTTATATCTTTAATCGGGTGGACGCGGCTTATGCTTCCAACCACTCTATAAGGTGGTTTAGGTGTTTCTACAGGTTTTAGCCGTTCAGGATCAACTCCATTATATATTACCTTGAATTTATCGCGTGGTATTCTCAGCTTCTCAGTAACCCAGTTAACATTATAATTACATACAGATGTTACCAGGGTTGCGTTAGTGTATATTAGTCTACTAAGACCGGTTAAAACATCCAGCCACATTTCTTCAGCTAAACCTTTTATTTTAGCTTTGCTCAACTCCATAAGTCTTTCCCTTAAGAATATCCCGTGATCTGTTATTATGGACGGCTTATTATGTTTCATAGCTCCTATAATAGCTAAAAACCCGGCGAACCCGCTGTTAGTAGCGTGGTAAATATCAGCTTCAGGTATAAGACTGGCTGTTAGATTCAATAAAGGTATATGGGTATCCTTCCACGCAAGTATCCATTCGATCATTGAAGGGGCTTCTTTAAGGTTAGAGTATTGCTTCTTCAAGTATTCCCATCCTGGTTTACTAGCCCAAAACCGTGGTCTCTCGTTTTCAAGCTGTGAGTGCAGCTTCACCAAGTATTCTGAAGCGTTATTGAAGTCATCTTCACCAAGATACTGGTGGAGCCATTTAACTGTTCGGATATATTTCTCATAGTACTCTCCGGTTTTAATCTTGGGTTGAGTGAATTTCTCTTCATCAATTATCGGGATCCTGTAAATATTTTTCAGGTTCGGCGGAATAGAATACTTCTCTTTTAATTCACCTGCCGGAACTATAGCGAGAACTTCGAATGTTACATCCTTTAACTGTGTAATTAACCTGTGAACCCATGAACTTACACCGCCAACCACGTAAGGGTAAGTTCCCTCTGTGACTAGGCAAACTCTGAGATTTTTCAATTCAATTCACCTGAGCACTATATTTTTCGCAAAACTTTATTATATTTATTGTCATATTCTTAAATATAAAATTATATCATTAAATATTATTATAATCTTCATAAAAATTATAGGTGTCTTCAATGGAAACCAGTATTGAGAAAATACAGCTTAAACGTAGAAAAGATACTAAAATAAGGCTTTTAGGCAGGTTTTTATCATACAGTATTCTTGCTAACGGCCCATGGCTTCTCGTAATAGTATGTTCTACAATAGTTGGTTACTACATAGCTTCAGCTCTACTGCCGGCTGAAAGAGCAACTTTAGGTCTTGTAATAAGCTTAGCAACCCCTCTTAGCCTGATTTTAACAGCAGGATTCCAAGCTTTAGAGACTAAAATAGTTTTAGATAAGATCGCGGTGGGTGATAATAAAACCGCTGGAAGATTCACTTTAAAAATATATGCGTTAACAGGGGTTCTCTGTTTAATCGCATCATCGATAGCTATCGGCTTAGAGAACATGTTAACCGGCGGCTTACTCACCAGTCTACTTTTCGCAGTTCAATTCTCAGCATTATCGTTTCTATGGGTTGCAGTCGCCCCTATAATAGGTTTAAGAAAGTTCGGCCAGTTAACAGCGATATTTGCAGTAAGCAGTATCGCAGGCTACGCTCTCTCCGTTTTAGGAGCTTTAACATTCGGTGTGAGCGGGGTTATAGCCTTTCAAAGCTTAGGCTTTTTCACAGCATCTATTGGCACATTCATATATCTCAACATTATTTTAAAAAGCGGTAAGAATGTCGCCGCGGAATTAGCTGCTAGAAGAGTTGCTCTTTTCAAGATCTTAGAGGATATACGAAACAGGTTTGAAAAAGGTGAGATATTCCTAGAAGAGTACCAGAAGCTTGTTAAAGAATTCGGGCAACTTCTGGTAAAAATTGAACACGACATAACAGAGGTTAAAACAGTCGGTGGACAGGGCGGGGTTAGCTTAATTGGCAGTCTAAAAAATTTTATAGCGCTTTTCTTAGCTAATACTCTATACTTCGCAACTCTATGGGCTGACAGATTTTTCATATGGTTTTCTTCAGGTCAAGCTACATCCGGTTTATTCATAGCTTTCAACGTCTTCTACGAAACAGGTATAAACATAGCTCAATGGATTCTAATACCGGGAGTGGGATTAATCGCCGTTCTAATGGAGCTTTTCACCCCGAATTTTCAGAAGGCTGTTTCAGGAACATACAAGGATCCTCTTCCAAAACTTGAAGAAAACCTTAAAGGTTTTTACAAGTTTTTCAGAAAACTAGTACTAACATCTATGTCAGTTATACTAGTTTTCTCAATCATACTAAACATTTTCGGCGAGAATATTATATCCGTTTTCCTGAATCTAAGTGATCCTTTAACTCCAAAATTAACAATATTCGGCGTAACCATGCCCGCAGCGCTATTCGTTTTCAGAATGGCTACTGTAGGGGTTATATTCCATACCGCTACGATACTCTGCTACCTAGGTTTAATGTATCTGGAACAGCATAGTTTAAACGTCTGGCTTATGTTACTAACATTTATGGCTAATATTGTTTTATGCCCGCTGCTAGCTATTATAAGCGGTTCAGTTTATCTGGCTGTATTCGGCTATATAGCAGCATTCCTGCTGGGCACAGTAATCGGATTACAACTAGTACGGAAGAATATAATGGAATTTCCGTATAGGGCTTATTCAACTCTGCTTTAGGTGGTTAAATGGAGAAGATCGGTGAAAACCTTAAACGCCTTAAAAAAGAGGTTTTAAACCTTATAATAGGTAAAACAGAGGATAAGTATCTATCAAAAAACGAGGTTCTAAAAGAACTTGACAAGCCATTGATAAATATTCCTGAAAGCCTTCCAGAAAATCTTTTCACCTCAGTCAACTCTAAATTAACTGAAAAGTTAACATTATCGGAAAAAGATTTAAAAGAATTTTTAGCAGTCTTAAACTGGTTTAAAATAGACAGGGAGAAAATAGGCTTCTCAAACCCTGAGCCTGACGTATACTACGTACACTATGATAAGACCGATCCAGTTGTTAAAAACGTGGTTGACACGTTCTTCGACTTATTTACAGCTAAATTTCTTAGAATGAGTGTGCGACAGAAAATAGAGCTCAGCGAAAAAAGTAAGTGGAAGTGGAGTGAAATTCTAAAATTATTAGAAGAAGGCCTTAAATCCGGGGGCAAATCTGGCTGAAGGGGTTGAAAAATATGAGCCAGGATAAGTCGAAACCTATTTTCGACGAACTTGAAGAGGAGATAATGAAAACACTCGATGAAGAGCTTGCTAAATTCAGCGAACAGTTAAAGCAGTTAAAGGACCCTTTGATAAACCAGTTTGACACAGTTAGATTAAAATTCGTGATTCCTCTGATATCATCCTCGTATGATAAAATCATTAATGAAAACTTTGAAGATCTTAAAAACGAGTTTAAATCTGAAATTAAAGAGGCCCTAACATATTTAATGCAGAATGTCCGTGATAAATTCTCGAATAAAATGCAAGATATAAGCGTAACATTCGATAGGATAATTGAAACCGAGAAAGACAATGTTAAAAGACTTGAGTATGAGAAGAAAAGCCTAGAGGATAAGGTAGCCTCCCTTACAGCTGAAGTTGAAAAAAGGGATAAAATAATAAAAGACTACGTTGCCCAGATAGGCGAGCTTAAAAAGAATGTTTTCGATAAAGATGCAGTGGCAAAAGACTACCTCGAGTTGAAGAGAAAATTCGACGATTTAAATAGAGAATACCTAGCAATCCAGGAAGATAAAGCAAGTTTAGAAGCCAAGATTGCAACTTTAACAAAACAGAATGAAATATATAAAAACGAGTTAAACGAGTTAAATATCAAACAAAAAAATGTAGACGATAAACTGAAATCGCTGCAAAATCAATTAGCTGAAGCACACTCGGAGAATATGTTTTTAACAAATAAGCTTAACGAGCTTAAATCTGCGAGGTCTGAAAAACCTGCAGGTGAAGATATAATTGACGCTGCAAAAGTCAAGGCTGAAATAAAAATATTAAAGGATGCATTATCTCAGAAAAACAGTCAAGCAGCGGATTTAGAAAACCAGATTTCAAAACTTACTGATGAGAATAATTCATTAAAGAATAAGATTGAAGAGAGTAAGATGAGAGTAGAACAGCTTGAATCCGAGCTGCAACGAGTTAAAAAAGATTTGGGGCGGGCATCCGAATATGATAAAAGATTAAACCAGCTTCAAATGGAGTACGCTGAGCTGCAGCGCATCAACGCTAAGCAGAGAGAGGAGTTAAATAGAGTAGAGAAACTTAAAAAAATCTTAGTGTCAGAGCCTAAATTCAAAGTTTTACAAATACTGGAATCAGTTAACGAGATTTCAATCGAGGCTTTGAATACTGCAATAGGTTACACTCCTCTAATGACTAAAAAAATTATAAATGAGTTATCGGAAGCTAACATAGTTGAAGTGAACGGGAACAGTGTTAAACTTAAACGCGAAAAAGAATCTTAATATACTATCAAAATATTTCTGTTCTTACTATAAGCGGGGTAATCGGTTTGAAAGATGAAGCTAAAATAGTATTAACCTCCGATAGGAGTCTTCTTACAACATATGGAAATAATCTTTACATGGGGTTAGCTGCATCCCTTCCCACTAATGTATGCCCTGACTCCCTTTACTACTCTCTACTCTGCCCTCCTGTTCCCTCAAACCCTGACGGAACAGTTAGTATGGCTACACCAGCCTTAACAACAGCTGAAGCTATAGTTATTCACAGAGCCAATATATCTAAAGATGAGGTTAAAATAGCTCACCCTGATTTTCTAACTAATGTTGTAACAGAGAAAACTAAGATTTTAGCCATATCTGTTATGGATCCGTTAGGTCTGGGTCCGTCAACAACAACCTGGAGCACGCTATTCTCCGGGATACCACATACAAGAGTGGAATTTCTAAGATTAATGTTCGGCCCAGTTCGTGAATTGAAAGAAAAATACGGTTTAAAAATTATTGTAGGCGGACCTGGAGCCTGGCAGATAAACCGTATAAGCGTTGCTGACAAACTTGGAATCGACTATCTGCTAATTAATGAAGCAGAATATACTATCCCAAAAGTGTTCAACACTCTACTAGATGGCGGCGAGTATCCTGAAAGAGTTGTATACGGGCCGATAGCTAAACCTGAAGACATCCCACCCGTGCTTACACCATCAGTATTCGGATTGGTTGAAGTTGCTCGAGGTTGCGGTCGAGGCTGCAAATTCTGTGTTCCAGCTACAAGCGGCAAAATGAGGATGATGCCTTTTGAAAAAATACTAAACGATATTAAAGTTCATGTTAAAGCTGGTTTTAAAGCTATCACATTCCATTCAGACGATACACTCCGCTACGGCTCTAAGAATTTCCTAATAGACGAGGACGCTTTATTCACACTATATAAAGAAGGGTTTAAAACAGGCGTTAAAGAAATATTCATAACTCATTCATGCCTATCACCGTTCGTATGTCAACCAGACGTAATAGCTAAACTTACCAAGCTTCTCAGAAAACACGGGCATAAATATTACGGTTGCCAGCCCGGTATAGAAACTGGCAGTTCAAGACTTATGAAGCTTCATATGGCCGGTAAACCAGCTCCCTGTAAACCGGATGAATGGCCTGAGGTTGTTAGAGAAGCTCATAAAGTAATGTGGCAGAATAAATGGGTCTCTGTTGGAACACTTATGATGGGATTACCGGGAGAGGAGAAAGAGGATGTTAACCAAACTATTGACTTAATAAAAAGCCTCAGCGAGTACCCGTCGCTGTTTATACCATTATTCTTTGTACCAATGGAGTTTACAACGCTTAAAGGCATGAAAGCATTCATCTCCGGTTACATGTCTAAAGAACACTGGAAGCTTCTCTTAACATGCTGGAAACATAATGCAAGATACATAGAACCATTATACCAGTTAACAACGGAGAAACATAATTTTATTTCAGGACTGGGGATAACCGTGTTAACACGGTTAATGGCGTTTTTCCTAGCTCAGAAAGAAAAGGATTTGAAAGGTGAAAGCCGTCTTATGAGGGTTGCATCCCACATTTTCTCGAATAAGCTTAGCAAGACAACCCGATCTGAGGAAAAACTCATACAGAAAGCATATAAGGTTTAATCTAAATAAACTCTTATTTAGTGATCTTATGGTAAAATCCCTCATAGTTTTTTACTCAAGAACTGGTCGAACTAAAACAGTAGCTCATAAACTCTTAGAACTGGTGCAATGTGACATAGAAGAAATAATCGACCTTAAAAAGCGGAGCGGTATCGCAGGTTTTTTAGGTGCTGGTAAAGATGCGGCTCTAAAAAGAAAAACCACTATAAAAGAACCTGAAAAACAAGCCTCCGACTATGACCTATTGATAATAGGCACACCCATCTGGGCTGGTAATATTACACCCGCTATAAGAACCTATATTGATAAAATTAGATCTCATATAAATCAAACAGCCTTATTCTGCACGTGCAGCGGTAAAGGAAACAGTACTAAAGCATTTATGGAAATTGAGGACTTATGCGGTAAAAAATCTTTAGCTACTATGGAAGTCACTGTAAAAGAGCTTTCAACCGGTGATTATATGGGCAAGCTTAAAAGGTTCGCAGACAGTTTAAAAATTATTTAACATGATAAAATTATAGCGCGCATTGTACGGTGTAAAACCATACTGGAGAATACTCTTTCACTTAAGCGTAAATCTCTAATTCAGTAAGCATCTTGTCAAGTTTATTAACCGCTTCCTGAACATTCGTCTCCTTCTTAGCTCCCGTGCATACAATTCTACCTGAACAGAAAAGCAGGAAAACCACCTTCGGGTCTTTCGCCCTGTATATTAAACCTGGAAACTGCTCCGGCTCGTAAAGTGCGTCTTCAAGTGTTAAAGACGCTACTTCCAAATCTAATCGAGCTCCCAGATTCCCTGAGGCCACAATATTTTGAATCTGTATTTTAGGCTCGCTTCTAATATCTATACCCGCAGTTTTAATTTTCTCAATAACCCTAGCAACCACTTTAGGAGCATCCTCCTCACTTCTAAGACCTGTTACAACCATCCTACCTGTGTTAAAAACTAGTATAGCCGCCTTCGGATCCTTCAAACGTAGAACTAAACCAGGGAACTGAGATGGATCATACTCCGCCTCGGAAATATTATTTGAAAGCTTGTTAAGGTCTATTCGATCATCCAAACTCACAGACGCTACGACATTTTCAACTTTATACGTTATCTCTCTTTTACTCATCTAAAACACCGTCAACTACTTATAGACTCAACATTGAACAGTTTAAAAACTGGTTTAATATAAAGAAAATATAAAGCGTGAATATAAGCATTACCGTTAATATTAACTATCGCTGCTTTATTAAACAGTCTCTTAGATTTTGACAATAAGATTAAATAATAAATCGATATATGGTACGACAATTACATATAAGCGCGGTGAGTTCTCATGGCCGAAAATAAAACGCCGCTAAGCGAGGTTAAAGGATTAAGTAAAAAAACACTTGACGCACTAGATAAAGCCGGTATCAAGACAATCAGAGAATTATCTAAGTATAGTTTAGAAGAGCTTCAGGGTAAGATCCCTGATTTAAGTAAAACAACTTTGAAGCGTTTACTAGATAAAGTTAACGAGTTGAAAGCTCAAACTGCACCGGTTAAAAAAGCAAAGGAGAAAACTAAGGCTGAAAAAACCAGAACAGTCAAGAAACCTTCTAAGAAGATTAGTGAAAAAGAGAAACCTGTTAAAGAAGAGAAACATAAAACTGAAGTTAAAAGTGAAAAATTAAAGAAACCTTCTAAGGCTGAAAAACCTAAAATCTCAGCGAAACCATCAGAACCTATTAGAAAGCTGATAGGAAAAGTCTACTCATTTGAAAGAGGCGGGGCTAGAATATCAAATAACAAGGTTTTAGCCCGCATCCTAGACCCCTCAAAGAAGATAGAGGAGTTGATAGGCGCTAAAGTCTGGTTAAAATACGGTAAAAACATCTCTGTGAAAGGTAGAATAATAGGTAAACACGGAAACACTTCTAACGTTAAAATTAGACTGGACAAGCCTGTCTCAACAGCAGCCTTAAACGCTCCTATTTATCTATAGGCTATTTTTAGTTAATTACTTTATTGTTTAATTAATTTTTTGTGGTTTTAATACTGCTTATTTTAATTAAATAGCAGTTTCTGGATAAATTGGTGTAAAAATTTATTAAATACTTCTCATATACAATTAGGCAAATAGATTAGGAGGTTTTTGCTTTTGAGAAAACCGCTTAAATCTATATTACCCCTTCTCTGCCTAGCCATGTTTATAGGGATCGCGATACCGTTCACAGTATCCGCGTATTCGCCGCCTGAAAACTACGTTTTACCAACAGGTTCACAATGGGTGTTGAGCGGCAACGCAACATACTATAATTTTGTTCAGCGTCAAAAAACCTATTCCCATCCAATATACGGAGTTCCGTTAACATTCAAAATGTATTATGAAATTTACTGGGAGGTCGGCTGGTATAGGGATAATGTAGGTAATCTCACTGTGCAAGTAGGCTCATTAACTGGTACAGGTGTGGACTCTGTGTTAATCAAATATATAGACTTAGATATTATGGAACTTAGTTCTAGTCCGCCGGATGTAGTCTGGTGTACACGGTGGCCTAATATTAATCAGAACTTAACATCCGGGGGGAATCTAACAAAAAACTTTGATATTATACAATGGAACATTTTGGACATTGAAGAGTGGACTGGGGCTGTAGCTGAATTTCAGGTGGATATGACGTTTTACTGTTCGAATGGAACGATTAGAGACGTCGTGTGGCTTTCTTCCAGTGAACAGGAGCCACCTTCCGTATACTTGTTTCCTTCAGGGTTTAAAGATTTGAAGCAAGTAGATCAGGTACTGGTATTGTTTTCTAATGAGACATATGTTAGTTACAACCTGGTGACAGACTTCTACTGCGCAGATTATAAAATAGCACATTATGTTTCGAATTTAGCTGTGAATCCTCAGGATATTAGAAGCGAATCAGGTGGTTGGGTTAACCATGTTGTGATGACTAACTGGGATACTCATTGGCTAGTATGGCAAGAAAATAATACTCTAGACGGAATTCACTATACTGCTTCTCACTGGAGCGCGGATATGCTAATTGATGGCAAGTTAACTCCTGTTCGATTTTTCAGCTACTACAATGACTCTCACTTTGAAGTTATAGCATATTATACGAATATCACAGTCGGTTACTCCGAGAAGACCGGAGCTGTAGTCTACTGGTACACGGATAGATGTCTCTCCGGCAACTGGAATATAGAAACTGTGCTACTTGTTTCCTCTGCTAATTTCCAATACGAGTATACTCCAGTGATCTTAACCTTACAGGGGATTTCTCTTGTTAACCCCACAGTAAACTCAGACTTCAATATTGAATTACATATCCGTAATCACGGAGACCTTGACGCTGTTAACGCATTTATTAACTGGTCTTCAACCGTCTTCTCCGGCATAAATAATAAAACCGTTACAATTCTTAGCGAAGAAAATAAAACGGTGAGTTTCACTCTCACAGCTCCAAGTTCACCTGGAAACTATTCGTTAACAATAGACATATACTATAATAACACTTTGCATGATTATGCTACATTTGAAATAACTGTAACTGAAGAACCTGAACAGCCCCCGCAGGGTGTTGATTCCACACTTATAGCTGTTTTAGGCGGAGCAGCCGCTGGCGGAGTTATAGTGGTTGTGGCAGTGTTCAAGTTTCTCAAACCAAAAATATAATCTCCTTCTATTTTTTTTAATCTTATTTCATTTATTAAAAATAATGTGCTGGGTTACAGTTAACTACTGGTTTACTTAGTGTTTTTAACTCCTATCAAAAAATAATGGTAGGGGTAAATGTTATAATTTTTTACTTTAAAGCCATGTTTTACTAGTATTTTCACGGCGTCTTCTAAACTAATTCTATCCTTTAAAGGTGGGCCGCCTGGAGTGTTTTCTTTTTTCCAGTCTATGTCTACTATTATATTTGTTTTTGCCGAAGCCCATTTAATATATTCTTCTAAATTATTTAACTCATGTAAGACATTCGAGAATAATATTAAATCTATGTATTCGTCTATTCTGGGTGGTTTATCGGTTTGAATGAATACGATGTTCTGTATTTTTTTCTCTTCAGCTTTGTTTTTCAAGTAGTTGAGCATTTCCAAGCTTAGATCTGTAGCGTAAACTTTTTTGAATAATCTCGCTAAAGGTATTGTGAAATACCCTGTTCCCGCACCTATTTCACAGGCGATGTTTCTTTTTTCTTCGTGTAGGACTTCTTTTATTATTTTTACGAACAAGATGGTGGAAAGAAAGCTCTCTCTTTCAGGGTCTTCGAGCACCTTAATATTTTCAGGATTAAAAATGTGAGGCATATTTTATCGTTTAAATCCATTTTTTTCTTCTAAAATATAGTAGCATAACAATGCTGACAGTAAACATTACGCCCACTATTAACGGGTAACCCCATATAAGTTCAAGTTCAGGCATGAATCTGAAATTCATACCGTAAACACCCGCTATAAACGTTAACGGTATGAATATTGTAGCTATAATTGTTAGTATTTTCATAACCTCGTTTGTTCTATTACTGATACTGGACAGGTAAGTGTCAACCATGCTTGACAGTATTTCCTGCAGTGTTTCCACTAAGTCTATTATTTGAATAACATGATCGTAAACATCTCTCAAATGAATTATAGTTTTCTGTAAGACCAGTGGGGGGCCGGTTCTCTCTAAAATATTGACCACCTCTCTTAGCGGCCATATGGCTTTTCTTATAAATATCATCTCCCGTTTTAAACTATTTATCTCGTTAATAGTTTCTTGGGACGGTTGACCTAGTAATTCGTCGTCTAAACACTCGATTTTCTCCTCAAGTCTGTCACAAATATTGAAGTAATTATCAACTATGGAGTCTATTAAAGAGCAGAGTAAGTAGTCGGCCCCCATCTTTCTTATTAAACCCTTATTATGCCTGATCATTTCACGTATATGGTCGAATACATCCCCCGGCCTTTCCTGGAATGAAACCACATAATCTTGGCCTAAAATAAAACTCACCTGTTCTATTACCGTCTTGTCCTTGTCAGTATCGGAGTAAAGCATTTTTACAACAACGTAAATATAGTTTTCAAGAACATCAATTTTAGGTCTCTGATCCGTATTACTTATATCTTCTAAGATAAGCGGGTGTATATTATACCTTTTTCCTATGCTATCGGTCACCTTAGTGTCTGCTACTTTATCTATGTTAATCCATGTGACTGTTGCACTCTTTTTCTCTAAAATAATTTCTTCAACATTTTTGAACTCTTTTTCCCAGAATTCTTTATCGTTGTACTGCATTACTCTTATAGGTGGTTCTTCACCGGAATTATCTTTACCGCCTGTGATAGTGTGCCCCTCCTATGATTTAATTACAATTAGAGTTTTATCTTAATCGGATATTTTACTTTATTGATGTATATGTTAAAAGTAAAATTTATATAGAAGTATAAATACTATTCACACAAAATTTTATGATTAATTTTTAAGAACCGAGGTGTTAACTATGGCCGAGGTAGGGCAATTAGGTGGTACTCCTATACTTATACTTAAGGAAGGTACAAGCAGAGCAAAAGGTAGAGAAGCTCAAAGAGCTAATATAACCGCAGCTAAGGTCATAGCTGAAGCTGTGAGGACGTCGCTAGGTCCTCGTGGGATGGATAAAATGCTGGTTGACAGTATGGGTGATGTTACAATTACAAATGACGGTGCCACCATATTAAAGGAGATGGATGTCCAGCATCCAGCAGCTAAGATGATGGTGGAAGTGGCTAAAACCCAGGATCAAGAGGTAGGCGATGGCACAACCACAGCGGTTGTATTAGCCGGTGAACTTTTGAAAAAAGCTGAAGAATTATTAGATAAAAATATTCACCCAACAATTATTGTTTCAGGCTACAGGAAGGCTACTGAGAAAGCTATTAAAATAATTGATGAAATCTCCTTGGAAGTAAGCCCTGAGGATGAGCAGGCTTTGAAAAACGTTGCTGTAACAGCTATGGGTACCAAACTCGTCAGCGGTGCGAAGGATTTACTAGCAGACCTTGCTGTTAAAGCTGTTAAAGCAGTAGCAGAGAAAATAGGCGGAGAGCTTAGAGTTGACATAGACAATGTAAAAGTTGATAAGAAAGAGGGTGGAAGCATAGAGGACACTACACTCGTTAACGGCGTTATTCTCGATAAAGAAGTAGTACACCAGGCGATGCCGAAGAAGGTTAAAAACGCTAAAATAGCTTTATTAGACGGCGCCTTAGAGGTTGAAAAAACAGAGTTCGACGCTAAAATCAATATCACGAAGGTAGAGCAGATGCAGGCATTTCTCGAAGAGGAGCAGAATATATTAAAAAATATGGTGGAAAAAATTAAGTCAGCTGGTGCAAACGTAGTCATCACTCAGAAGGGAATAGATGATCTAGCCCAACACTATTTGGCTAAAGCCGGGATTTTAGCGGTAAGACGGGTAAAGAAATCCGATATGGATAAACTAGCTAGAGCTACTGGTGGAGCTATTGTAACAAACATCGATGACATAACAGCTAAAGATCTAGGTGACGCTGAGGTTGTTTACGAGAAAAAAATAGGCGACGAGCAGATGGTTTTCGTTGAAGGCTGCAGGAATCCGAAATCTGTCAGCGTACTCATCAGGGGTGCTAGTGAAATGGTTGTTAACGAGGCTGAAAGAGCTTTTCACGACGCTTTATGTGTTGTGAGAAATATTCTAGTAGAGGCGAAGATTCTAGCCGGCGGTGGCGCTCCTGAAATAGAGATTGCGAGAAATCTCCGCGACTACGCTGAGAGCTTAAGCGGGAGAGAACAGCTTGCACTGATAAAATTCGCTGAAGCTGTGGAGTCAATACCAAGAGCTCTCGCTGAAAACGCTGGTTTAGACCCAGTTGACATCCTAGTGCAGTTGAAGGCTAAACATGAAAACGGTCATAAATGGGCTGGAGTGAACATTCTAGACGGCGGCGTCGCTGACATGGATAAACTTAATATTTGGGAACCAGCATCAGTTAAAAAACAGGCGATAAAATCAGCTAGTGAAGCAGCGCAAATGATATTAAGGATTGACGATATGATAGCTGCAGGCAAATCTACAACGCCTAAGCCACCAAGCCCTTCAGGAGCTGAAACCGGTGAGGAATACTAACACTGTTACAGGGGCTTCAACCCCTAAGAGGAAAACTGCTAAAAAACCTTCAGTAAAGAAGATCGGTGACACAGAGTTTGTTATTAACATAGGCCCGCCTGTCCTTACAAGATATGAGAGGAGTCGGATAATCGGTGCAAGAGCGTTGCAAATATCTATGGGCGCTCCGATACTTATAGACTATCAGGGTAAATTAGACCCTATACAAATAGCTGAGGAGGAGCTTAACAGTTTAATACTGCCGATCATGGTTACAAGAGTACTCCCATCAGGGGAATCGCAGAGTATCCCTATAAAGGTTTTAATGGGTAAAACCTAAAATAATATCTCTTATTTTTTTAATCTCATTATACCGGTTTTTTATAATTTCAGATCGAATATTTACTGTACTGTAGGGTCTATGAGTTGTGCTTAAAATAAACCTGATGGTTCTAAGCCTCGGCAAATCCTCTACTATAAACTTTTTTAAAACCGTGAATTGCTCCTCACTACCATATAAGAAATTTATCGGTAAACCTGTGAAGACCACTATTCTCCTACCACTGATAAGTTTTTCTATTAAATTTAACCAGTCTAATAATTCACTATAGTTGTTCTTAGAGATCATGTCAAGTGGATGGAGACCGTTATAATTTGACTCTATGAAATCTATCTCTCGCGAGGGATCACCGTCTGTATGTAAAACAGCGGTTACGCCTAGATTCTTAATAGTTGAACTGATTTTTTTATGGTTTAGTCTCCATACTTTACTTATAAATTCCGGAGGGTAAAGGTAACCGTGATAGTCAAACACGTCGTCAGCTATTCTCACAGAATCGAATAAACGAATCATGTTAGAGTTTTCTAACAGGTACAATATGTACTCGGTTAATCGGTTATGGATTTCCTCAGCAGCTTGAAAATTAGCCCAACATAAATATGAGTAATCGAAGTTGTGAGATAATCTATCTTTAGAATAATGATGGTTCGGAGTCTTAACGGTGCAGAACGCTTCAGCTGTTTCAGTCGGGCCTAATATTTTCAGCATTCTAAACTTACCTGTTTCAGCTAACAGATCCATAAACTCGGATATTTTTTTATCAAAATCTGGTAAAAGCTCACTCTCAGAAGGCCATTGATAACTGTTAATATTTATTTTTTCAGCCCATTCTGAACGCTTCAAGGCTCTTTTAAACGGCCCACCGTCCCTGTAAAAATATTCGAATCTGCTAATTCTACCAGAAACAGTTATGATGTCACTGTAAATATTTTCAGTTAAAGGGTCACCCGCCTCTATTTGAAGAGGTATAATATCGGTTTTGCCTTCTTCAAACAATTTCTTCACAGTCTCTCTCATATTTAATTAACCGTTTGAATAGTTTTTAATTTAATAATGCTTTTATACTGATGTTTTTCAGTTTTAACCATGGATTTGCTTTTAATCGCGTTCCTTCTTCTAACCGCGGTTGTAATAGGCTTAATATCTTCAATGGTGGGGATAGGCGGTAACTCACTGTTTATTCCAATACTAGTTATTTTTCTGGGTTTAGATATTCATATAGCTATTGCCACAATGATTTTCAGCTCTTTTTTTATGGCTTCATCCTCTTTTATCGTTTACTTTAAGAATAAGGTTGTGGATTTTAAGTTAGGGCTGTTAATGGAAGCGGGGGCGGTTCCTGGAGCGTTTTTAGCAACTCATCTTTCTGTTTTACTACCCACAGTTATTTTAACATATATATTTGTAGCGGCTATTATTATAGTAGCTGTATATATGGCACGGTCTACTCGTACTAAGAATAACTTAACCGATGACGGTTGTAAAACTCGGAATACGGTTTTAAAAAGATATCTCTGGTTGCGTGAATATAATTATAAGAGTGAAAAAGCAACCGCTGTTATCAACATTCCGTTAACTATTATCGGCTCGTTTGTTATAGGTTTAACTGTGGGGTTAATAGGTGTGGCTGGCGGGACTGTTAAGGTTCCATTTTTGAATCTAATATGCGGAATCCCTATGATATTCGCTGTAGGAACCAGTTTTCTAATGATTATTTTTACAGTTATATCCGCCACTGCAGGTTACGCGTTTTACGGGTTAATCAGTTTTTCTTTAGCGATCCCTATAATAATCGGGTTGATAGTCGGTTCACAGATTGGAACCCGTCTGGCATTAAATCTGCCTCAGAGAAAACTTAAAATAATATTCAGCATAGTTTTAGCGTTAATCTCTATACTTATGGTTCTCACTTAATATTATATAGTATGATTGTTAAAAGGAATTTAATATGTTAAATGAATTAAAACCTCTGCTAAAAACAGTTATTGGAAGCTATCCTGTAAACAATTTAACAGGTTTAGATGCGGTTAATAACGCTGTGGTGCAACAGTTAAAAGCTGGTGTGGAGCTGTTAAGTGACGGTCAGACTAGGAAGGATATGGTTACATATTTTACTGATCACATACCCGGCTTCACAGTTAAAGATAATCGGTGTAAGATAACGGATAAAATAACACCGCCTAAAGAGTCGCCTATACTTCAAGATCTAATATACGCTAAAAGTCTTTTAAAAGAGGGTACTTTTATTAAGGCTATTATAACAGGGCCGGTGACGTTAATAGCATCCTCTAAGATTGATAAATCATCGCCTTATAAAGGGTTTTTAGATCAGAAACTATATGTTGACTTAGGTGAAGCTCTTAAAAGAGAGGTTGAAATTCTATTAAAGAGCGGTGCTGTTTTTCTACAAATAGATGAACCATTTTACTCTGTAGGCGCGCCTATTGAGTTAGGGGAGATTGCTATAAAAATAATCACCGAGAATATTAAAATCCCTGTCGGGTTACATGTGTGTGGGAATATAAAGAAAGTGTTCAGTAAAGTAATCTCCATACAGGGGGTGGATGTTTTAAGTCTTGAATTCGCAGCCTCCCCTGATAATTTTACAGTTATTAGTAAACGTGACTTAGATAGGCATAGTAAGATTCTAGGAGTTGGATGCGTTAATACTCAAAATAATACTGTTGAAACTGTTAACTCGATTAAGCAGATTTTAGAGAAAGCCGCTTCCATAATAGGCTCCCATCGTTTTCTCGTTCACCCTGACTGCGGGCTTAGAGTTTTATCCCCTGAGAGTGCTTACGCTAAACTTGTTAACATGGTTGAAGCTGCTAATAGTCTACTCTTATAATAATTCTAAAATGTTGACGAGGATATGTTTAAAATTAATGTTATGTTTTATCCACCTTCACCACGTTTAAATCCTCGTCTAAATAGACTTTGAAGCTGTGATCACCGTGCTGTATTGAAAACGGGACAGGATAGTTTTCTACGCTTTCAAAGTATGTTGAATCCATAGTGAATCTTATCTTAGTGGAACAGTAAGGGCATTCGATAATTCTGGTTATCTTGGTCGGAATCTTTCCCTCCTCTTTAAATGTTTTTACCAATTCCCCCCTCTTTTTATCAACCCAGTTATTTATGACAACACGGCCTTCAGCAAGAACTCCTTTAATATTGTCTAGAAATGCGAGCATAACCGTTTTCACTTTATCCCGCTTCTCCCCTGTTTTCGACATAAAGAAGAATGATAAATGATAGCCCTGCTCTGGTTTAGACATCACTCTAAACACCCCTTCCTCACCGAATCCACGTGTAAGCTTTCGAATAACATAAGTGTCTAATTCATCTTTTACAGGTAAAT
Organism: Candidatus Odinarchaeota archaeon; assembly: GCA_038826135.1. Lineage (GTDB taxonomy): Archaea > Asgardarchaeota > Odinarchaeia > Odinarchaeales > Odinarchaeaceae > Odinarchaeum. The sequence goes on along the minus strand of JAWBON010000004.1, from coordinate 4,929 downwards.
TCAAAGAGAGAACAGATGAGTTAATACACTTCTTAGCTAAACCGTTAGCTAAACTGTACTCTTCATAATTGCATTTCTCACACTCCACTTCCTCGCAGAAAACGCACGGCGTGTCAATATTTCTATAAGGACAGTTATAAGGTTTTAAATCAGTGATTTTATCTAAAACTTCCTCCACACTCATCATCTGCGGGGGCTGTTTCACATGTATTTTGCAAGAGTCATCTCCCTCCCATTTGCTTTCCAGTATGTCTATTGTGAAACCGGGGTTGAAAACATCGGCGATAACCTTTGAGCCGGGTAAACAGATAAGACGGCATAACGGGTTAGGGGAAACTTTACCGCCAATATCCATTATAGGGCATTTAGTGACTTTAACGCTTATCACATCTTCACTTAAATTTTTAACATCAACCTTGAAGCCGAATAAAGGCATATATTTTTCATAAAATTTTTGAATACTCTCTTTACCGCTAGTATCCTCCTCCGCCTTTATCTGAATTAAAATCTTCTTAAGCACATCATCCTTCTCTTTTGAAAGAAGCTGGGCTGCCTCACCGCCGTATTTAAGAACTATTTTAGAAAATATTGTAGTGTAAAAATTGAATAAGCTCTCTCTTAGAAGAGACAATCTTTCATCGATTTTTTCCTCGGTAGCCAATTTATAAACACCCTGAGCTTATAGTCTACAATAATATAAGTTACTGATTTAAAATAGTTTTATATTCTCATATATTGTATGTTCTAATATATAATTATTAAAGCATTAACGGATTGATAGAATATGGGGAACTTTAGAATACTTAAGAAATCGCTTCTCATGTCAACACGTGTTAAAAAAAGATTTGTATTAGCAGTGTTATTCTACTGTATTCTATCATGGTGGGTGGCTTTTACAATACAGCTTGGTAACAGCCTCCTGGTTGTGCTGGGTATTTTAGGCGGTCTTATCATAGCAACCGTATACGGTTTTATATTATCCCAGTTTAGGAAAGGTCAGATTGCGACTTTGAAATGCATAGGGTGGGGTAACTCGAATATCCTGCTTTTACTTATAGGTGAAATACTCTTTGTATCCCTTTTAGGATACATACTAACATTAGAGATAGATATTCATATTCTTGGAGTGAGTACATATTTTGAAGACATATTAAGGCAATTCGTCTTCTCCGGTCCAGCTTTAGCTATAGCATTATTAGTGGTGATAGGGGCTCAGGTACCGGGTATAATTTTAGCTTACTGGAGAACTCTTAAAGTAAGACCTATAGTAGCGTTAAAAGCTTAAAGTGATAGAAATGTCGCAGAAAGTTCCTATTATAATTGCGGAAAACGTTTCCAAAGAATACCGGCGTGGACGGGAAATAGTTAAAGCCTTGGTTAAAGTAAACTTGGAAATATACGAGGGTGAACGCATCTGCTTTTTCGGGCCTAGTGGAAGCGGTAAAACAACTCTATTAAATGTTTTAAGTGGTTTAGACCAGCCTACAAACGGCAGAGTAATCTTAGACGGCTCTGACACGAGAGAGCTTGATGAGCGAATATTTCCAAAGATCAGGAGAGAAAAAATAGGCTTCATCTTCCAGGATTTTAATCTTATACCAGATTTAACAGTGATCGAGAATGTCTCCTCCCCTCTATGGCCTACTGATATGAAATCTAAGAAAATAGAGGAGTTAGCGATCTCAGTGCTACGTGAAGTTGACATGGTTGATAGAAAAGATCATTTACCTAAACAGCTTTCAGGTGGTGAACAGCAGCGGACAGCTATAGCCAGAGCTTTAATTACAAAACCTAAATTATTATTCGCAGATGAGCCTACAGGTAACCTTGACTCTAAAACAGGATTAGAGATAATGAACTTGCTTAAAAAAATTAACTCGAATGATAAAACAACAATAGTTGTTGTAACCCATGATGAGAATCTTCTTAAATTCGCGAACAGGGTTTTCGAAGTTGTTGACGGTAAAATATCATTGTCTAAGCGTGGTCAATGAATTTTTATATACTAGAATTATTTAGTTTTATGCGTGTAGATAAAACAGTGAGGTGTATTAATTGCCTGCTGAAGAAACTTCAACCACTAAGAAAGCGATCTCATCATTTCTAAAGATTATTGAAAATAATATTAAAGATTTAGAAAATACTCAGATTGAGAGAATGGTTAATGAAATAATATATACGAAAGCTAAAGGTGGTAGAATATTCGTAGCGGGAACTGGGAGAACCGGTTTAATGGCTAAAGCCTTCGCTATGAGACTTTACCATTTAGGGTTTGACGTGGTCATATTAGGGGAAACAATTGTTCCAAGCGCTTCTAAAAGAGACTGTGTGATCGCTATATCCGGCTCCGGGAAAACCGATTTCACAGTTGACACCGCTTCAATCGCTAAAAGAATCGGGACAAGAGTTATCTGTATATCAAGTAACGCTGAATCCCCGCTAGCTAAACTAGCTGATATATTAGTGGTTGTAAAAGGTAGAACAAAGGATGCTGAAGCTGAGAAGACTCCTGTTTTAGAAGGAACTAAGATTGAAACGATAAAATGGGATGCACGGCAGCTTACTGGAATACACGCGCCTTTAAGTCCTCTAGGTTCCTTATTCGAATTAACGCTGATGATGTTTCTTGAAGGGGTTATAGCAACCTTAATTGAGAGATTAAATTTAACGGAAGAGGAGATTAAGGCTAGGCATGCTAATATAGAGACTATCAGTTCGTAAACTATAATTAAATATTTTTCTATATAAAAATATATAAATACTAGGTAGCGTACTTATCCCTACAACAGGATATGATTTAAATGAGATTAGATACGAGAAACGCATCCTACCTATTTTCAAAATGGGAGTTAACCGTTCAAATATTAAACTGTATATCCAATAATCGGGATAGAACAATTCCCAAAATCATGCAGAAAACAGGTGCAAGCTACACCGCTATTAAAAACATAATAGATGAACTGGCCTCTCAAGGAATAATCGCTGAACAAAAATTCTCAGAATCTAAGGACAGGGGGAGACCTCCTAAAACATATCAGATTCTAAAATCATTTGACATAAACTACCCTCCAAGAAAATATGATCTACTCTTATCCTATATAATCTCAAATTTGAAATCTAACAGCAAACTTGATTTAGAACAGTTACTAAGCGAGATAGGTATTCAAATGGCAGTTGAAAAAATATATGAATTAAAAAAACATAATATTAAAGTAAACTCGGTAAGTGAACTAGCATCCATTATCGACGCGGATCTTAACGGGGAAAACATACCGCACGATATAAAAACATATGACAACTATATAGAGATAAAAATTTACTCGTGCGTTTTTAAAAATATAGCAACAGAGTTTTCACCGCTAATATGCGTAGTTCATGAAAAATATTATTCGAAACTTTTAGAGGATACTCTAGCAACCCAAACAAGCGTAATTCATAAATCCAATCTCTCCAAACACGAACCTGATTGCACATTTATCCTAACAATGTCAAAAACCGTTATTAAATAAAATCAACCTGTCTCCTATACAATATGCGCGTTTAAAATTAGAGTAAATTTAAGTTTTGAAACCTCTTCGAGAATATTACAGCAAGATTAATTAAACACTTAATACAAAAAATTGTTAAATTCAAACTCGCTTAAAGGTGAATTAATTGACTGATAAACACAGTTTTACAGAGAAAATATCAGAAGATTTAACATCTATAATAAACGATTTATTAGAAAATTTTAAAACTCTTTTAAAAGAAGAGTTTGAAAAAGTAATTGGAAATGTTAAAGACGAGCTTAATCAAATTATTGAAAAATATAATGAAAACCTGGAAGGAAATTTCAGCAAAATAGCTGAAACTCAAGACTATCTAAAAAATCGATTAGACGAATTATATAATAACTCGGAGAACACTGTTAGAAATCTTGAGAAAACAATAAACGCTGTTTTAACAGATAACATGGATTCACGTTTCAAAACATTCCATGAAGAAATGGAGAAAATAATAGATATGAACGCTGCTTTAACAGTTGAATTATCAAATCGGCTAGACACAATGCTAGAAAAGGTAACAGGTCTATCAAAAATAGAAGTTAACCAACAGGAAATGATAAACGAACTAGATCGGAAGATAAAAACCCAGGTGGATAAGGCTTCAACAGTTTTCGACAGCAGGCTTGACGGTTTAAACAAACAAATCGAAGATAAAATAATACCGAACACATCTTTAATAAAGGATATGCAGGATAAATTAAGCGAGCTGAGTAAAATGGTTGAAGCATTAGACAGTAAACTAGCTGCTTTAAAAAACATCAGTAAAACACATGGGGAGAAAGAAAATACCAGTGAAGGATGATCAACTAATCGCAAATTTAACACTATTAAATAATTTTAATCACGGTAACAAGCATATAATAAACTATTTATATCAACAGGTAATATATACTAATACAAGCTTTTAAAAGCCTGATGCAGTGCTGGCGGATTCCCATCCACCTCCCCGCATCAGATATAAAAAATTAAACTAAAAGATGGTAAATATGCCTGAAGGTTCATTTGCAGGAGCTAAAATAATATCGGTTCTCATAGGGATAGTCGGTATACTTCTCATAATCGTCGGCGCCACCTCTATACTAGCTATTTCAATCCCAGGTCTACCGCCCGAAGTTATCGCAGCGCTCACATCCTTAAGCAGCAACGCTTATATTCAAATTGTGTACGGCTTAATAGCTATCGGCATAGCCGTCGGTCTCTGGGGAGCCAGAGCATGGGCTGCTGGAGCTGCTGGTGTTCTACTATTGATAATTCTTGTATCAACAGGGTTCTCAATCTACAGTCTATGGGTAGTTTACGGTTTATCCGGATTATACACACTTTTAACCAGTCTCTCAATCCCGTTAATCATCACAATAGTAACATTCATAGTAGCCTTAGCTTC
>JAWBON010000003.1:0-37689 GCA_038826135.1 Candidatus Odinarchaeota archaeon | reverse complement strand
CTAGAAGCGAAGAAGCTTATGCAACAATCGGATTAATTGAGAAAACCTATCAATTAGTATGTGAAGAATACAGCGAAAAACCCAGGTCTCACACCCAACTATGGGATAGAGTGAAGTCTTTAAGCAGACTAGGACTAATAAACGCGCGGATTTCAGGAAAGGGAATGCGAGGTAAGACGACAATTATAGGAATAGGGGATGCGCCTGCGGAGATTTTAGAAAGCGAGTTAGTGAGGTGGTTGTCAGTTGAAGAAGACGATCATTAATGGTGAGCGAGGGGGAGAAGAATACTTACAGTCACAGGTACCTATAGAGGATGTATTCGCCTCCAGAGGACGTGTTAAAATATTAAAGATATTAGTTGAGGAGGGCGAACTTAATGTCTCCGAGATAGGTAAAAGAGCACGCCTCAATTACGGGACAACTATTCAACATCTTGATTTTCTAAGCAAAGCAGGTATTATACAGGAGAAAAACTTTGGAAGAATTAGAATATACCGCTTAAAAGAGGAGAATATAAGAGCCCGCGCGCTTAGAAGCTTTTTCTCCCTCTGGTATAATCACTAAAATGTGGTGTTTAAATTAAATTTTGATAACAAACAGTAGGGTAAATTTGAAAAGAAAAAACTTGCTGCTACTAGTTTTATTTACTATCCTACTTACCCAATATTTTACGCCAGCGATACCTGTAAAAAGTACACCTTACGAAATATTCAATTACGGCGTCGGCGTGGGCCCTATCCCTGCCGAGCTAGGTATGAACGTGACAATTATAGGAGGCTATACACTCCAATATAATCCTCAAACAGAGCGGGGATACGCTATATTTAGACTTAGAAACACTACGCACATAATCTTTGAAAGAATATTCACAGAGCCGGAAACCTATGTGGAGAGATCTGTGAGCTTTCCATTATTACCTGAAAACTGGATGCCGGGGTTGTCAGGAGCTTTAGCCTTCGCTCAGCTAGATTTAGTTATTCAAACAGCCACGGATATATTCTACGATAATTCAAGCGTATACTTTTATGTTCAGAGAGCCAGCCCCGCCTGTGAAATAAAAACTGTAACATCTATAGATGAGGGAAATGTAAAAATTACTTTCGAATTATATAACAGTCACAACCCCGCCTATAAAATCAGTAATATAATTGTAAACACTCAGATTCTAAGTGACTCTACAATACTTTGTGAAAATGTTTCAGTAGCAAGCAAAGACGGATTATTCAGTATAAATTTCACGCCTTTGGAAGGATCTAAAAACTACAATATCAGAATCTTAACAGCTGAAAGTCAACAATATAAATCTAGTTTATTTAATTTAAACCTGTTATTTGACTATAACCCGAAAATAATAGAAACTCAGGGTGCACCCTATCTAATCATAATAATTTCAGTAATAATACCTTTGGGAATAGTGATCACATATCTGATAATTAAGCAGATTAAGAAGAAAACAGACTTGATTATTTTTTAACCGCCATGAACCACAGGGATAAACGTTATAACATCCCCATCTTTTAACTCAGTCTCCAAACCTTTTAAAACACTTATTTCCAAATCGTTAACTAAGATCAGCATCGATGCACTATAAACATTAGACCCGCTGGTTTGAATATGCCCTTTAATTTTTACACCTTTCAACTCGAGTAAATCCAGCAACTCACCTATTTTAAGCTTCATAGGAGGGGAAAGCCTTATTTCCGGAACACCAGTTACCTCTTTAAGCGTAGAAAGAAATTTTAATAGTAAATCAGGCATCCGCAACACCCTATTAAAGGAATACGCGTAGACTTTATTAAATTTGTGAGATGATAACGTGAACACGACTCTCAAAATATCTTTAATAGCCGTTCTATCCGCTACTGGTTTAGCTCTTAGAACCGTAGCCATACCTATAAGTTATAGTGTTCAAATAACCCCCGGTATGATAATGCCGATTCTCTCAGGGATAACATTAGGTTTATGGCCTGGATGTTTAACCGGCCTCATAATCGGCATCTACGCAGCGGTTTTCTCAGGCGAGTTCTGGTTGATTCCATTAATAGGAAACTTGCTTCTAGGGGTCGGAGCCGGGATTGTAACAGATTTAATGAAAGATAAAAACAATACAGCAATTAAAATAATCATGCTTGTAATTTCACCATCGATAATTGGAGGTTTCATACCAACTTTCAGCATCATGTTCATATTAACCCCGGGAACTGTTATCATCGCCTTAACATCAGGAGTCATCGACATGGTTAACGCGCTGATAGCGGCAATTATAGCGATATTAGCTTGGGGTGCTTTGAAAAAAATAAAAGTAATAGAGCAAATATTAAACCCAGCTACACCTCAACCTTAAACCATCAGAGCTGAACATTAATGTTAAAATTTAAATACACTATTAAAAATAATCAATGCACCGAAATTTAATCGGAGGAGATCTAATGGGCCGTGTTAGAACCAGCGCGATCAAAAATCTAGTATGGGATCTTATCGAAACCTATGCGGATAAGTTCACAGATGATTTTGAAAAAAATAAGAAAATCATAGATGAGATCGCAGAGGTTAAATCGAAAAGCGTTAGAAATAAGATCGCAGGATATATCACACATATAGTTCAATTAGAGAAGAGAAAAAGCCAAGCAGCTGAATGAAAATATATTTAATAACCGCTCCGGTGGTGTAGTCCGGTCAAGCATCAGGGGCTCAAGGAATAAAAACCTGCCCAGTCGCCCCCTAGATTACTAAAAATAAGGGGACACTCGGGTTCAAATCCCGACCGGAGCACCATAAACCAAGTTAATTAGTATTTTTATTACATAATATTCGCTTTTTAGAATATTATATTTAAATTCTCAAAAATGAAATTAGCTAATATGAATGTTTTTACCGTTGACGACGAAGTAATATATCAAATTCTTAAAAAAGATCTTCATTATAACGAAAAATTTAGGGATAGAATTATACAAGTTTTAAATCTAAATTAAATGCGCGGGTTTTGCAAGGGGCTGCCTTTTACAGCTGAATGTTTTAAAACGGTAGAAGGCTTCCGATATTTGAGATTAACTGGTCTATGTTTACACCCGCCCAGTTTAATATATTTATAACCAGTATTATTAGAAGCGCTATTGCTAGGATTGCTAAGCCTACTAAAAGCCCCTCTTCAACTAGAGGGGAGCCCCCTCGATCTTTTAGTAGTTTTTTAATGAACTTCATATTTTAAGCCCTTTGTTAGTATATTCGGGATTATTTAAACCCAGCCTTGTAGAATTGTTGACAGTATTATGCTACCTGAGATATATGCGGTTAAGAATAGGAGCGGGGCTATTAATGTGAATAATATTTCATGCTCGATTTTTACAGTGTTGTAAAGTATGTGCGCGTTTAAAATTGATATTAACAGGAAAGTTATGAAAGCATAGGGTGCGGAGTGGAGGTTTATCTGAATGTTGAACGGGTTGACGCTGTTACCGAGTTCTATGAGAAGGGAGGTTATTGAAAACCACGGGCTTAGCGAGCAAACCATTCCTAGCACTATACTCATAATATTTACTAAGAATTTTATTTTAAATTCTTGAGCTTTCAAAATACTTTGTCGTCTATAGTATAATTGCTGGTTTTCTTTTAACCGGTAGAGTGTTTTAATAACTGTTTGAGCTCTTTTTTTAGCATCGTAGTCTATAAGATCCATTAAATAGCGGAGTAGCTGTTTGGATTGCTGGTTATATAATGAGTTTATTATTTGTTCAACCGCATCCTTCAAGCATTTACTACCGGTGTAAAGGCCCTCTACAGCCTCCTGAAAAACTGGTTTTAAATCGCCTTTAAACTGGTTGACAGCTAATTTCATAGCCAGCTCCGGGCTGACATTATTTAACAAGTTTTTTGATAAAAGTATTAGAAAATCCTCTACTTCGAATAATTCACCTATCCGCTTCTTACCAGTCGGGTTTACAAGTTTATTTAATTTACTGTTAATTTTCAAAAACCTCATCTCTCGGTTTTAACAATTTCTTTTTTAAAAGAACACTTAATAATAAGTGTAAGGGGATCAGTATTAGAAAAATCGGGGATTCACTGAACCCCCAGAATATTAAACCTAATCCTATTATTAACGGTAGGAAAATGCTTGATGCAGCGGCGATCATTATTTTATTTTCAAGCTGCATTGTAAAATTCTCGTATTCTTCCCTTAGAGTTCGCTGCGATTCAACTCCTAGTATATTTTCATATGAAAAGTCTAGTTCCTGATTTTTTATTAGAGATAGAAGATTGTATCTTAATGTTTTTGACGGCTGTTTTTCTATGAATTCTTCTAATAGTAGAGTGGGGTTCTCGCCTAAATTTATCTTATATATTATTTCTTTAAATTTATCAGAGATTATAGGGTAATCTGCTTTTGCAACATATTTTATAGCGTTAAATATTGATGAGGATGATTTAAGCGCGAATATGAAGTCTTGAGTTATAGGATCCACGTATTTAGCTATTTTTCTAGCTTCACCCTCGTATTCTTCAATGATCTTATAATAGAAGAGCGCGGCTCCTAGGATTGCTATAATCGATGTGATGGGGGGGATTATTAACAAGCGGTATGTTATGAAAACGCCCGCCCCTATGAGTGCAGTAATAAAAATTATGCCGATGCAGCTTGCAGCTACTTCTTCAGGTTTAAGATTGTAGGTGTCCTGGTAGTAGACGCATGCGGAGGTTAGTCTGTTTGATATTATCTGTGAGCCTAGTTTTTTGAATAAGGGTATTTTAGATAAATATAAAGCTAAAATAGTGTATAGCATTGTTAACCTCCTATTTCCCGTTGAACCCATAATAATACTTCATCCCAGTCGATGGTTTTTTCAATCTGTTTCATTTTATGTATGAGCGAGTATAATTTACTGAAGAATAAAGTGTTCTCTTCAATGGAGTAGAGTTGTTTCCGAGCTAGTAATTCAAATATTATCCTGTAGGTGTTTATCTCATTGTAAAATTGCTCTTTACTTAAATTCTCGTAATGTTTGATTTTTTGAAGCGTTGGAGTCTCGTATAAATCAGTTTTTAAAACAAGTTTACCTTCGTGAATATCCCATGTAAATATGTTTTGGATTTCGGGTGTTAAGTTTGAAAATAATTTTTCAGGTATATTATTTATCTCGGCTATTCTCACAATTTTTCTAGTGGGGGTTTCGTATAAGTCGAATTTTTTAACATGTATTAGCAGATCTAATTCTTGAAATGAGATAGGTGGGATTTTATGGTGGACACTCCATCTGAGTAGGAGGTCTTCTATACTATTTCCATGGCATGTGAATAAGCCGCTTAATCCTGCGGATAGAGCGTGAAATAGAGCTTTACTATCTTCCGCTGTTTGTATCTCTGAGATAAGCAGGTAGTCTGGGGAGCGGTGGAGGAGTTTAACTATTTCCTTAGCTTTACTCCCTCTTATATTTCCGCTCTCCAACGGATCCACTTGAAACCTGGTTTGATGTCTTACACCTGTTTGTGATACGCTCTCAACAACATCTTCAACGGTTATCTTACGCCAGAATGGGGGGGTTAAACCGTCTAAAGCATTAATAATGGTGGTTTTCCCATCTCCTGGCCTGCCTAATACTAAAATACTTTTTTTACGGGTCATGCAAAAATACAAGTACGCTGCGGCTTCGGCTGTTAATGTGTTATTCGCAATAAGCTCGGTTATTGAAAAATATTTTCTTCTAAGTTTTCTAATATCCACATGGAAGCAGTCGGCTGCTAGGGGACTTATGTCAACGGAGATTCTTATATGAAACGCGCTGGTTAAAAGCTCTGTCTTCAGTGAAGGGTTTTTCGCATCTAATCTGAGACCTGTAGTAGCTCTTAAATATGTAACAAGTTTATCGAAGCCGCTTTTATCTAGTAATTGAGATGTTATGCATCTACCGAGTCGACGGTGGTCAAGATATATTCTAGAATAAGGGTTGTCGATAAATATTTCTTCGATTTGATCATCGATTAAGTAAGGTATTAAAGGTTTCAGCGCGGTTGTCTGATAGCTTAAATATTCTATCAGAATTTTATCAGTTTTAGGAGAACTGTTTGACAGATTTGTTTTAACAAATGATTCAGCCTGTTTTTTCCTTATCTCGATTAATTGTTCAGGGGGGTAATATTCATCAACGTTTTTAGAGAAATAGTTTAGGTTATCTATATATTTTTGAAACTGTTTTACGGTTAAATTGAAATCGCATTCTGGTAAAAGCGGTGTAGCCTGGTATAAATACTCGTTTGACACCTCGCTGGGGGGGTATATGCTTATCTGATATGGTCCTATAATATAAGAGTCTAAGAGGGGGCGGGTGGACGTGGGTGTCAAGTTGTCAGATGGTTCTTTATCCGGTATGATTTCGAATACTATTAATCGCTCGTATATTAATTCTAATGGTTTAATTTTTATATCGGAGGGCAGTTTCAAATAATCTCTGATCAGGTTTGTCTGTTCAAGTTTTTCTTTAATTTTATTAAGATTTTTTAAAACCTTCTTTAAACACTTATTGCATTTTTCTTTTTTCACAGATTTTAAAGCTTCTAAATCGATTACCAGTTCTAAATAATATTTTAAAGGATCTTTTGTGATCGAGTTGTTTATTAATTCGTTTTTTAACAGATGCTTAATATTCGGACAGGAGTAGCCTGCCCCGCACATATTTTTGAATATATCCATTGATGTTAGAGCTGTATAACTGTTGGAGATTTTTTTATATAAGTCTATGATGGTTTTCTGGAATTCTTCAGGTATGAGAATAGTCGCATCAGCTAGTTTAACTTGAATTCTAAGCCAGGATATTTCAGCGCTTGCGGTTATACTAAAAATTCTCTGCAAAATTTTTCCAATACAGGCTTCGCCTAGTTTGAGATTGGAGAACTCTCTGATTACAAGGTCGTGGATTTCTGTTTTCTCCTGGTTAATTTTGGATATTGGAAACGTGTTTAAACGCGTAACTAAACCCGTAAATTAATTAGAATAAATATATAAAAAATCAGCTACTGGTGTTTTCACGTTCAGGGGTGCTCGGTTTCTCAGATATTATTTCAAGTAATTGTTCGAGCAGGAGGTTATTCTTTTTTAGAATATTATTAAACTCGTCTATGCGTACAGTAGGGGGTTCACAGTTTTTCACATCATCCACTCCACTAGTTAAAGGCGTAGAATTACATGTTTCACTGTTTAGTCTGTCAAGAAGGGATAGTTTTAATAGTGTGTTTCGAACCTGGGTTTCAGGCAACCCGAGTTTACGTAGAATTACCATAATAGTTTTCTCTTCAAGCCCGCTTTCTTTAAAGATGATTACTAAATCTTCTATACTTTTTTTAACAGTCATCTTTCACACCTCTTATTTAATTTTAACCGGGAGTGTTTTTCAGATTTGAGTATGTTAACAGGTATTTGGATTTCACAGACAAGGCTAAGTAATTCTAATAATGATATCACGGTCGGTGTTTTACCTGCAAGTTTTGGTAGTGGAGTGCCCAATTGTTCACATCTGATAAAATCTAGGTCATATGGGATTTGTTGAATGACAGGTGCGCCGAGAATTTTTTCAACTATGATGTTCTTGTACTCGTAGTTTTCACATTCACCGACTTTGTTTAAAACTACGCTAATCTTAGCCTGAGGGTTTTTATTTCTAATATTATAGGCTAATCTTCTGTTTCTTAGTAAACTTAATCTTAGAGGTGTTGTCACTATTAGAATACTTTCTGTTTTTATCTCAGAATAGTCGGAGAGGTGGTTGACTAATGTGAAATCAACCCCTTCCTTCTCCCATTTTTCTATAAGAGATTGAGGTTTGTAATTGTTTATGCCGGCTACTAAAACTGGTGTGATTGAGTTAATTGTTTTCAGCAGTTCTTCAATACTGTTCCCGCATAAATCGATCACGCCTACTTTTCGACCTAAATTTGATAATAAATATGCTAGGCTGCTTATTATTTGTGAACGCCCTACACCTCCCTGAGCTGAGAGAAAAATAACTATCTTCATACTTATCCGGTAATTTATGTTTAGCAGTGTTTAAATACACCGCTCTGAATAAATGGTGGGCTAAGTTATGCATGTAACGCTTGAGAGGGCGGTCGGCCTAACACTTTCTCTTTCAATATGTATTGCGATAGGGGTGCCTCTTATTAATTTAGTATTAAATACTATCGGTCAAGCTGAGAACTACCAGAACGCTTCTGTGTTGATGAGTCAAATAGATTACGCTGCTAAAGAAGTACTAGAGCGCGGCGGGGTTTACTTGGACCGCGTCAACATACCGCCAAATATAAGTGTCTGGAGTCTGGATAAAACTGTTTATTGCCAGTATGGGGATGGGGATAACTATATTTTAAAGCAAACCTATCCTTTAATTGTTAATCTTACGCCGCCGAATGGTTCGGGAGAGTTTTTACTTAGCGTATCCTGTGATGATGGCATATTGGTAATAAGATTTTTAGAGGTGTAGTTGATTGCTTATTTTACTAATAGTTGTTATTTACCTAATTTGGTTTACGGGAATTTTAGTGTTATCTATTAGTAATGAGATTGTAAGCCATATTTTTTTAGCCGGCGTCTACGCGTTAAGTATCCCTACTGCTTTAATTTTAGTAAGGGGAAGCGGAATTTTAGAAAGTATTACTTACATAGTGGCGTCAATAATTATCGTTTTATTTATTTCACAACTAGTCATATCCATCAGCTTAAATTAGCAGCATAGTTGTTTATATATCGATAGTGATCACGAATGCTGTATTCCGCCACCCCTAATATGTTCGCGACTTCTTTTTGAGTTAGAAGTGGTTGCCTGTTTTCCTCATAGGCGAGAGATCTTTCAGCAGCGTAAATAATCGACGCTGCGAAGACGTATGGGTGTCTTCCCCCCCGCTCGATTTTAGGGATCTTATTTAAGAGATCTATCGCCTTCAAGTTGAGTCTATGCCAGTAAATATCCTCTTTTTGCTCTAAGATTTTACTCTTTATTTTTTCATTGTTAGAGATTAATGATATAAGCCGCGTCAAATAATCTTCACTTTTCCTCACTTTCACTTTATAGCCTAAGTTAATTCTAAGTTTAAGGGCGGTTCTAGTTATTAGACGCTCGTTTACTCTGTGACCTAGTTTTTGAAATGCGGTGCATAGCTCTGTTAAAGTTAACGGGGTAACATAACCCTGCTCTCTAATCGATAATAGAATACACACCGCGATTAGAGATATATGGTTTACAATTTTAGCTTGGTATTTGTTTTTTATCTTCCTGTAAATGTATGCAGCGTTATCCCTTACATACGCAGGTAGACTGAGGATAGCTGTTATCTGGTTGAGTATTCTAAGTATACGGTACTCTGTTTGATGGTTAGTATATCTCGCGTAAAAGTTATGTGTGTTTTTTAATCTTTGAAGTAGATTTCTCCTTCTTTCAGAGACTCTCAATAATTTTAAATCTGATAATCTATGCGAGTTATGGTAGTCTATATAACTGCCAAGCCCATCCACTATGTGAAGCCTCTCTCCGAGGGCGCCGCTTGACTTAGGGTTAGTATTATCTAGAGCTTCTAAAGGCTGCTGGAATAGTTTATCTAACACTAGCCCGCAAATAGAGCAAACATACTCGCCGGTGGTTATAACAATATGGCCTCCACATTCAGGGCAAATGCTTTCCACCATATTTAACACCAAGTAAAAAAAGAGTGGGGGCGTCTTTTAACATTTATACGAACTTGTTGTAACTATGATTCGAACGAGCAGTATTATTAAAAGAGGGATAGATGAATTTCACGGGAATTAAAATAGGGTTAGAGAGATAAGTGAAAATATTAGGTTTTTTAATCGATAGATAGATGTTTTTTTAAAAAAACGGGGCGTCTATGCGGTTCCCGGTTAGAGTGAGGGTGGCTAGAAGCCCCCAGAATGATTCTTGAATGATCAGCGTATTCTCGATTTTTTTCCACGTTATAGACTCTTCCAGACAGTGCAACTTTAACACGTTCATCTTTATTAAAAATATTTAGTTCAGCAGGCATTCACATATAAACGTTTTATATTTATCTGCGCTCTCTTCCCTAACCTAAATGTTCTTTTAGTATCTGTGGTGGCTGTGTTTTTTATAACTGGTATAAAACCGACCTTTAGTGGACGCCTCACACACTGAATTCTATTTTCAGTTTTAATTTTTAGATTTATAGAATATTTATATATGTGCGCTTTAGCTGCTTACAAAATTCGCTGAACATATGCGAGAGTGTTGAATAATTAGAGATTTTAACATCTTAGAGTTTTAAGATAGTCGATTTTGAGAAATTAATCAGCCTTCAAATAAATAAAGTTTTAATACAATGAGTATTTATCTTTAAAAAGCGTTAATATATTGTTTTAGCTTGAGATAATAAACCATATATTTTAAAATAAGTGAATAGGAGAGAAGTAGACATGTCTGAAAGCACTGCGGGTAGAAAATTTTTTAGGGAGTTAACAGCCATTCTAGAGTCGCCTGTATCGGTTAAAACCGAGTCTAATAAGACATATACAGGGATTTTTAAAGGATATGATCCGAATACTCTTAGTATTTGCTTAACTAACGTTAAAGACGAGAGCGGTGTTCAATACCATAAAGTTTTCTTATATGGGAATAAGATCACAGAACTTATCAAAAGCGAGGAACCATTCGACCTTGCAGGGTTAGCTAACGAGTTACAGAAGCTTTTCCCACCCGGCGAGGTTAAATACATAGAGGATGCCCGCCTCATAACTGTGCTCAACAAGATAAAAGTGACTGAGGGCGGTGTTGAGGGTGTTGGGCCACTAGCTGAACGTGTTAAAAAAGTATTTGACGCTTATTACAGTGAAAGGCAAAAACAGTAAATCACACATCTACTTTTTTATTCACTGTTTTTCTAATAAAATAGTATTGGTAACCCCGCATTAGGAGGTTGAAAATTGGTTTTTGAAATTATTGAGAGAGATCTTATGGGGCGGATAGGTAAAATTAAAACTAGGTCAGGTTATATAGAAACCCCTGCACTTTTACCTGTAATAAACCCGCTTAAATTAACAATACCTCCTAATAAAATGATGCGGGATTTTAAAATTGATTCGATAATCACGAACGCGTATATTTTAAAGAAGAATTGTTATGACGAAGTGGTTTCGCAGGGTGTTCACAGATTCCTTGATTTTAAAGGCCCCATTATGACAGATTCTGGGGCCTACCAATTACTAGTTTACGGTGAAGTGGACATATCCCCGGAGGAGATTGTGAAATTCCAAGAACTTATTGATTCAGATATATGTGTTTTTCTAGATGTCCCTACAGGTAGTGGTGTGAATTATAAGACTGCTCGTAAAACTGTCGATGAGACTTTGAAGCGTGCAAAACAGTGTTTTGAAATTAAAACTAAAGAGAATATTCTCTGGGTGGGGCCGATACAGGGAGGAGAGTTTATAGATTTAGTTGAAGAGAGCGCGAAGGGGATGAGGGAATATCCATTCGACATATATGCTATCGGAAGCCCAACCCAGTTCCTAGAACAGTATAATTATTCAAAAATTATTGAAATGATATCTGCTGCTAAGAGATATCTCCCCCTAAATAAACCCGTTCATCTTTTCGGCGCGGGGCATCCTATGGTTTTCGCACTAGCTGTTGCATTAGGTTGTGATGTTTTCGATTCAGCATCATACGCGCTTTACGCTGAGGGTGATCGATATATCACACCTCACGGCACTAAGCGGTTAAGTGAATTAAGGGAGCGGATATGTACCTGCCCGGTTTGTGCCACGTTCACTCCGAGTGAACTTTTACAGTCTGATAAATCTTTAAGAGTTAAACTCGTGGCTGAACATAACTTATATGTTATTCTCAACGAAATTAATAATATTAAATATGCGATAAGGGAGGGACGGCTCTGGGAGTATTTAGAGAGGAATTCTAGAAGCCACCCCTCAATATATGAGGCTTTCAAATTTTTAAAGAAATATCAGGATGATTTAGAGAAGGGGACGCCTACAAGTAAAAAACGAGCACTTCTATGGCTGAGCGATGAGACTGTTAACAGACCTGAAATAAAACGTCATCTGACTAAAATATTTGAAGTTAAGCTGCCTTGGAGACCGGACACTCTTATACTAGTTCCTGAACCTAGAAATAAGCCGTTCAACAAGTCAAAGCTATATAATCAACTGTTAAAAATTATATTAGAGAGTGATAATGTTTTAAAAAAGAGCGAGATAGTAATATTATCAAAAATGTTCGGTTTAATACCGGCTGAAATTGAAGAATTCTATCCGTTTTCACAGTATTTAACCCCTTATACTGTTTCTGAAACACAGTTAAAAATGATTAAAGATGCTTTGAATCAATTTATAGTTAAATACGGTTTCAAAAAAATAATTTTATTAAATGATCCTACCCAATACGGGGATGCGTTAATAGAGTGTGTTTCAAACTTGAAAAAAACGAATAATGTTATGGACGTGAAGATTTTTTTAATCAAACAGCCAACTCATATCAGTCAAGAAGATTTGCCTAAAATAAAAGCGGCGATAATAGGGGAAATATAATATGTTGAAAATCGATTTTCACGTTCACACTTATTATTCTAAATGCGGTATTAGCAGTCCTAAAGAAATTTTAAAAACCGCTGTTAGAAAAAAATTGGACGGGGTTGCGGTAACGGATCACGATACGTGTAGAGGCTATTATAAAATCAAAAAAAACAAGACGAATCTAATATTAATACCAGGAGTTGAGATTAAAACTACGGGTGGGCATATAATAGCTTTAGGAGTGACGGGGGAGTTTAATCCTATAAAAACACCTGAGGAGACAATTGACATGATCAGGGATCAAGGCGGCTTAGCTCTTATACCACACCCATTCGATTATCTTAGGGGGGGTTTAGGTTTAAAGATAAAAATGGTACGTTCAGATTTAATCGAAGTTTATAATTCAGGTATGATGACACCGTTTGGAAATTTAATCGCTAGCAGATACGCTTCGAAAACAAGGTGTGGAACCACAGCTGGAAGCGATGCGCATATAGCCGCTGAACTCGGGTCAGCATACACGCTGGTTGAGCAGGGTGGTTTAGATGACATCCTATCTTCGATTGTTAAAAATAAAAATCCTTACTTTGGAAGGCCATCACCGATTCACTGGCGGTTTTTAAGGAAAGTAAGATCAAAGATTAGATGATTAGTCTATTCTGTCTAAGCCTAAATCATATATGTCAACCGTCATCGCGCTTTCTGAACCTGTGGAGGAATATGATGGGAGTTTAGAAATATAATTTTTTGGGGGTATAGTTCTATCTTTCCTTGAATTACCTAGTAGCTGAGGGCTTTTAACACCGGTTAATATTAACATAACTCTTAGGGCACCGTTTAATTGAGGATCAACTCTAGCCCCCCAGATAACTATCGCGTTTGGATCCATTTTATCAGTTACTATTTTGGCCACATAGTTTGCTTCTTCCAGAGTTAAATCCTCCCCTCCGACTACATGTATTAAAGCGCCTGTAGCACCCTCATAATCTATTTCTAGAAGCGGCGTGTTAAGAGCGTTTTTAACAGCAATCTCAGCCCTTGATTTACCTGACAGTTTTAATTTATTTACGACTGGTGGTCTGCTGAGATTAAAATGAGTGTTTTCAGAGCCCGTCTCTGAGGAGAAGGCTTCACCTAAACCTACCAGTGCAACCCCCCCATTAGTCATAATAGTTCTCACATCTGCGTAGTCGAGATTTATTAGACTTGGCAGGGTTATGGTTTCAGTTATCCCCTTCACCATATTTGCAAGAACCTCGTCTGCTACGCAAAACGCTTTATCTATTGGTAAATTCGGCGCTATTTCTAGCAGGCGATTATTATCTATAACCACAACCGTGTCAGCGTGTTTTTGAAGTTTCTCTAAGCCGATCTTTGCTTTCTCGATTCGCGCCTTTTCAACATGGAACGGCATTGTCACAACACCTACAACTATCGCACCGCAATCTTTAGCTATCTCGGCGATTATGGGCGCGCTTCCCGTTCCTGTCCCACCCCCCATACCAGCTGCGATAAATACTAGATCCGAGTCTTGAAGCGCCGCCTTTATCGTGTCTCTGCTTTCATCAGCTGCAGCGGCACCAACTTCAGGGTACCCCCCAGCGCCAAGCCCTCTTGTAATCATTTCACCGATTAAAATTTTCTTATTAGCTTTTACAAAATCTAAATGTTGCCGGTCAGTATTAACAGCAATACATTCTGCACCCTGAATACCCAGCGTCATAAGCCGGTTTACAGTGTTATTACCACCACCCCCAGCACCCACCACAACAATACGAGCGTTACCCTCAGTTTTCACCGGCATAATTTTCTCCTCGTATCTGGCGTGTGCTAGCGCATCCTCAATAAGCGATCTCATATATTTAACACCTTAATTTTTTCTTATATAATAAAGCGACTTAAACCTTTAAAAACTTATTTCATTTTTAAGTCGATTTATTGAGTTTTGTAAGCTAAAAAATCTAAAAAATATGAATTACCAGCCGTCTGTGGGGGTAAAAATTGTTATTTAAGTTGCTAATCATTAGTGGTAAGCTTAAACACCTGCATTCAAAAGATTACATAAAAAATAGATGTTGACAGGTTTAAACAATTTTAATAATTTATAAACTGATTTGAGACTGCGCTCTAAAATACGGGGCCTTTAAGAGGAAGCCTAGTGTAAATAGCGACCAACCGACAATTGAGACCAAATCTGGAATTAAAAGTACACCCAGATTGAAAGAAAAGGCTTTAAGTAATTGACTGATTAAAATTACAAGCGCCCCTGAAATAATCAATGGGGAATTAATTAGAGGAAGCCTGTGTTTAACATACACCACGCTAAACGTTGTCACTACAAGCAGTATATTAATTGCAATAAACGGACTGGTGTAGGTTACGATTTGAGCTGGCGACGCTGAAATAAACAGAATTGTTAGAAAACTTATTGTATAAATCAAACTGCCAGCGATTAGTAGTTTATAGTTTTCTGGCAGCCAGATTTTAAGGACGCCGAGAAACATTGTAACCGCAGTGATACAAATTAAAACACCCCTGACTTGAAAGATGGTTATTTCTTGGATGAAAAAAGTTATTGAGTATATTAAATTCAATAACGTTGAAAAACCTATAAACAATATCGAGACGCCGAATAGAAACGGCAGATCTGAATAGAATTTTATCTTCACCCTGATCCATTTAAAAAGCAATATTGCTGAAAGAAGGAACTCCACAGCAACTGTTAAGCAATTAAATATAATTTCTAAGACCATAATAAACCACCACGCCCCCGGAAAATCACAGTTGGGTTAAATTCACTAACCAGTTTACAAAAAATTATAAAAACACCAATTAAGAGGGGGTTGTTAATGTATGAGAGGTAGAATTATTCTAATTGAGAAGATACTGGCTGCAGGATGTTTAAACGATTTAGCTTGAGAGGCCAAAAAATTAAAGGCAAAAACAGGATTTACCGCCATGGAGGCGCAGGTTCAGGTCTACGTGAGTTCTGAGTTAAAGTCTAAGCGTGGTTCAACGAATATTTGTCCATTATAATTGGTGTTCAGAACCAGCCGGGTTTTTGTTTAAGACTTTGTATAAGTTTTTTAAGACCGGTGGTCAACTATTATAGATGTGTCGCTAGTAATATACGTTTATGATGTTAAAAAAGGAAGACAGAGGGATCCGCGGCGAACTAGGTTTAACAAAGAGTTGTTTGGGTACAAATATAAGTGGTTGACTAAGGACGGTTTAAAAGAGAAAGACAGGGCGGGGCTTCTGCAACGTTACCAAGCTAATAAAATAGGGGATAGTGCGATAAGTGTTAATTTAGAGTTTTCTGGGTTTTTTGATGAATTGTTTAGGATCTACAGTGATGTTATAACGGTGAGAAAGTTTTTAGTGGAAAAAGAGGTTTTTCTCAAATAACCGGCAACCCCTTTATTTCCACTGGAGAATTTAATAGATAGATTAGGGCTTTATTATAATTATTTTTATAATTTCAACTTTTCATTGTATTTGTTTACGCGTTGTGCTTGATTTTGGTATTTGTTTTGGTATTTGATATGTTTCAATACTGCAATTTATAGAAGGATTTATTATGGGTGCATGTGATTAAAGCGTCTAATAGCTGGTGGTAAAGGATCTGCGATAAGTTTTTATATATGAAAATTAATATACATTCAAACTATTTTTTTAACTATAAAATATAATTCTATTTATTTTAATAACTTCCAGTGGAAGCAATGGGGTGAGGGTAACTAAATTTAAGCAGGTTTCAAAAACATTGTTTTATTAACTAAAATATTATGAAAAAGTAGTTTATCAGAACTTATCGCTTACTATGTAATTTAACTTATATCTATTATGTTATTCGTAAACTTATATTCCCTAAATATTATACCCTTATTTTCACTTCAACATTTATTATAACTAAAAATATAATTCATTAATTAATAGCTGGCTAGGAGATTTTATAGAGTTATTTCACCAACTCGTAATAAACCGTTGGCCTACCTTTCTTATTAACTTTTAAAACATATTTTTCAACTTTTCCAGATAATATCAATTTATCGAGGGAATCATATAAGGTGGTTCTCGGTATTCCTGTGAACTCAACCATATCATCTCTAGTTAGCGGACCGTGCTTGCCGAGCAGATCTAATATTGTATTCTTTAAATCTAGTTTAGATTTAACTACTTCCCCGCTAACATAACTGTCCTCGTTAATAATGGTTGTTTTGTCGGATTTAGCTGGCATTATAAACCGACCTATAATTTTATTTTATATATAAATTAAGTGATAAACTATTTAAACATAATTGAAGCTAGGCCTTTAACCTCTCTGTGAGCGGGTATAGTTGAATCAACTTCTTCTTTGCAACATTTACATATAAACGGTAACGCCGGTCTAAGCGCGGTCCGCTTCTTAACAGCACTCCTTCTTCAACAAGCCTGATCAGATTAGTTGAAATAGTGCTCAGATTTATCTCTTCTTCAAAAGCGGATTTATATAACTCTTGGACGTCTCTTGAAGTGAATGAACCGTTTCTAAAATATTTTATAATTATTAATTCTATTTTCTGCTTCTTTGTCAATGAATCTAAGTCTAACGCAGTCGGCGTGGGGCGCTCTTCTATATTCTCTATTTCTGGCTGTTTTATAGTTGATAATAAAAATGATTCGAGAGGGGTGATTACATTCTGAGGCAGCCCCCCCTCGATGATTAAAGTTACCTTACTGCCCGCCTCCTGGTTGAAGAACTCTATTTTGACCCGTCCGTGCGCCATCTGGAACCACTGCTTAATTACTATAAATTTTTGTATATTTATGTTTATCTGTGAAATATTGTATACTATAAAAAACCGATTAAACCGCGATTAGCTAACTTTGCTCTTATTATCGCTTTTCTAGGTTTTTACAATTTCACAAATATATCTTATAAGAATTTTATTTCTTTATTATTTTTAAATTTAATTTAGGATTTAGGGGAAGTAGAGCGGGTTATTACCAAATTATAAGGGTTTAAAAGTTTATGTTAGTGAAAAAACGCTTGCTAAACTTTTATTATAAAATTTCTTTATTCATGGTTAAGCGCCACAATTGAAACTGAGAATACTCCCGTCAACCATAGATTCTTGAAAAAAGCGCTAAAACGAGCTTGTACTGTTTTAAGTTTTCTATATAGTAAATCTTTAATAATGAAAAACGATATTTCACTGCACTAATCTTTTGGAGTAGTCTATTATGAGCGATAACACATTGGAAGCCACATTCGATCGTATTTTAATGAGCAATATTTTTAAAAACAGGGATGTGATGCGGCCCACCTACATACCAAGCGAGCTTCCGCATAGGGAACAACAGATCACTCGGGTAGGCATGATTCTCGCATCTGCTTTGAAAGGCGGGACCCCCTCAAATTTATTTATTTACGGTAAAACAGGAACTGGTAAAACAGCTGTTGTTAAGTATGTTATAGAAAAACTATCGGAGCGCGCGTTAAGAATTGAAAGCAAACTGAAAGTTAATAGCTCCTATATTAATTGTAGAATTATCGATACTAATTACCGGGTGCTGGCGCGTTTAGCCGAGTCTGTCAATGTTGAAATACCGTTTACAGGGTTGCCGACTGATGAAGTTTATTACAGGTTTAAGGATAAGCTTGATGTTGAAGCTCAACTTTTAATCGTGGTTCTTGACGAGGTTGATAAACTAGTTGAAAAAAGCGGAACCGATATCCTTTATAATTTAACTAGGATAAACTCTAGTTTAAAACGCGCTAGGGTTAATATTGTAGGCATCACTAACGATCTTAAATTTAAGGATTATCTTGACCCCCGGGTTCTTAGTAGTCTAAGTGAGGAGGAGCTTGTATTCCCGCCTTACACTGCTTTAGAGCTTCAAGATATTTTGAGGAATCGAGCGGAGATGGGTTTTAACCGCGGGGTTATTGAACCTGGAGTTATTAATTTATGCGCGGCTTTAGCTGCGAGGGAGCATGGTGACGCTAGACGGGCGATCGACTTGCTTAGGGTCGCCGGGGAATTCGCTGAAAGGGAGGGCGCGCAACGAGTAACTGAGGATCATGTTAGAAAAAGCATGTTTCAATATGAACATGATATTGTATCTGAACTCTTAAAATCTCTGCCAATTCAATCAAAAATAGTTTTGCTTAGTGTATACTTATTGGAGAAAAACAAGACGCCTGAAATTATTACAGGCGACATTTTTAACATCTACCTAAAATTAACTGAGATAATAAAAGTGGATAATTTAACCCAGAGGAGAATAAGCGATCTAATAAGTGAGCTAGACATGCATGGTTTAATAAATGCGGCGATAATTAATAAAGGCCGTTATGGTCGCACTAAAAAAATTAAATTAGCTGTGGCACCGGACTTGGTGAGAAACTGTTTGGAAAAAGATTTTCGGCTGAAAAAAATATTTTCACTAGAGTCTTCTTTAAAAAAGATAGGCGCGTAACATAGATTATATACGATATTATCCTCCGTTGTATTCCATAAAATCGATTATATGGATTTTGTTCTCCCTCAAATCATATAATGGAATTTTGCAAGGTGTTGGAATTATCCCCATGTTCTTTTGATATGTAGTTTGACTTTGCCAGGTACCGGAATTTACTAATGCTATATTCCGATATGTTTCAACCCCAGTTATATGTAAATGCCCTGCATGGAAGACATCAGGTTCATTTTCTATAACCAAGTAGTCCTCGAACTCCGGGGATATAGGTGTTCTATTTCCGAACTCTGGAGCTAAATGTCGTCCAACAAGTAACTCCCTCATTAAACTAGTGGGGTTAAGTGGTGTTGCACCTTGGATTGACGCTGCTAAATCATCTAAACTTCTTCCATGGTATACGAGAAAATTATGTTCACATATTTGGATTAATGCGGGGTTCCCAACCATTACTACATTTTTCATATCGTATAATCCTTTAGCATATTTTTCAGGTATCGCTGGCTGGGGTAAAGCTTGCCGACTCGCATCGTGATTACCGGGGCTGATAATGATATTTATGTATTCGGGTATTTGTTCTAGTAGTGATCTGGCTTTTTCATATTGCTCGGTAACATCTATAATGGCGAGATCTTCTTCTTGATGAGGGTAAACCCCTATTCCATCAACTAAGTCGCCAGCGATTATAATATATTTCAATCGGCTGGCTATCTCTCTCTGCTTCTCACTTCCTATTTCCCCTTTTAACCAGGATATAAACTTTAAAAAATATTTTTCTAAAAACTGTTTACTCCCAATATGCATGTCTGAAAGTAAGCCTACAAATATCTGTTCCCCTGCGCTTTTACTTTTATGCTGAGTTGACGTATTCGGCCAATATATTTCTTCAATAAAGAATAAGTTCGACTGGCTGACTGTGCCTTCGAAGCACAACACCTGGTCTAATAATATGTTATTTGCTTTTAAAAATAGTTCTCTGTTATTCTTGTTGACGATTGCTTTAATTGTACCTGTCGGATCCTCTAATTCTAGTAGAATATTCCCCTTTCCCGTAGCTTTTTTATCCATTACTATAGCTATTAATTTGATTTTGTCCTCCGTTGAATTTGTTCTGCTTAAACCATCTATTGTTATAACATCGTTCATATCCTTCCTTGAGAGGAAAATTTTTTTAATTTTCATGTACCTGTTCTGAAAGTATTTAATGAACTCCTCTGTTCTCCCTGTGGAGTATGATTTGCCGGTAGGGTCGAATAATATTTTTATTTTTTCAACCGCATCTCGGGCTACCGGTAAAGGTTTTAAACTAGTAGCTATCTGACCATTATGATTTAATTCCGGTCTGGGGGGTGAAATATCCTTTTGAGTATTTATTAAAGAGGAAATAACCTCTACATCTAAAACAGGGGGTAAACCAGAGGTTGCCGAAATTTTGTTTATTAGTAGGCTGATTGTTTCAAGCGGGTTTTCAGATTCATTTATAATTTTAAAAGCTGCTGGTGTTAATTGATAGCCTCTCTCTATAAGGTCTTCTAACATTTGATTTATTGTTTGCATTTTCATCCTCCAAAGTAATCCATTAGACTACATTATACCCCATTCGCCTCTTCAACCAAGATAAATTATCTATTTATTCCTTTAAAAATTATATATTATTAAATATGAATAAATGAACAATATTAATATGAATATAAGTAATTAGGTGAGTCGATGTTTAACATTCCCTCCAGTGAAGATATCAAAAATTATAGAAAAAAAGCAGGTTTAACTCAAGCCGAATTGGCACGAAAATCTCATTTAAGCCAGTCACTAATAGCCCGTATAGAATCTGATACGGTCGATCCCAGGTTATCAACTATTAGAAAAATTATTGACGCTATTGAAGAAACAATGCGGCTTAAAAAAACAGTCAAAGATATCTTAATATTAAAAAATAAAGATAAAAGCAAAATACCGAACTTAATCTCGCTAGATGTAAAAGCGAAAGTTTCAGACGCTATCGAGCTTATGAAAAAATACGGTGTCTCTCAAATACCGGTACTTGATCAAGGTAAGCCGGTGGGGTGCGTATTAGAATCAGATCTCTTAGAAAAAGCAGTTCAGAAGAAAGATCTGTCAGAATTAAGGGTGGGCGAGGTGATGTCTGACCCTCTCCCCGTGGTTAATATAAATTCAAAATTAGAGGATGTTAATAAATTGTTTACGCAGGGTTATCCTGCTGTGCTTATAGCTGAGGCCAGTTCAATCATCGGGATTTTAACAAAAATAGACGTCCTCTCTTATAATACCTTGTAATACTTTGTATTCCGCTTATACTCACTGATCTGTTAAAAGGCTCATAATATGTTCTTTCAACTTAGGATAACCGAGTTCAAGTGCCTGCCTTAATATAACAGAGCTTTTAGCAAACGGCTTATATAGTGAACTTCCTTTAAGGGATTTTATAAACTCGTCAATATCATTTTTAATAGCCTTTGGAACCCATAATGATATTTTAACCATATCTTCAGTCTCGGTCGTGCTGTTTCTCGATAAATCTCCGCCCTCGCTTTGTTTTTTCTCTTTAACAATGTTTTCCCACGCGCTTGCAATTACGGATGCTTTCCCCCCGTCAATCTTTCTAAATCTTTCTGCAAATGGATTCTTCGGTTTAGACATATAAATCCTCCAATGGATTATATTATATGACATTATACTACTAACGATTATATTAATCTTTTACTAGCTTCCTCAACTATTGGCGAATCTATCTCAACACTCTTCGGATTCTCAAGTCTTACATCTATACTTAGGGCGCACAGTTTTCTGACCGTTCGCGGATGGCCTTTTGAGATTTGAAATATTTTTTCAACCGCATCTGGGGTAAATGGGTAGATAGAAGTCCCATCTACACCCTTAAACTCCTCACCTTTACTGTACGCAATCCACCTCGCAATATACTCCGCGGTCTCTTTAAAGTTGAAGCCTTTTAATTCAAATTTAATAAGTATCCTATCGATAAAAGGCTCCATCGAAGGTGAGGATAATTTCTTGAATATTTCCGGGGTGCCTAGTAAAATTAGCCTACATATTTTTATCCCCTCATACTCAAGGTCGCTAAACTGTTTTAAAGTGTCAAGGCTTATTAGGCTAAGCTTCTGAGCCTCATCTAAAACTATAATTGTTTGAACCCTTTTCTCAATAAAATTTTCAAGCAATTTTTTAAGTATCATTGAGGCGACAGCCTCTCGATTATTCCACTTTGATTCAAAATCAATATTTAGCTCCGAACCAATCAGTCTTAATACTTGAAGATCAGTATACTGTCCGGGGTCATCCACTATAATAAACATGTACTTTTTACCTATCACAGGATCGCTTCGTAGCTCTTCCTCCATCTCCCTTCTGAAACAAGATTTACCGATTCCCGCATCACCGTATATTAATACAATTTGGCTTTTTTGACCATTAAGTGCTTGAGCTATCTGGATAATGCAGTCTTCATTATTGTCAACGTATATATCCCCTGCCGGTAGCTCCGCATCCTGAAATATATTCTTCTGCCACCCTAAGAGTTCGTAGTATTTGCGCCGCGCTTCTTCTAAATTTTTAATTCTGCTGGTGAACACATCACGAGTCCAGGTCATATTATATCTCCCAACATACTCCAATGTATTACGTAACTCCTTCTCTTAAATATTTGTAAGTTTACTTATACTATTTTTTAGTCGGCGCCTTATATTTGAATATAATCCTATTATCCTCCATTATAACCCAATATATTCCGTTATATTACTTTTTTGATTTTAAACTCGTATGGTCTCCAAGCTGCTCTATTGTCTCTTTTAAATGTTTTTGTAGACTGGATAATAATTCCTTGATTTCCTTTAGCTGAGTCTTGTTGTCTGTAAGTTGAGCATATGCTTTCTCATATGTTTTGGAATATCCTCTCAGCTCTTCTGCTAGTTCAAGATATTGTTGGAGACGAGGATCGTCAAAAAGACCCAGATAGCCTAGTAGTATAATTGTGTAAATTGATCTTATCACATTTTTTCTAGCTTGCTTTAGAACCCTGTTAAAGGCGCCTCTCGAAACTCCAGAATTGGTTCTGGTTATCGCTCTTTTACCCTCCTTTTTTACCTCGGCTTTCAATCTTCTTAGTCTTGCTTTCTCCTCGTACTTTACCTTTTCTTCAGAAAAACCATCTGCTAGAAAATCTAATAAGAGCGTATTAAGCTGAATTTCAGTTAAATTGGTCTCTTTAAGCATAATTTTTGTAATCGGGTCATCTAATTGTCTATTAATCCAAAAAATAACATTTTTATCGGTTTCTTCTTTGATAATTTTACCTCCTGAAACAAGGTACCGTACGGATACAAAATTGTATACAACAATCACATATAATAATCTTTTCAGAAACCTAAGCACTAAAACGTATACCATATTTTTATAATTTTCAAGTTAATAAAATATTCTATTAAAAAAGAAGGTGAATGCATATGAGTGAAATTAAATTAATTAGTGTAGATATAGAAAAAGAACCTGACCACCAGATAATAATAGGGCAGGGGAATTTTTAATCACTGGATTAAAACCCCATTTTCTCTATTAAAATGGTTGACGAACTTTACCGGATTGTTCAAGCAGCCGTCCCGGGGACTACTGACGGTCAAGTTAGGTTTGCATGTGCGATGAATGAGGCTGATCCAAGGCTAACCCGTGTAGAAGGTAATGATGAAACCTTAAAAAAAATAGTGGCGCGGAACGCACTAAACATAGGTGCAAGTCACGTGTTTGTAATACAGTTTAAAGGCGCTTGGCCTATAAATTTAATGAACGCCTTAAAGCTTAGCTACGGCGTAGTCAATTTATATGTAGGGACCGCTAATAAATGTAAGGTAATTTTAGCTGAGACCCCGCTCGGCTCCTCCGTAGGCAGGGCCGTGCTGGGGGTCGTAGACGGGCAGTCTGTTAACAAGATCGAGGACGATACTCAAAGACAAGGCAGAAAAGACTTAGTGAGAAAAATAGGTTACAATTTAGGTTAATTATGTATTCCATAAGAATACATAGTCATATATGGTTAGTAAAGGCGACCGCATTTCCCTTTTTCTACATTGAAAAATAATAAAAATAAAAAATTTATTTATTTCTTAGTTTTTGGGATAGCTTTACCGCTTAAGGCTATCTCGATAGCACTTACGTTAGCTTGGCCGCCCTCGGCTGTGTTGATCTGTTCTGTGCTTATTTTTATATCCTTGACTTCTACCGACGTCATAAATCTGTTCTTTAAAATCTCTGCGACATCAACAGCTCTGCTAATAGCTCTACCACGAGCCTTTACTATAATTTCATCAGCACCCTGGTTTAATTGGGTAACACAAGCTAAAACATAGTTCATAACTGGCTTATTTCCAACGTATACTACATTTGCATCTGACATAACAGTTTCACCTCTAATTTTTGATATACTGAACTACCCCCGCTAACAGCTAGGAGTATTTCCTTTATCGTCAAATTAGGTTAAAAACTTTGCGCCAACCCCTCTTGTTGAAAATAAGCTAAATTTAATATTGCTCTAAAACTAAAATTCTAGTGAGGCACCCGGTGTTGTAAATGTCTATTCGGCAATGGGATATAACTTGGTTGGGTAGAGGCGGTCAAGGAGCAGTAACAGCGTCAAATATTCTAGCTAAAGCCGCTTTTATTGAAGGTTTTAAAGATGTTCAATCATTTCCCTTTTTCGGAGCGGAAAGGCGGGGAGCCCCTGTGAAAGCCTATACTAGGATAGGGGGAACCGCCATTCATGAGTTTACTTCGATATATTCTGCTGATATTTTCATAGTTCTTGATTGGAGTCTTCTAAGTATAGTTCACCCTGATAAGGAAATTAATACGGGCGGCTATCTGATAGTTAATTCCCCCTGTTCAGATATAAATGCGGCTTCGGTGAAGGATCTGAAGGTCTTTATCGTAGATGCTACAACTATTGCATTTAATATTAATTTGACTGTGGCAGGTCTGCCTGTTGTTAACACCTGCATGTTAGGTGCCTTTTCAAAAGCCACCGGACTCGTAAAACTAAAAAACATTCTCACCGTTGTTGAAGAGACTTGGAGTGGTGAATTCCTAGATAAAAATATTGAAGCTACTAAATTAGCTTATGAAAAATGTCAGATGTTATAGTATAGTATATTCCATAATAGTATGATATCATACATTGTGATATTATGAGTAAAAAAAGCATTATCCCGATTTCAAAACCTGGGAAAGGAGCATTCGGCAAAACAGGCAGCTGGCGTCACAGCAAGCCTATAATCGATTATTCAAAGTGCGTAAAATGCTATAATTGTTGGCTCTACTGCCCGGACGCCGCTATAATAATTAAAAAAGAAACCGTTCCAAAAGTTGACTATGATTACTGTAAAGGATGCGGTATATGCGCCCAGGAATGCCCTAAAAAATGTATCATTATGGAGAGGGAATAATTGTCAGACATTAGGATTTTAACAGGAAACTACGCAGTGGCCGAAGCAGTAAAACAGTCTAATGTAGATGTCATCGCAGCTTACCCTATAACCCCGCAGACACAGATAGTTGAAGCTTTAGCTGCAATGGTGGAGACAGGCATGTTAAAATCACGATTCATTCGGGTTGAAGGTGAACGTAGTGCTATGGCGGTTTGTATAGGTGCTGCTTCAACTGGTTGTAGAGTATATACCGCAACATCCTCTCAAGGTCTTGTTTTAATGCATGAATTGCTTTACTGGGCGGCAGCGTCCAGACTACCTATTGTAATGACTAATGTTAACAGAACCCTAGCCCCTCCTTGGAACATTTGGGTGGAACACACGGACTCCATGTTGGAAAGAGACTCAGGATGGATCCAAATTTACGCTTCTACAAACCAGGAATTATATGATTTAGTGTTTCAGTGTTTTAAGCTGGCTGAATCATCTCAAGTCCAATTGCCCGTAATGCTTTGCATGGACGGCTTCCTTCTATCTCATACAGCCACTCCTGTTAGGCTTATTGATCAAAACCTGGTAGATGAGTTTTTACCAGAGTATAACCCTTCATCATTTAATCAAATCCTACTCGATGTAAATAAGCCTTTTACATACGGAAATGTTGTATCACCGGCTACTCATGGCCACTTATATTATAAACACCGATATTTAGCTCATAAAGCGATGATAACAGCTGGCAGTATTTTCAAAAAAATTCAGTTGGAATTCGAGAAATTAGTGGGGAGAGTATATGGAGGGTTAACATACGAGTATAATTGTAGCGACGCAGACCTGATTTTAATATCTATCGGAACATTATTCAACCAAACTATCAGTGCTGTAGACCGGCTTAGAAAAGAAGGTTACAAAATAGGTGCATTGAAAGTGCGTTCTCTCCGACCGTTCCCTCATCAGGAGCTCAAGAAAATATGTAAATCGAAAAAAGCGGTTTTCATAATAGACCGGGATCTATCGCCAGGAATAGGGGGGATCCTCTCTTGGGAGGTTAGATCGTCCCTACTTGAATTAAAAGATAATATTAAGATAATCTCCGCTGTTGCCGGTTTAGGAGGAATGGATGTAACTACAAGGGATATAATGGAATTTGTCAAAGACTCCTACAAACATTTAACTGATAAAATCAGGGAAAGAGACATTTACTGGATAGGTTTAAAAGGTGAGTTTATTGGCTAAAATATTAGAACTCAGCTTAGATGAACATCTTTTACCAGGTCACGCGGCCTGTGCAGGTTGTGGTGCCGCTCTTGCACTAAGACATGTTCTTAAAGCTCTAGGGAAAAATACAATAATAGTCATCCCTGCCGGCTGCTCATCTATAATACAAGGCATGTATCCTAAATCTGCTTTAGACATTCCTGTGTTAAACTCGGCTTTTGACTCAGCTGCAGCCTTCGGCTGTGGCATAGTAGAAGGTTTAAAGGCTAAAAATAAATTTGAAAACTTAAATGTAATCGTTTGGGCTGGTGATGGGGCTACATTTGACATAGGTTTGCAGGCTCTAAGCGGCGCGGCGGAGAGAAACACCGACATGATATATTTCTGTTATGATAACGAGGCGTATATGAATACCGGCATACAGACAAGCGGTGCAACACCGTTCGGGGCTTTAACTACAACAACACCCTTTTTAGGTAAAAGAGAGAGGAAAAAAGATATTATCTCAATAATTTTAGCTCATGAACCTAGCTATTTAGCCACAGGAGTCTCAGGTTACCCTATCGATCTCTATAATAAAGTTTTAAAAGCAAAGAAGCACCAAGGTTTCCGTTTCATACATGTTTTAACTCCCTGCCCGTCTGGATGGCGTTTTGACTCTAAATACACTGTAACAATATCTAAACTAGCGGTTGACACTGGGATGTGGCCATTATTCGAGGTGGAAGACTCAAAATTTAATCTGACGGGTCCAAGTTTAAAACTCTTAGACCCTAAAAACAGGAAAAACTTGGAAACATATCTATCGCTGCAAGGAAGATTCTCTAAACTAAGTAGGAATGAAATAACTGCTATTCAGAAGTTCATAGATAACCGCTGGGAGTACTTCAAATACTTAACTACTTTGAAAGATAGGAGAATATTATAACTTTATTTCATCAACTATCAAAATATTGTTATTCAATAAATTCATTATAAACTCACCGTCAGCACTGTAAACATCTATTAGCCTTAGCCATTCACCACTGTCATTAATTAATTCTTCATCATATTTAATCGGTGACAGGTCAATTTTAAATAATATCGGTGATCCATATTTGAAGGATAATAAACTGATTTTCGGTCCGCTTGAATCAGTTTTTATTGAGACTGCTAAAACAGGTGCGAGCTTGTTAATATCTATATGATATTTGTTTTTAGGATCAAGGTATTGCTTTAGTGTTTTTCTCGAGTTTACTTCTAATATTATTTGCTGGCTTTTTTTCGCTTGAAAATTCTCTTTTAATAATTGTGTGATATATGAACTCCGGTTAGGGGATACTTCATCTAGTTTTTGGAGTATATTTTTAGGTATTGTCAGGGAGATTCTAATAAGTTCTTCCATAGTCGCCCTCAATATTACTAAATAATATATTACTTAGTAATACTAACTTATAAATTTAACAGTTAAAATATAAAAATGGAGGCTCGGGTGGGAATTGAACCCACGATTCATCCTCGTATGCAATGCATACAAGACCGACAACTTACCATGCTGCCGCTCTACCGGGCTGAGCTACCGAGCCACTTCTAAAATATAAGCTGAATAATATCTACTTTTTATTTATAAAGTTAAACGTTCAATAATTAAATTTTATCGTATTATAAATGTAATCTTTATATTAAACATCCCTTATAATATATCTTATGCCAACTAAAAAATCTAAAGATAAAGACGATATAGTGAGAGTTCTGGCGGTCATCGGGGCGATTCTCAGTATAATTTTCGGCGTACTACTAATCGCGCTATCCGCTATATTGATCGGACCTTTAATCCCCGCCGGCGGTTTATTAAACATAGTATGGGGTATACTAGTTATAATATTCGGTATAATAGTGCTGACCAGCTACGGTGTTATTAATTTAGGGCCTAAAGTGGAACACAATTGGGTGATGTTAATAATATTAGGTATTCTCTCATTAATTTTCGGTGGCTCTATTGGTGCGATATTAATAATTATCGCTGGAATAATCAGTTTGGTCAGAAAACTAGCTTAATTAGAAAACTTAACTTTTTTTTATTTTTATTAGCTGAGTATACTTAGCAATACTTGAATTATTATTTTTTCTGTTCCACACCTAATTGTTCATAAGCGCTGTTAATTAAATTCTCTCTAAGAATATTAACATCGCTAGTTATACTAATCCGTGTCTGATCCGAAACCCCTGCGATCGTTTCAACCTCTTTTAAAAACTCCTTTATCTGTTCATCGATTTTTTTAGTAAATTTATCGATATCTTTAACGGACATAACTTCCTTTTTTAAAACGTCACAGCCGTTTACGAATATCTGCCCGAGTTTCGAGTAAACCATCAGATCCGGGCCTGTTACATTTAACGCTATCACATCACCGATATTCTTAACGAGTTTAATTAGGAAAAGAGTCTCCTCACCTATTAACCGGAAGGTGGATTTACCGAAGAATCGTGTAGTCAACTCTTTAGATAATTCAGCTCTAATCCCAACTACATTCCAATTTTGCACTTCAAGCGATTTAACTTTACCAACATCTTTAAAATCAGACGAGATTATTTTAAGTTTCAAAATTTTCCCCACATCCATGGGTATCACCATACTTAATTTATACTAATTAGTTAATAAATGCTTACACCTATTTAGAATATTGAATAATCTAAGGGTGTTTAGAATTGAATTATAATAAATTAACCGAAGAAGAGGAGCGCGTAATAATTTACAAAGGCACAGAGCCACCTTTCACTGGTAAATACACTTTTCACTGGGAGAAAGGGGTTTATACTTGTAAGCGCTGTGGCGCCCCCCTCTACCGTTCATCCGATAAGTTTGATTCAGGTTGCGGATGGCCTAGTTTTGATGATGAAATCCCTGGAGCGGTAAGTAAACAGCTTGATCAAGACGGTATTAGAACAGAGATTGTTTGTGCAAAATGCGGCGCGCATCTAGGCCATATATTTACAGGCGAAGGGTTTACGGATAAAAATGTCAGGCACTGTGTTAATTCAATCTCATTAAATTTTATACCTGAAGATAAAAGTGAAAAAATTGAAAAAGCAATATTCGCAGGAGGCTGTTTTTGGGGGGTTGAATACTTTTTTAAAAAAGTTAAAGGAGTTATTTCAACCAGGGTCGGATACACTGGCGGTCATAAAGAAAACCCCTCTTACCGCGATGTTTGTAAGGGTAACACTGGTCACGCTGAAGCCGTAGAAGTTGTTTTCGATCCGAATACTGTCACATATGAGCAACTTGTAAAAATATTTTTTGAAATCCACGATCCAACCCAAATTAATCATCAGGGACCGGATATAGGTGAACAATACAGATCTGAAATATTCTATCTGAATGAGGAGCAAAAGAAAACCGCTGAGAAAATAATCGAACAGCTTAAAAATCAGGGCTACAAAGTCGCTACAAAAATCACTAAAGCTACAGAATTCTGGCCCGCAGAGGAATACCATCAAGACTACTATAATAAAAACGGTGGAATACCATACTGCCACAGGTACGTAAAAAGATTCTAAACAATTCTAAAACAGTATAAATCTCGAAATGGATGGTGCGGGGGATGGGATTTGAACCCATGAAGGCCTACGCTCTGCCTCCTTTTTTGAAAGGAAGTCCACAGGAGATCTAAAGGTTTATCCTTCCTCAGTCCTGCCCCTTAGACCTGGCTTGGGAACCCCCGCTTTTTATAAATTATTTTTTACGTTTTTAGTGAAATATGTTTATATTTTAACTTTACGAGTTTTCTTATATATAATATGTTTTACTTCCTTTATCGAATTCTTTTACGATATCTATGTGCAGGTTCGCCGGTTCATAGTTGCTTGGAGCGTATATTAATGGTATGCTAGGGAAGAATGCGCTTATGCCTTCTTCAGCTATTATCCGCGCCGGGTGTTTTCTATCAGGGTATATTTCCCGTGTTATTTGAATTGTAATGGCTCTAGTTTGAGCTTCTTCTAGGTATCCGAGAGAGTGTATGTATTCGTGTAATAGTATGTGGTATGTGTATGCGAGGACTATTTCCTCCGGGTAGTTTTCCAGTATTATACGGAGGGGGGTTGTGTTCATAAGTATCATGGTCCCTCCGGAGAAATACATGCCTCCTATGAATCCGCCTCTGAAAAGCCCCATTTCAGTTAATCCTAATGATAAGCCGGCTCTTCGCCGTTTAATTGCCTTCCACACGTCTTTCTTAACTTGTTCAAATATTTCAGGTAGTTTAGTCCTTAATTCTTCCAGTAGCATTTTTAAACCAGCTTAACGGTAATGGTAAAATATAAATCCAGATTCTATAAGTATCTTCATATTTATTGTTTATGATGGTGGTTGATGTCTGTTGAGTGAAGGGATTAAAACCGAGGTTGAGAAGGCGCCCTCCTTTTACAGTATATTATTTCAGTTTCCTTCATTTAAAAAATTAATTTTAATTAGCTTATCCGCTAGCTTATTTGTGGGGGTTCTCTCAGAGTTTATTATACCCCCCTTTAATTTGTTATCGGATTTTTATTATGGTTTTTTAGAAGGGATTATAATCTTTTTTATACCTGCTTTAATTAGCAGTTTAGTGGGGTTGCTTATTCTTAATAGGAGTACACGGATGCTTAATTTAAGGCGGCTGGTAGCGGTCTCAACTATAGAAACGCTTCTTTGGGGTGTTTTTTACATTATAAGTGCTCTCATATATTTTTTTACTTTTAACCCTGTTGTGATTGTATACGGTTTCAGTCTGGGTGGGGCATTAGTATTAACTCTCCGTTTACTAGTTTTCTTCTCAATAAGTTTTGCTAATTGGTGGGAAAATCTTTTTTTAAGTGTATTAAGAACCATTCTCGGTGTAGGTGTGATTTTAACCCCGTTGTATACTCCTCTTCCATTGATTTTCACAAGTTCCTTTATCTGGATTCCTAGCATTATTCTCTCATCTATAATAATGGGGGCGGGTGTTTTCGTATATAAATACATTGTTGACTCGAAATTGAAGAAAGCGGTCGGAATTAAGAGCACAGTTTTTTTAAAAGCTTTTATGGCAAGCTGGCTTGAAGATGATAATACTTATTTGGAAAACTTATTTGATAAGCTGGGGGAGACAAGTAATATTGAAATTGGATTAATCTGTTTTAAAGATGCGGCTGGTAAAAAGACGGTTTTTGCAGTCCCGAATATTCATCCAGGTCCTTTTAGAACAGTTGGAAGTTCAAATCTTCCCTGGCTGATTTCATCTAAATTAGAAGGCCGGCTTGTGAATGTTATAGGTGTCTTCCACGGGCCATCCACTCACGCTATGAATCTTGCTAAATCGGAAAGTGTTAATGCTATATCTAATATGCTGGAAAAAGAGGTTGTTGGCTGCTCTTCCTCTTTTAAAACAATCTCAAAATTTATTAGAAAACAAAATCTACAGTTCAATGTTGGCTGCCAGTTTTTTGGGGATTTAGCTCTTATAACCGCTTTTGATAAAATTGACACTGAAGATATCGCGCCACGTGTTTTAGAGATGCTTAGAAGTAAGGCGGGGGCTATCGGTGTGAGAAACATTATTTTAATAGACGCTCATAATAACAAGACTGCTGATTCTAAACGTCAACCTATAAGTGAAGATAAAGAAGTAAATAATTTAATAGAGGTTGCGGAGCTTGTTATTAAAGAAGCGGCAAAACAGTCTAGGGAGACTTTTCATATAGGTTCCAGCAGGCTTACTTTTGATAAAAATCTTAGAGCTAACGGAATCGGTGACAGCGGTATCGCTACTGTTATCTTGGCTTCGAAATCTCAGAGAATGGTGTACGTATTAATAGACGGGAATAATATGTTAGCGGGGCTTAGGGATCGGATCAGGGAGGCTGTGTTAAGGCTTGGTTATGATGAATGTGAGGTTATGACTACAGACACTCACTCGGTGGATGGTGTTACTTTAAGCGCTAGTAATCTTGTGGGGTTACGCTTTCCAGAGGATGAGCTGATAAAAAATATTATTAAATGTCTAGCAGAAGCTGAAAAAAATCTTGCGGAGGCTGAGGGCGGTTACTCTATTTTAAAAATAGATGGTATGAGGTTGGCGGGGCCTTCCGTTGAAGAGATTCTTAAAGGAACAGGTGACGCGATAAATTCAGCTAGGAGTGCTTTACCCCCGATATTACTATCAACATTGATTTTAACACTTATAGTTTTCCTGTTTATATCAGTAGTTTAATGTCTGATTACAAATTCAGCGATATCAACAGAGTAATCTGCAATACGCTCTATTCCATCCAGTATAGAATCAATTTTGCCACGTATATTCGACTCCTCTCCCATTAATTCATTATTCGCGTTTTCAAGTAAAGTTGCTAGCCCCCCTCTTTTATCCATGACTTGAATAGCCAGCATCAAGTCTTCTTTTAAAAGCGCCTGCATAGATTCTTCCTGCAACCCGCTTATATGCTGGCTGAGATTAATAATGTGTTGATACATTACTTTTGTGAGTTTATTATCATTTAATTCTAAAGTTTTACTAGCGATTTTAACAGCAGCGTCCCCTATATTCTCCAGACTTTTCACAATCATTCTATAATCCAAGCATTTAATTGGTGTAACGCCTATTTTATCAGCTAATCTTGGGTCTTGAAGCGCAGACCTAATCTCTCTAACAAAAAGGAAGTAAAGTTTATCAACCTCGTCATCCCGTTCAATAACGTTCTTAGCTAGTTCCACATCTTTCTCGAGAAAAGACTTTACCGCCTCTTCATGCATTCTTAAAGTGAGTAGATGAATTCGCTTAAGTGTTTTCTCAAGGGGTACGATGTCTGGGGATATTAAACAGTTTAAAGTTATTTCATTAGCGCTCTCCTCAACTATTTCAATTCCGATTAATCTCTCTTTAGTTTTAATTATTGTATCCCTGAGTTCAGAGCTTATTCGATTAGGAGACTTTATTTTTATTATATCATAGCCGCTGAGATATTTGGCTGTTATATCTATTGTTATATTAGTATTCGGCACAATCACCGCTTCTTTAAGCTTCTCTTTCTCATCGTATCTAGGGTCTAAAACTATTGTCCCGTCTTTCTTCTCTATTATTGCGAGATGATCTCCCTGTTTTAATCCTAAGCGGCTTATCCATTCTTTGGGTAGTGATATTAGATAAGTGCTTCCACCGGTTTTTTGTATCTTCCTCATATCCATTATCTATACACCTATTTAGATTTGCTTAAATTTTTGATGATTATATTTTATATTTAAAAAAACAATATTTATTATCTTTTCTACATAATATTTTAAAAGTATAAAAACTAAATTTTTAAAAACAGTTAAACAATATTTAGAATGATGCGAGGGTACCCGAGCCAGGTCAAAGGGGCGGGTGTAGTCTTATGACTATCGCCAAACTTAAGATCCCGTAGCGTAGAAGAACGCCTAAGAGGCTCTGCGCAGGCTTACGAGGGTTCAAATCCCTCCCCTCGCACCTCGCATTCCTCGATCTTTAATTTTATTTCGTTACTTGAATAGATTACAGTAGAGCTGCTATAATCTTCAAAGCTGTTACTGAACAGTTTCAGCCTTAGAAAGTAAAAAAGAGATAGGTTATCTCTTTTTAAGACCTGTTCTTTTAGGCGCTATTAAACCGACTTTTGCACCAGGAGGTGTGTTTCTTTTAACTGATGAGGGTCCTCCAGGTCCTTGATGGCTACCACCACCATGTGGATGGCTAACAGCGCTCATCGCAGCACCTCTGACTACCGGCCAGTGGATCCCCTTAGCCTTCATTAAATAGAATTTTTTACCTGCTTTAGCGAAGGGTTTTTCAATTCTACCCCCGCCGGCGACTATACCTATCGTAGCCCTACAGTTAGAGTTGAATGTTTTTAAAACACCTGAGGGCATTTTAACAATAGCCTTATTCTCATCCGCACTGACCACTGTAGCATACGCACCTGAACTTCTTACATATTTCCCTCCGTCAAAAGGTATGCCTTCTATATTAAAAACAGGTGTGCCTTCAGGTATATTTTTCAAAGGCATTATGTTACCGATTCTCAACTCGGCTCCAGTTCCGATTTCAAAAGTATCTCCCACCCCCATTCCCTCAGAGATAAGCATAAGGCACTCGCCTCCTGTTTCAAGTTTAGCGTAGGCAACGGGGGCTCCTCGACCAGGATCATGAATTATATCGGTGATGACGCCTTTTATAACAGTCTCAGGCTCTGTTTTTTGAAGATAAGCATATTTAACCGCGCCTCTACTATGATTAGAGAGTGCTCTGAACTGTCTTCCTCCACGTCCTTTACGTTGGACAAGTATTCTTTTACCCAATTATAATTCCTCCTTTAGAATATACCGATTTTAGTCGCTAAATCCGCGGCGCTGTTTTCAGCAGTTAATTTAACATAAGCCTTCTTCTTACCGTCAGGTCTGATTAACGTTGTCACTTTCTCAACTTTCACCTGATATAATTTTTCAACCGCCTCTTTTATACTCTTTTTAGTAGCTTCTCTCCTAACCAGGAATGTGAGCTTATTCTCTTTCTCTATTAGCTCTAAAGCGGTTTCTGTTATAACCGGGTGGATTAATATATTTCTGTACGCCATTTACCACACCTACCTGTTTTTCAAAGCTTCTAAAGCGGATTTAGAATATATTGTAAGTCTACCCGCATGGCATCCTGGAGCTAAAAGCTCACAGTTCAAATTAGACACGGTTATAACATCTACACCGGGAATATTCCTCATAGCGTTAACAACGCCTTCATCTTTACTTACCACGACGAGTGGGCCTCTAGGTTTCTTATATTTTCTACCTCTAATCTTACCTTTACCAGCCCGGATATTAATATTCTCTTTGCACCTATCTAACTCGGTCTCTAATCCGAAGGCGTTTAAAATCTCTAAAGCCTCTTTAGTGGAACTTATTTTTTCAATTTCATCAGTTATAACTATAGGCAGCTCTTTTACATCGGCTAATTTATGACCCCGCGCCTCTACCATTTCTTTAACCGCTGTACAAGCTATTGCAGATTTTAAAGCAAGCCTTCTCTCCTTAATATTTATTTTTTCCCCGATCACTTTATTAGACCTAGGCGGATGAGCTAAGCGCCCTCCCACAGTTGACGGGGAAAACGCGCCTCTCTGAGCTGCACTATAACCGCTTCCCTTAACCCTAGGCGCTCTTGATATACCATGCCCCGGTCCTAGAGAAATCGCTGTGGTTCTCTTACCTGCCATAGGGTCTCTCCCATAGGGCTGTTTTCTCTTACTGATTGCAGATAACACCGCTCTCTTAATTAAATCCAGTCTGATCGGGGTTTTAAAAACTGGTGGTAATTCAACATCCCCGATTTTTCTACCCTTCAACGAGTAAACTCCAACTTTAGCCGCAGCCATCACAGTCACGCACCTTGATTACTATCCAAAGATACATATACAAGCTGGGGTGGTTTCTCAGCTCCTAATTTAAGAGCTCTTACAGGTAGCCTAAATTTTATAAGCCGCTTTCTAGTCCCAGGTATGGTTCCTTCAACAAGCATGTAATCCCTTTTAACAGGACTATAACTTAAGAAACCCCCTTTAGGAGTTATTTCTTTAGGATCTTCCCCTATTTTAATTATTCTTTTATTATACTCTACTCTCTGATGAAACCCCATCTGCCCCGCTCTCGGCACTGTGTAAAACACCCTAGCTGGGTGCCATGGGCCTGTTGAACCTACACCCCTAACTGTTTTCCTAGACTTGTTCGGAAGTATTCTTATACCCCATCTTTTAACAGGACCTTGGAATCCTTTACCTTTACTAACAGAGATAGTATCTAGGTATCCTCCCTCAGTGAAGATATCACGCGCTCTGATCTCTTTGCCCAAAAGATTTTTTAAATACGTGAACCTCTCTTGCACAGTCCCACCGCCAACCCTGAATTCAGCTACATCCGGTGTTTTCTTAGAGATTCCTGCAAGTTTCGGTTGAGTGTGAACCAGGACGCTTAACTCATCCATACCTTGGAGTTTGCTCTCAAATCGTTTAACCGCTTCTTCAAAATTATAGTCTTTAGGTACGGTTAATCTCCTGCCAAGATCAGGGTTAACTTCCGCGCTCCATATCTGGTCGACAACCCGTAGACCGTAAGGAGTTTTTTTATAGCCTCGTACTGCAAAAACAATAAGCGGCGGTACATCTATTATTGTTAAAGGTACCGAGATTTCATGACTAACCCATGGGCTTGTAGGTTTAGTTTCAACGATAACAGCGTGCGTCATACCGGCTTTATAACCCATCATACCCAGTATTTTCGGAGGCCCCTGATAATCCGGCCAGTTCCTTATCCTCCCGATGATGTTATCAGCCCTAGCTCTAGGCAAATATGATAAACTACCTCTCTTAGGGCTGCTTCTTCTATGACCCATAAATCATCCCTTCTTAACATGATCTTTAATGTTATCCGTATTCACATGATAATAAATTTTAGGCAACTTAAAAAATACAGCATAGCTTATTAATATTACGCTTTTAAACTCTTAAATTAGTAACTTAAACTATTAAATATGCTTTCAAAAACTTAATTTTATTAGAGGCTGTAACTATGAGTAAAATTTTTTTGCTGCTTCCCTCATCTCTGCTAGAAGATTGCAGTGATATTGATTCGAAAACTATCAAGGTCGGTTTAATCGCACGAGCAGCCGCTGTATTCAAAATAAGTAAGATTATAGTTTACAACACAGGGGAGAAATGGTCAAGATTAAATGCAAAGTTTTTGAAAACCATTTTTGATTATATTGATTGCCCTCAATATCTAAGAAAATATTTCTTCCCATTGAATGACGATCTTAGAAGCGTGGGGCGTTTACCGCCTTTAGAAGCCCCTCATCATATGCGCTTTGTAAAAAGCAGTGAAATCCAGCGGGAGTGTATCAGACAAGGTGTAGTTGTTCGAAAAAATAGTTCTAGAAGTTATGTGCACGCTGGTTTAGACAAACTTATACCTGTTTATGATGCTAATATCCGCTTAAAAGAAAAAGTTAACATAAA
>JAWBON010000002.1:30267-44374 GCA_038826135.1 Candidatus Odinarchaeota archaeon | reverse complement strand
GGGGATAACTATATACCCTGTTATAAGAGAGACAGTGGATTGCCCAGATGAAAAGAAGGAACATGTTATGGAGAAAGCTGGTAGAGAGATCTTGAAGATGAATGGTGTGATAAACGTTAACACCCTAGACGGCTTAAACGTTATCGCTGAATGGGGGAGAGCCCTGATAAGACCTTCAGGTACAGAGCCTCTTATAAGAATAACAGTTGAGGGTAAAGACGCTTCTAAATGTAAAGAGGTTATGGTTAAAATTAAAGAGTTGATTAAAAATTTTAAATCAATCTTTTAACGGGAAAAGATCCGCTATCCTCCTAGAGTATGTTCTGAAAACTGAGACTGTATTAGTTAATGTTTTCAAGCTTGAACCTGAACCTATTAAAACAAGCCTGCCAGCCCCTGATAAAACTATATAACCCTCTTCCCCTGTAATTATAACCTCCCAAAGCTCTTTCAACCCCATTTTCTCCACAGCGCTTTCACCGACATGAAGCATAGCAGCGGATATAGCGGACATCAAATCCGGCTCAATTTTTTTAGAGCCCACTACTTTAAATGCTAATCTAACACCCTCTCTTGTCACCACCGCTAAAGCTTCAAGATCCGATTTCATAGCGATATCGCTCAAATGCTTAGCTAAAGCTTCAGCCTGTTCTTTACTCACACCATCCGCCATTTCTCAACCCTCATCGTTCTCATCTGATTCATTGCCTTTTATTTCGATTTTAAAGAAGTCAACTAAATCGCTTAAATTATATTTTAACTCGTCTCTTATGGATGAAACCTCCTCTGTTGGAACCTCAACCGCTTCCATTTTCTTTAAGAATTCAATAGCCATAACAGCACCGTTATTCACTATTACTCGAGGGGTGTAATCCTCAGCTAGGAAAACACCCTCCGGCACTGTTCCAAGAGGGGCTTTTTCAAGTCTTTTCTTAATCTGTTTTTGACCTAGGAAGTGAACTGTATGCTCAGAAACAGTGTAAATATTGTTACCGACTATAACAAGCTCTCTTTCAAACCCCCTAGGTAATGGAACTGTTTCAAGTTTTTCAAGTATAGACGTGGTTTCAGCTGATTCTGTTACATTTTTAACAACAGGGGTGTGTCGTGGCTCAACTGTTTCCTTTACTTCTTTTTCTATGAGCGTGCTTTCCACACTTCTTTTAAGCTCCTCACCAACCGGTTTGGAAACCGCGTGCGTTTTTTCAACAGTTTTCTTCTCTGTTACAGGGGGTTTTTTAGCTTCAACATGTTTAGGAGTCTCCCCTATAGACTTAAGAAAACTATCAGATTCTTCACCTTCATCCTCACTATAGACCTTGTAATTTAATCCACGCTCCTCTCGTAGTTGTGATGCGGCTCTAGCGCTTATAAATTTCTTCCGTACAGGCGCCTCAGTGCCTTTCCATATCCATATTTTCTTTTTATCATCGTCGACTATGATGAAAACCGAGCCGCTTTTAAGATGCTCTCTTATAGTGAGGCTATCGCTTATCTCGGTAAGATCACCGTTATCATTCACATCGAATAATTGCATCCCCATCACGCTTGTTTTTATAGAATATTACTTTATTCTACTAAATAAATATTAAAGTATTTCAGTTTTTCTAAACTTAAGAGCCTCATAAATCTTTTTATCCGGTGGTGTAATGTTTAAACTGTTTTCAAAAGATAATACTTCCTCTATAGCTGAAGGTATGTACTCTATCATTTCAGAGGCTGTGAAATGATAGCCTTTCTTACCAGCTATAAGATTGCCTGAAAGGCCTGTTATAAATATAGCTGCACACGCTGCTTGGAAGGGCTTCACACCTTGGGATAGTAAGCAGCCCAGTACACCGGTTAAGACATCCCCGATTCCGCCGACAGTCATACCCGGGTTACCTAAAAGATCGAGTTTG
Source organism: Candidatus Odinarchaeota archaeon (assembly GCA_038826135.1). Classification (GTDB taxonomy): domain Archaea; phylum Asgardarchaeota; class Odinarchaeia; order Odinarchaeales; family Odinarchaeaceae; genus Odinarchaeum. Next base: position 42,473 of record JAWBON010000002.1, on the reverse strand, counting down.
AAAGAATCTTTATTAGCCACTAAATCAACAGCCCCTTTTACTATGAACGTTATATTAAATTCACTGATCTTAGATAATATTTTCTCTATCATATTCACTATGTCTACGCTGTCTTTAATCTCTATACCTGTTAACAGCTTAAACTCTCCTCTATGAGGTGTTGTAACTGTAGGTGAACCGGCTAGGATAGCGTGGTTTTCAGCTAAAACTTTGATCGCGTCAGCGTCGACGACTAAGGGTTTATTAGCATCCTTTATTAATTTGAATAGTTTACTAACAGCTTCTTTAGTTTCAGCTTCAACCCCTAGACCCGGCCCTAAAACCACGGCGTCAGCCCAGTTTATTAGATCAGGGAAGTGTTTCAACGACTCGGCTGTTAAATATTTACCCGGATATCCTCTAACGATAAAATTAGGTGTATAAGATCTAATTGTATTTGCTATAGCTTCCGGTGCGACTATTATTACAAGATCCACCCCCGCTCTTATAGCAGCCATTGCAGAGAATATTGGAGCACCATGGTATTTATCGCTTCCACCGATCACTAGCAGTTTACCGAAATCCCCTTTGCGGCTTTCAATATTTTTTTTCTTCAAAACTGTTATAACGTCACCTGGACCTATTACCTGTTCAACCTCTGCAGGTATACTTATCGGCGTTATTACAAGCTCCCCTAAAACTTTTTCATTACCGATAAATCCTTTTTTCGCCTTGTGAAATGTTATAGTTAAATCCGGTTTCACTGAAATACCTGCTGTTTCACCCGACTCCGGATCCATACCTGAGGGGATGTCTATTGATATTTTTTTAGCCTCAGACTCATTTATCATTCTTATAGCGGTTTTCAAAGGTTCCCTGAGAGAGCCTTTTATACCCGTCCCTAAAATAGCGTCTATTATCACATCAGCTTCTTTAACCAGCTGTGTTATTTTATTTAAATCTTCTTTGAACAGCACTATGTGAGTTCTAATTCTCTGATATAATCGTTCAATAATATCCCAGTTTATTTTAGCTTCTGGCCGTGATATTTTATCAGGGTGACCTAAAAGAACCACGTCAACTATGTTATGAGAGGACAGTTGACGGGAGATGACGAATCCGTCTCCACCGTTATTACCAGTCCCGCAGAATACGATGAATTTATGATTATCCGGGTTGTATCTTTTTTTAATCTCTTCGTAAGCACCTCTGCCAGCGTTCTCCATTAATATTAGAGGGTTTAAACCAATATATGCGCTGTTAAGCTCTAACTCTCTCATCTTAGCTGGGGTTATAGTTTCCATAACTATCACATGAATAAGTTTACCCACTACCTGTTAAATCAATCAAAGTGCCTGAGATGATTTTAGCCGGGATTATAATATCATTAAAAACCTGTGTTTTAATATTAGTAAGCGGTATTTTAGTGAAACCTAATAGAACGAAGGGTTTAGGTAGTGAGGAGAGATTTGCGATACTACCGTAAGGCTCCTCGTATGTTATTCTAACAATTCTCTCTAGATTATAGTAAATAATATCTCTTAAAACAAGTAGTAAAGGCGCTTCATGAGTTATCATAGGTGAAAGTTTATCCGTATTTTCCTCTATTACAATCTTCAGGTTTCCATCCTCGACAAGAGTTTGCTTAACATCGTTTAACATTTGCTTAATCTTTTCAGTGTTTTCAGCATAGTTTACTGAAAAATCAAGACCTATAGAGGATGATGATGTTTCAGTGTTGAAACCGTTTATTGACGTTATATTAATTTTCGAATTCGATAAATTGACTTTTTCTAACGGTTCTTCAACCTGTTTAAAAAGTTTGGCTACATATTTTAAAAGAGCGTTATTTAAGATATATGGGCTGCTGTAGCTTTTATCCCCTTGGAAACTTACAGTGTATGAGAGTGTTTTTTTCGGTATTATCCCTATTGAGTCAAATTCTCTTTCAACAATCATTATTGTATAATCTGATTTTTTCGCAACCTCTCTGAAATACTCCTTATAATCTTCATCCTCTTTTGAATAATCCCCGAATACTATGTAGAAATTCACGTTACTATTTATATTATATTTTTTTAAAGCCACGGCGGCTAACAGTAAGCTGATTAAACATTTTTTAAAATAATCGATGCTGTTAAGATTTAAATCAAGTATTATACTTAACACTGGATTTTTAGAATCGGAGTATAGTCTCAGACAAGTATTATTAGCTTCCAATGACGAGTTAATTCCGTGAGCCCCTATTAACTTAAAAAGTTCACCTTCCATATTCGGGATTAGCTCTTTTTCCTTAGAGATATCCAGTGTAAGCAAATCCTCTGCTATAGAGTTAAGATAATCGTTGTTTCTATCAAACCATTCATAGAAACTATTCACACCGCTTGAAACATGTTTAGGTGATTCGAATATTTTAGGTGTGGTTAAAATAGGTTTTTCAACTATTGCAGGTATCTTGACAACAGGTTCAGGGGGTGCTGCTTTCTGTGAAAGACCTTTCGCTGAGATCACGGCGTTTGAAGCTATTTTTAGAAAAGCGTCTGCAACATTCTGATCTAGTTTAGCGCTTGTTTCAATATATTCCACTGAAAGGCGGTCACATAAACTCTTCGCATCTTGATATGAGACGTCTCTCGGTAAATCAATCTTGTTACCGACAACGATTATAGGTATTTTTTTAAGAGCTGAAACTATATCCGCGTGCCAGGCGGGAACGCTTTCAAAAGACCGCCTGTTAGTAACATCATAGACGATCAGAGCTGCTTTAGCGCCTGGATAAAATGCTTTACGAAGATCACGGAACAGTTCTTGACCTCCTAAATCCCATATTTGAAGTTTAACCTCCTCGCCGTTAACCTTCACGTTTTTAACAGCGAAATCTGTCCCTAAAGTTTTCTTGTATTCAGCCCTAAACTTGTTCTCTGTAAACCGTAAGAGTAGAGATGTTTTACCAACCCTCCCGTCACCCACAAGTATTATTTTAAAAACATACTTTGACACAGACATGGCGCACACCTAATAATTATTGATTATAATCTAATTTGGTCATAAGCCTAAATAAACACTATCTACACAGTAAGGAAAGTTCAAGAATATCATTTAACACAGAGCTTGCTGTTTCAACACCGCCTGCACCCCTTCCGATCAACGTTAAGTCTTTAGCAAGATCTGTTTGAAGTTTTACAACATTTAAAGACCCGCTTACAGCGAAGGGAGATCCGACTTCAACAAGACGGGGGGCTACTTCTAGTACACCATCCTCGTTTGTAGCTAAATGTTTAATTAAGAATCCGTCTTTACGGGCTAGTTCAATAGCCTCAGGTGTTATATCTCTTATACCCTGCCTGTTAACATCTTTAAACCGGCACTTCTGTTTTAGTAGAGCGTTAGATAAGATGACTAGTTTAGCAGCTGCGTCAATCCCGTCTATATCATAGGTTGGATCAGCTTCCGCAAAGCCGAGTTTCTGCGCCTCTTTTAAAACTGTTTTAAACGGTAGTTTCTCACTAGTCATACGTGACAGTATGTAATTGGTTGTACCGTTCAAAATACCTTTCACAGATAGTATTCTGTTAGCTCTCAACGTGTTTCTCACAAGATTGAAAACAGGGATAGCCCCAGCAACTGTCGCTTCAAACAGTATTTTCCTGTTAACTTGACGGGCTAACTCCATTAATTCAGGATAGTATAATGCTAAAGGCCCTTTATTAGCTGTAACAACGTTCATTCCATGCTCTAAAGCGGTTCTTATATGAGAGTAACCCGGCTCACTAGTCTCAACATTAGTGGGAGTGAGTTCCACAAGGCATTCACATTTTAAATCATCTATAACCTTCTTAAAATCAGCGGAGCTAACCCAATCACGGTCTTCAACATATTTTTTTAATGTGATAACACGTTTTAAATCTAAACCTTTATTATTTATGAAAGCACCGTCTCGCTTAAACACGGCTATTACATCGACTTTAACCCCGTGTTCATATTCGATAAGCGGTGCCTTATCAGCCAACACTTTTATAAGCGCTTTAGCAACCGTCCCGAAACCTATAATAACTATCCTCATTCTCTAACGCTCCTTATCATATACAGGTTCTTCTTTTTACATATCTGTTTTAAAAGTTCAATGCCTCTGCTCAGTTTATCTTCAGAACTGCTTTGTAGAACCATTTTCACCGATGAAACCTCCTCTATTAAAGTGATGCGGGCGTCAACGCTGGCCACCTGTATTCCACTGTTAGCTATCTGTATTATTGTATCAGTGATATCTGTTGTGAAAACATGTCCTATCAGGATTATAGTCTCCCTGAAAGTTTGAATATTCGGGCTGTAACTTATAATTGTTAAACCGTTTTTTCTAAGCGAGTCAACTACTTCATCCACATTCAGTTTATTATCAGTTTCAAAGGTGATTTCAACTCTTGCTACATCCTCTTTATCAAGCTCTCTTACATGATGTACGTTCAGAATATTACATCCGCATTCAGCTAAAGGAGTTATTATACGAGCTAACTGCCCAGGTCTATCAGATAACTCAACTATTATCATACCCCTCAATTAAAACACCAGCCATATAGTAATATGTTATTGTTAATAACTGTACGGTTGACTCGTAATCGAGATAAACTAATATGGATATTTGAGGGTTTATTTTAAAAAGATAATGGATTTAAACATGTATAAATAGGTGGGAGAAGGAAAAATTAGAGTTAAAAACAAGATGCTGATTTAAATATGTTTTAAATAATCTGGCTACATTGCCTATTAACACACCTTTAAAAAATATTATTCGATAAGGAAAGGCTTAGATTAATTAAAGCTTATAGTTTTAAAACACGTTTAGATTTAATAGAGTTGTGAAGGATGAGCCTCTGCTCGAAAACCGGGTATTATTTTAACCCAGGTATTGGTAGTGTTAGATTTGAGATCACGCGGATGGTGATCAGACTGGTTTCAAAACACGCTTATAAAATGCGTTAAATGTTTAAAACCAGTTAACGCTGTGAATGTAAAATGAGGTTTAAAAATGATCGTTAAAAATAAGGAGACCTTGGTGAATAACGCTCTCACAGACAAGCAGAGACGTGCAAGGAGGATGATGTTAGACATTGTTGAAAGCGCGTTAAATTCAGTTCACCCCAGAAGCCTTATTATGAATAAGATAAGCGTTGATGGTAAATACATTAACATCGCAGGGTTTAGAATAAATAAAAGTGAAGCGCGCAGGATATACGTGGTTGGCGCTGGTAAAGGCAGCGGGTATCTTGCTGAAGCCGTAGAGGAGAAGATCGGGGAGCACATAGAGGCGGGGATAGTTGCAGTTTTATCAGGGACATCCGGCTATTTTAAAACTAAAAAGATAAAAATCTTGGAGAGCTCTCATCCTATACCGGATGATAGATGTATTCACGCTGCTGAGAGAATTTTTAATCTAATCAATGAAGCAGATGACCGAGATTTAATTCTCTGTTTAATCACAGGCGGCGGTTCAGCGCTGATCACTTACCCAGCTGAAGGGATAGCATTAAAAGATCTTCAGGATACTCATAAAACTCTACTATCCTCCGGAGCGAATATTATTGAGATGAATGCTATTAAGAAACATTTATCGCGTATAGCAGGCGGGTGGCTGGCTAAGAGAGCCTATCCTAAAAAAATAATAAGCCTTATTATATCCGATGTTGTAGGGGATAGGATAGATACAATAGGCGCGGGTCCTACAGCCCCTGATCAAACCACTTTTAAAGACTGCCTGAGCGTGATTGATAAATACAGTATTAGAGATAGACTCCCAGCTTCGATAATAAAGTATTTGAATGAAGGTGTTAACGGGTTGAGACCGGAAACGCTTAAAGAATCAGATCCTGTGTTTAAAAATGTAAAAAACATAATTATCGGCAGTAATAGAATAGCTTTAAATAACATAGTTTCCCTGGCTGAAAAAACAGGTTATAACCCGCTTCTACTATCTTCAACAATGGAGGGGGAGGCCAGAGAGTTAGGTGTATTTCTTATAAATATAGCTAAAGAAATAGCGGAAACAGATAAACCTGTTCAAAAACCCGCTTTGATAGTTTGCGGTGGGGAGACAACTGTGACGTTAAAGGGTGAACCTGGTTTAGGCGGTCGCAACCAGACTGTTACTTTAAGCGCGATTACGAAAATTAATAGTTTAGAGAATATCACGGTTTGCTGCGTGGGAACTGATGGTTTAGACGGTAACAGTAAAGCTGCAGGCGCTATATCAGACACATATACTTTGAGAAAAGCGGGTGAACTTGGCTTAAACCCGGATTCATATCTTTCAAGTTTTAATACCAATACATTCTTTAACATAGTAGGGGATGAAATAATAACAGGCCCCACTGGTACAAATGTAAACGATATTTACATGGTTATGGTCTCTTAAATTCAAGTTATAAAAATAGATTCCTCTTAATGATAGTGGAATATAGTGATTAAAATGAAATCTAATATTTAACGCGTAGGTGGAGTGTATGGGTGAGCCTAGACGTGTAGATGTTGAAAAATACCCTTTTGACACTATTGTTAATCTGCAAGGGCATCTATTAGACTCAAATATTTTTTCACAAGTCTTAGGTACTATTTATGATTTAGATGGAGAAATAGAAATTATAGATTTAAAAGTTGGTCGAACAAAAGAGGATATATCTTACGCTTCAATAAGAGTTTTCGCGAAATCTAATGATGAACTCCAGCATATTTTAGACGTTATTCAAAAATTCGGTGCAAGATCACCTGACTTCGAAGACGCGGAGTTATCTCCAGCCCCAGCAGATAATGTTTTCCCCGACGGATTTTACTCTACAACCCATCATAAGACTTATGTAAGGTACAAGGGGGAGTGGCTTGAGGTTAAAAACATAGAGATGGATAAAGGCATCATGATAAAAGACGGGGCCGCGTATTGTGTTCCTTTATCAAAGGTTAAGAAGGGAGAGTTGTTTGTTATCGGGACTAAAGGGATAAGAGTTAAGCCGCCTGAAAGACCCCGTAAAAGAGGCGTATTCGAGTTTATGACCTCGAGTGTGTCAAGCGAGCGGCCGGTGAAAGTTTACGCTGAAGCTATTGGAGAGGAAATGCTTAATGTAAAAAGGAAAGGCGGTAAGATAGTATTCGTAGCCGGGCCGGCGGTTATCCATTCAGGTGGAAGAGAGTGTTTAGCGGAATTAATAAAAATGGGTTATGTAAACGCTCTTTTAGCTGGTAACGCCTTAGCGGTACATGATTTAGAAGCAGGGATCTTCGGGACATCTCTGGGAGTGAATCTCAAAACAACACAGCCGATGGAGGGAGGGCATAGACATCACTTAGTAACCATAAACGAGATTAGAAAAGCAGGCTCCATAAAAAGAGCTGTTGAAAAAGGATTAGTTAAAGACGGCGTCATGTACGAGTTGATAAATAAAGGTGTACCTTTTGTACTAGCCGGTTCAATAAGAGATGACGGCCCGCTGCCGGAAGTTATAACTAACACGATTGAAGCCCAGGATAAGATGAGGGAAACGTTGAGAGATGTTGACCTTGTTGTAATGTTAGCCACCACACTTCATTCAATAGCTGTTGGTAACATGCTACCTTCATGGGTTAAAACAATATGCGTGGATGTTAACCCCGCGGTTGTAGCTAAGCTTATGGATCGCGGAACACAGCAGGCGATAGGTGTTGTAAGCGACGTAGGTGCGTTTCTTCCACTGCTTGTCCAAGCTCTTAAAAAATAGTTTTATTCAGTTCAGTAAAATTAGAAGTCAGATATGCGTGCAGTATTCTTCAGTGAAAAATTGAATTTGAAATCGTTAAACTCCGGCAAGTCTTTTAATGTACCTAGGTATGTTCCATCTAGCATATGTATTTCAGCGTTTTTTACATCTATGAATTGAGGTTTCTGAAGAGGGCCTAAGAAAGGATTGTTTTTACCCGTGTTCACAGGTGAGCCTGTTATTAAAGGATTAAAAGCGGGCATTATAATGGTTTTAGTGTTCACTATATTATCTTGAAGCAGGAGGTCATCTACTAAATTTTTTAAGTTAGCTGTAATAAGCTTGGTTGTAACCCAGACAGGTTCTATAAATGTTTTATATAATCGGTCTATCAGTCTAATAGCTGGATGCGTGTGAGCTGTTATTAAAATATCCGTATTAAAAATTTGAGCGCATGGTTTAGAATGCCCGTGTACAAACCCCACTTTAACACCCTCTAAGTTAACTATCATACCGGTTGAGCGCTCTAAGTGTATGTTACCAGGAATTATCTTCTTTAAACCAGTATCATGATTACCAGGAATCACGGTAACCTTAAGATTACTAGCTAACGCGTTTAAGAACTCGGGGATATGAATCGCTTCAAGAACTGTATTAATCGGAATATTATGTTTAAGATCACCTACAATAAGCAGCTCTGTCGCGTTAACTTTCTCAGCTATCGAGAGAATATTTTCTGCCAGCCATTCGCTTTGAGGTGTTACGTTAATACCTCTCTCTATGAACGTAGTCTCTATACCTAGATGAAGATCAGCTATGCAGAGTAGTCTACGCTCTTTACCAGCCAGCAGGAGCGCCGGCCGCCCGGGTATTGGTTTTAAAATCAAATTCTTCATATTCACTCTACAATCTTTATTTAAAAAGCCTATTAATAAAACAGGCGATTACGCTGTAAAATCAGCTTAAACGGTTAAACCCTGCGTCCTCTACGCCCACCTTTCACACGTGTACCATCATGTGGGATAGGTGTATCCTCTTCTATTCGGCCTATCCTCAATCCAGCTCTCGCTAAAGCTCTTATAGCGGATTGCGCTCCCGGACCTGGTGTTACCGCGCTGCGTCCTCCTGGAGCTCTTACCTTAATATGGATTCCTATAACTCCTTTATCTTTAGCAGCTTGAGCTGCTTTAAAAGCAGCTTGCATGGCAGCGTAGGGGCTTGACTCCTCTCTGTCAGCTTTAACTATCATACCACCGCTGTAACGTGCTATTGTTTCAGCGCCGCTTAAATCAGTGATGTGAACTATTGTGTCGTTGAAACTACTATATATGTGAGCTATACCCCAAAGCTGTTTTTCCCGGGCTTTAGATTCAGCTGGCTCAGCTTTGGTTTGACTTTGAACTTTTTTAACATTTTTACTGGGGGTTTTCTGAGTTTTCCCACCAGTTGTTTTAACGTTTTCTTTACCTTCACTCATCATTAAACACCTTTAAGTAAATGTCAAGCTGATGCTTTCGCATCGCCTTTAATTTTAACAGGACTGTTTAAAGCGTAACTTATACCAGGCTCCTCGGTTATTGAAACAATATAACCGGGATTTTTTATAACTTTACTGTTAATCGCTATATGCCCGTGTGTTATAAGCTGCCTTGCCTGGTATATAGTATTAGCGAGACCTTTCCTAAAAACAATTGTTTGAAGCCTCCTCTCCATAAGGTCTTCAACAGTTAAACTTAACACGTCATCTAAAGTACCGTTTTCAGGGATAAGCCCTAATCTGTTTAGTTTCTTAATCAGCACTGCTTCCTGCCGGGCGCTTGTCTCTGTTTTAACGCCGAGAAATGTTCTAGCTAATTGTCTGAATCGCCCGATCTGTGTTTTAAGCTTCCATAACTCTTTTTTATTACGCAAACCGTATTTACCTATATAAGGTAGTTCTTCCTGTAATCTTTCTTTTTGCCATGGATGACCTGGTTTCGAATATTTTTTATGCAGTCTTCTAGGATCACCCAAAAACATCACCTTAACTTCCGGATTTTACTTTCTTCCTGCTAACTCCGACTGTAGCCCCGCCTCTTGTAGTGGTTCTAGTGTGCTGGCCTCTTACCTTAAGATTTAACGCGTGGCGTATTCCCTTCCAGGATTTTATCCTCCTCATAGTGTCGATGTCTTCTTTAAATTTTAAGAATAGATCTGAACCGCAGATGTGAATATGCTTACCAGACTGAGGGTCTTTCACTCTGTTAACCATCCAGTATGGGATATTATGTTTTACAGGGTTTTGAAGGATCTCCTCAATTTTCTGAATCTGGGATTCGTTTAACTCGCCTAGTCTGAGACTCGGGTCTATTTGCGCGGCTCTCAGAATAGAGTTCGCAAACCTTATATTTATACCTGGAATCTTAAGTAGTGCGAAAGCTACTTTTTTAGTGCCGTCGAGATCTGTTTTCACAAGTCTGACCACGTGCTTAACGTTTTTAGACAGTGCAAGCTCAGCTTCAACATTTTTAGCAGCAGGCATATTATTACCCCGTTAATTCTCGGAATCGCATTCAAAAAAGTACACTGAACCATATTTAAACGTTATTAATTAACAGCTCGACCTGGTAAGAGTGAGAATATTAGTGAAAGCGTTAACACGACTAGAATAGTTGATGTTAATAAAGTTGCTTCATACCCTAAAATATCGAATATTAACCCTCCTATAAAAGGCGCTGGAAAGGCTGTAAGACCTCTTATAGCTGTAGCCCACCCTACTATCTCAGCTCTCCGCGTATACGGAGTGTTATCCATTAAAAGAGGGTAGAAGCTTACCACGTATGTGGCTCCAACAGCGGCCATAGGTAGTTGTAGAAGGAGAATACTCGTATAATTTGTTGAAAAAAGAAATCCTAGGATTGTGAACACGCCTAATCCCTCTGATAATATAAAAAATTTTTTCCTACCGTATCTATCAGAGAATAATCCGAATAACGGTAAAATAATCATCATTAATAAGAGTTGTAAACTGTTTGCGAAACCTATTTGTAGTAGGTTAAGGTGGAGATGAATATTTAGCATACCTGTGAAAATAGGATAGAAAATAGACCAGGAGAAAGCATCCATCGCACCGATTACGTATATTCTAAGCCTTATCCGGTTATCCCCGTCTATTTTCGCTTTTGAAACAGAGTTCACAGTGCTTACTGTATCAGTTGATTGATTATTTGCTGGTTTGAATAAGATAACTACCAGTAATAATATGGCTGATATCCCAGCGATTACGATAAATAATATCGGATAACCGAGGTTTAATCCTATTAAACCGGCTAAAATACCGGCTAAGACACCGCCACCCACTCTCATAGAGAAGTTTAATCCGAATCCTCTGCCTCTTCTCTCAGCTAAAACACTTTCATCAACAGCAGCGTAGAAACCTGGATCGAAAATAGCTGACCCTATTCTAAATATTATAACAGCCGGTATTAAAAATATAAAATTAAATACTATAGCTAGCATGGAGGCGCCTATAATAAAAAATATCGAGCTTAAAGCTAGAATAATTTTACGGCCTCTTATATCGGAGAGTTTACCTGTTAAAGGGTGAATTAGACTGTAACCGAGCTCGCCTAAACTTGTGATTATACCCAGAACCGACATTGAAACTCCGAATGTTGAAATAGCGAATAGCTCCCATGAAATATACTGCATGTTGATGACTAAACCGCCTATAAAACTTATAAGAAGAATTATGCTTATAAAAGGGGTTATTGCTCTCCGATTAACTTTCATAGCAGCGCACCGTTTCCTACTTAATTTTCTCCAGTATTATTGCTGGGCATACCTTAATAACCCCGCTTAATGTTTCAACCTTCTTGAGGAAGGAGGCTAGTTTTGCAGAGTCTTCGAATAAGCATCTGGCGATTATCATATGATCGCCGGTTGACGTGTATAGGCTTTCAATTTCTTCGAAGGCTTTAAGATTTTCTATGTTATGAAGATACGATTCCGGTGTTGTGTCTATGCCTATTATAGCTTCAACGGTTAAACCTATCTTCTTATAGTCAACCTCTATAGTGAATTTTCTAATAACACCTGTGGATAATAGTTTTCTAACAGATTTTCGTACAGCAGCTTCGCTTACACTTAGCGCCTTAGCTATCTTAACAAAGGGTGTTCTAGAATTTTTTTTGAGTATGGATATTATTTTCAGGTTCGATATTCGTAACATAATACTTAAATATTCGTCCTAAATTTATAAAATTAACTTAAAAATCTTACGAGGATCGTTTATGAGTGAAACGTTAAAAAATTTAGCTAAATCATTCATCGGTGAGAGCGTAGCGGGGAGCAAATACATGTTATTCGCGGAAATAGCTGGAAAAGAAGGATACGCGGAGGCTGAAAACGCTTTTATTAAAACAGCGGAACAGGAGAAAACACACGCCAAAATACATTACAAGTTATTAAATCAACTAGCAGGGAAAGAGGGTCTTAAAGAATTAAAAGTTGAAGTGAAGCTTCCAACAG
>JAWBON010000002.1:0-30257 GCA_038826135.1 Candidatus Odinarchaeota archaeon | reverse complement strand
TTTAGGTTCCACTTTTAAAAACATAAATATGGCTGTGACCGGGGAAGTGTACGAGTTTAAGGAAATGTACCCGAATTTCGCAAAAATAGCTAAAGATGAAGGTTACACAGATATAGCTGTTAAATTCTTAGCATTAGCTAGAGCTGAGGAGGGACACGCTGAAAAATATAAAGCGCTATTAAGAAGACTCAGAGACCGCGAGTGAAGCGAAGAAACTAATATTTGAAAGCTTATTATTTATAAAATCGATAAAATATTAAATTACAGGTGTATGATATGAACGTGAGAGAGTTAAAACCCGGCGTATATTCTGTAGGTGTTTTAGATGCCGATAGACGACTTTTCGATGAGATAATCCCTCTACCAGATGGGACCTCATATAACTCTTACATTATTATAGGTAAAAGTAAAACCGCTCTTATCGACGCTGTAGACCCGACCAAGCAGGATGAGTTAATAGATAATCTGAGAAGCTTAAAAATAAGAGAGATAAACTACGTTATCTCCAACCACGCTGAACAAGATCACTCAGGGGGAATACCGTTAGTTCTCGAAAAATACCCTACAGCTAAAGTGGTTACTAATATTAAGTGTAAAGAGATGCTTAAAGACCTATTACTAATACCTGAAGAGAAATTTAAAGTCGTGGGAGACGGTGAGACACTGAGTTTAGGCGATAAGACTTTAAAATTTATTATGACCCCGTGGGTTCACTGGCCGGAAACCATGGTAACATTTCTCTTAGAGGATTCTATTCTATTCAGCTGCGATTTCTTCGGCTCCCATATGGCATCTAACAGTTTTTCCACCTCTATCGATGAAAACAAGCTGTTAAGTGCGGCTAAAAGATACTACGCGGAGATAATGATGCCTTTCAGAGCACATATTATAAAACATTTAGAGAGTCTTGGAAAAATGAAAATAGATTTTATCGCTCCAAGCCACGGCCCGATTTATAAAAATCCTGAGTTAATATTCGAAGCCTACAGAGAATGGGCGTCGGATAATGTGAAAAACATAGTGGTTTTACCTTATGTTTCAATGCACGGCAGCACGTTGAGAATGGTTAAACATCTTATAAAAGCGCTTGAAGGTAAAGGAATAATAGTTAAACCCTATAATTTGACGAACGCGGATATAGGGGAGTTAGCTATGAGCCTGATTGATGCGGCTACGGTTATAATAGGTTCACCTACAATGCTAATCGGCCCGCACCCGTCAGCTTTCTACGCCGCATATCTTGTAAACATACTTAGACCTAAAACAAGATATGTTTCAGTAATCGGCTCCTACGGGTGGGGTGGTAGAATGGTCGAATACATTAAGGGATTATTCACATCTATAAAACCAGAGATAATTGAACCTGTAATAATAAAAGGGTATCCTAAAAAACCTGATTTTGAAAAACTAGATCAATTAGCTGAGCAAGTAGCATTAAAGCATAAAGAGATCGGTTTACTGTAATTTTAAATTTTTCTAATTATCAGATGTGGATTTAGCATGGTTTACGAGCAGCTTATAAGAGAAATTGAAAGATTGAAAGCCAGCGGTTTAAAAAATAAAGTGGAAGAGCGGATTTTAGAATTTAAAAACACCGGTAAAAGTTGTTGTGATCGAATATATGAAGAGCTATGTTACTGTATTTTAACAGCGAATTTTAACGCTGAACGCGCTATAACAATACATCAGAGAATACGTGAATGTTTTTTAAATATGGGAGAGGGGGAACTGGAGAGAGTGTTAAGAGATAACGGCTACCGTTTCCCATTCAGAGCAAAATACATAGTTCAAGCGAGAAAATATAGGGAGAAAATAAAGGAACTAGTTGATAATAGTATAGGAGAATCTGAGCTCAGGGAATGGCTTAAAAACAACATTAAAGGTCTAGGATATAAAGAGGCATCCCATTTTATGAGAAATATAGGCTACTCGAATATAGCTATAATAGACAGCCACATACTAGAACTGCTTGACAAGCATAGACTCGTAACTAAACCTAAAACACTCACTAAGAGAAAATATTTAGAGATCGAGGGGACTCTACGAGAAATAGCGGAGCGAAATAATTTAAGTCTGGCTGAGCTGGATTTATATCTCTGGTATATTGAAACGGGCAAAATATTAAAATAACAGTCTTCAGATAAACCAATAATCTTTTAAATACTGTTTGTTTTTTAGTATCGGGTTAGTAACCTCTCATTCACAGGAGTGAACCATTAGAGGCGACTCTAATGTAGACCTAGAAAGGAGGAGGTGTAAAATGCCGATTATAGAAGTTGGTAGGATTTGTGTAAAACTATATGGTAGAGAAGCGGGTAGAAAATGTATTATAGTTGACAGTGTTGATAAAAACTTCGTACTTGTAACAGGTCCTAAGGAACTTACAGGAGTGCGTAGGAGAAGAACTAATATTAAACATATCGAGCCAACCCCTATAAAAATAGATATTAAAAAAGGCGCTGATGACAAGGAGATCCTAGAAGCTTTACAGAAAGCCAACCAGTTAGACTATGTTAAAAACCCTGTGAAATAGTTCTCGAGAATACAGGTTGATAGCTGAAATCGACTAATAAAGCGTTCTCCAGATTATAGAATAAAAATGGTTGGAAGGCGGTTAATTGGAGAAGTATCGTTTACCTATTGACAGAGAAAGAAAGCTGATAGTTAAAGCTGATGATACAACTAACCCGGAATACGGTCTACCGCCGAATATGAGGTCTATTAAAGAATATATTGATAGAGGCTTCATAAACCTAGATAAACCAGCCGGACCTACATCCCACGAGGTTGTAGCGTGGATTAAGAAAATATTTCAAATAAGGAAAGCAGGGCACAGCGGAACACTAGATCCTCAGGTTACAGGCGTTCTACCTGTTTTACTCAGCAAAGGGACTAAACTAATTCAAGCATTACTTAACGCTGGTAAAGAATACATCGTGTTAATGAGGCTTCACACCCAGATTCCTGAAGCTAAGGTTAGAGAAGCAGTCCAGCTTTTCCAAGGTAGAATATATCAGAGACCCCCGGTAAGATCATCTGTTAAAAGAGAGCTGAGGATTAGAAGCGTTTACTATATTGATTTATTAGAGGTTTCTGGCAGAGATGCATTGATAATAGTGGGTTGCGAGGCTGGAACATACGCGCGCAAACTAGTATATGATATAGGGGAGGTTCTCGGATGCGGCGCTCACATGCAGGAGCTTAGAAGAACCAGAAGTGGCCCCCATAGAGAGGATGAAACACTTAAAACATTACACGACGTGTTAGACGCTTACAGATTCTACGAGGAGGAGGGTGATGAGAACGCTATTAGAAATGTTATACAACCTATGGAGAACGCGATCCCTCATATACCTAAGATTATAGTAAGAGACTCAGCTGTTGACGCAATATGCCACGGAGCCGCGCTAGCAGCGCCCGGTGTTTTAAAATTAGAGACAGATATACAGCCCAATGAACTGGTGGCGTTCTTCACTTTAAAGGGGGAGATTATAGCTTTAGGAAGGGCTTTAGCAACCACTAAGCAGATTTTAGATATGGATCACGGTCTGGTCGCTTTAACAGATAGTGTATTAATGAAGGCTGGAACATATCCGCCTTCATGGAAACCTTAAATTACAAGTAGCGAAAACTATAATTAACCTATCTTTAGGCGGGGGTAGCCAAGTGGACTACGGCGCAAGCCTGGAGAGGATACTGAAAGCTTGTGATCCATTGGATCGCGCGGGTTCGAATCCCGCCCCCCGCGCCAACTAGCAGCGGTTTGAACGCTTATCCATATTTGCAATATACTCATCAACTGCTGTAATAAGTATCTTTGTAACACTTTCAATAGAGTAAATGTCGGTGTTCACTACAATATCGTATATACTTAGATCGCGGACATCTATCCCGTATATTTTACTGTATCTTACTCTCTCACTCTCCTCGCGAGCGATTGTTTCAGCTCTAGCTTCCTCTAAACTCCTACCATCCCTTTCAGCAACCCGCTTTATCTCCGTTTCTAACGGACATCTTAGATAAATTCTAAGCGCCTCAATTCCTTTAGTCATCCAAGCGGTGAGACGCCCCTCTAAAACTATGTTACCGGCTTTAGCTAAAGCCTTAGTTCTCTTGTCGATTTCAAGGTCTATACTTGTATCTTCTAAAACATGTTCGGAGAGTTCTTTTAAACTCAACCCTCTTTCCCGTGCAATATCTCTGAAAATACTCCCAGCTGAAGCGTACTTTAACCCGTATTTTTTAGCTATTACAGTAGCTTGAGTTGATTTACCAGTACCAGCTGAACCGCTTATACATATAACAAGGTTCATCAAACCACCTCAAGAAACCAGCAAATAGACGGGGGATGACTGGTTAGGAGGAGCATTACCCGCTGCAATCTCTCACCCTTCAGTAGCGCCAGTTAGCTTAGCAGCCTCACCTCTCACAGCTGCTTTAATCATTTGAGCAACGCAGTTATGGCAGATGCTGCCCGCGCATAGTCTTGAAACCTGCTTCATAGACTTACTTAGCTTAGATATTTCAACTCTGCTTCTTTGAGGTATACCGTTAAGTTTCCCACCACACCTAGAGCATTTAGCCATTAAAACACCTCTCTCATTCACCTGATGTTCCAAGAGCTCTCGATATTACAGTGGCTATGGCAAAGTTACAGATCATATACCAGAATACAAAGTAAAGACCATAACCTAGTGAGTCGACTTTGCCCAGGAGCGTGCCTATAAAGGGGAGAGTGTTAAGTCGGAATGGGGTGTAGGCGACTAATATAGCGGAGCCGCTAGATGTGAAAAAATTGTTGAGTATAAAGAATAATATTATTAACGGTACAAAAGTGAATATTAGAGGTTTTAACCTTTGTTTAGCCATTT
This sequence comes from Candidatus Odinarchaeota archaeon, assembly GCA_038826135.1. GTDB lineage: Archaea > Asgardarchaeota > Odinarchaeia > Odinarchaeales > Odinarchaeaceae > Odinarchaeum. The sequence continues at coordinate 25,386 of JAWBON010000002.1, read as the reverse complement.
TTCCAGAGATCTTCTGTATGTATTTATTTTTTCTTTGAAGTTGAATGATTTTCTTAGTATCCCCTTCCGTTTCAGCTTTTTTCAAAGCTTCTTTATGAAGTCTAATCTGCTTAGTATATCTTTTAAGCTGAGCTGTATCAGTTAGCAACCGTGTAATAAGATTCGAAACTAAAGCTGTTACAACAGCTATACCTACAACTAGGATCGCTGATCCTGGAGGGTACTGGACTATTTCAAATATTCCGGGTATTAGAGTCGTTGTTAACATATCTTACACTTCTCCTACAAGCAGCTTCGCGATTTTTTCAGCGGCTTTATCAGGATCACCTTGAGTATTATAAACTATGTTTAATGTAGAGCCTATTAGAACAGCGCATGAGATAGCTGTTGAACGCGCGAGATCCTGGTGTAGTTGAAGCGACCGGGTTTCCTCAATATCCCTATTCCTAGTTTCATCCTCAAGCCTTCTGATAAATATATCCTCAGGGTCGGCTTCAACCAAGATTATCTGATCTGGTCTAAGCTCCTCAGCAACCCATGACGGTAATCCTACAAGGTAACCTCCGGGGGTGCTGATAAGCATGTGAGTGTCTATTATAACAGTTCCCCCCTCCGCAGCCTTCTCCCTTATTTTTTTAGCAGCGATTTTTTGAAGTTTTATCTGTGTTTCAGGGGGGAGTTTCCTCATACCATCTCTCTCCTCAACTAATTTCTCCTCTTTAGCCGCTTCGAACATAGCTGTCCCGTAATTTAATATTTCAATATTCGTATAACCTTTTTCAGCGGCTTTTTTAACAGCTAGATTAACCACTGTGGTTTTCCCCACTCCTGGAGCGCCTGCTATAATTACAATTTTACCGAAGGGCGTATTCATCTCCTCCTCCCGATAAAGGCTGCGAGTTCACCCTGCTGCTCCTCCGCTACTGTTCTAAGATACTGGAAGACTATACCCACCAAGAGCAGGACTCCCATACCTGTTCCGAAAGCGCCTAGAAAATCAGCGAAAACAGTCAGCAAACCTACGAATAGCCCTCCTAGAATTGTTACGGTAGGTATGTACCTGTTTAATATACTTTCATAAACCGTGAGGGATTGACGGAACCCCGGGATCTGCATCGGTGAAGCTAGAAGCTGGCGGGCTATATCCCTTGAAGAGATGCCTGAAACTTCAACCCATACTTTAGCAAGCGCCGCGCATAGCAGTATAAATATGAGAAGATATATTAGAGCCCTCAACGGGTCGGATGCTATGCTCCCAGCCCCCACTATTCCTCTAGGCGGTGTGAGAAAATACACTAAGCCGCCTATAGGCTCCAGCTGCCCGCTGCTGCCTGATTTAAACATAGCTATAATATTCAGCAACGGGTTATCGTTTAACTTATTGAAGGTGTTCCAAACCCCTTGGCCTACTAGGAGAATATTGGCGTATATTGCTTGAGCTAATATTACAGGGATATTTGAAACATAGAGGAATCTTATAGGATAACGACCAGTGTAGCCGCGGTATTTAGCCATTTTCAGAGGGATCTCCACGCGAACTGACTCGAAGTATACTACTATGACAACTACAGCTATTGTAACTATAAATCCTATTAGACTAGGCTCAGGGTATCTTGTGAAGCTTAAATAAACTAGATCCGGGGGATTACCGTTTATAGTACCGCCTGTAACTGCGGCTATAACTCCCTGAAAGAATGCTATTATACCACCCCGGAAATATCCGTCGCTGGCTGGAGCTGGAGAGAACATATTCCAGAAAATAGAGCCTGTGACGTTAGCTGCTATGAACAGGCTCACACCGCTTCCTATACCCCAACCTTTCTGAATCATTTCATCCATTAAAATTATAAGTATACCTGCGAAGAAAAGCTGGAGGAAAACGAAGAAAGCCACTTCGAATGTTAAAGCACCGTAGGCTCCGAAGCTTATATAGGCGATAGCTTGAATCGCAGTCATTAATATTGCAAGCACTTTCTGAGTGCCTGTGAATAGTGATCTATCATAAGGATCTGAGAAGTCTACTTTAATTATTTTAGAACCGGCTAAAACCTGCAGTATTAATCCGGCTGTTACAATCGGTCCTATTCCAAGCTCTGTGAGAGTGCCACGGTTTGAAGCGAATAAAATACGCCAGTAGTAAAAGTAGTCTGATCCAATTCCTACAGGTATACCCCAGAGCGGGATATTTGACATGACAAGATAGACTATAAGCACTATTATCGTGTAAAGAATCTTCATTTTAAAAGATACTTTACGCTCTGGAATCTTAACCTCCGGGACTATTCTCATCAAAGGCTTGAAGACTTCTAGGAAACGAACCATTTAGAGTTCAACTCGCTTACTTGAATGACGAGAGTATTATTCTTCTATTTTACTGGTTTTAATTAAATATTTTTAGTTTTTATTAGCTAATATCACTTTACCGCCGATGGATTCAACTTTACTTATCGCCTTAGCGGTTGCTTTTTCAACCATGATCTCAGCTGGAGTTGAAAGATAACCTGTTGAGAGAAGTTTATTATAGCCGTGATTTTTAAGATTAACAGTTAAAAGCTTACCGGTCGGTGTTGAACCTGCCCCTAAACGCTTTACAAGTTGATCTAACTCTCTCAGAGTTATCGGTTTAACTTTCGCGGATGATGAGACAGGGCTCGTGAAACCGTGTTTCCCAAAATATCCAGGTATATGTGTTAAAATCCAGCTTTTACCGTGTTTTTTCATACCGGCAAAGCCTTTACCGCCTTTCATACCGCTTTTCCTATGCTGACCTACTCTACCATAACCTTGCGTTCTCCAACCCCTGTATTTTCTCACTTTTTTAGAGAATCTAAGCGTCATAATTAACCTCCTTGAAAATTTTATTGAATTTTTATCTCCGCGCCTGAACTGTTCACAGCAGCATGTTTTTTGAATCTGACTTCTAAAACACCATTCTTATAAATGGCTTTAGCGCTGCTCGGATCTATTTTCTCTTTGAATTGTATCTTCTTATAGTATTTCCGCTGAGGAGCAGTAGCGTTCAAGACAAGATAGTTATCGGTTGCTTTAAGATTTATCTGATCTTTTTCAACCCCTGGAAGCTCAGCTATCACCACTATTTCTTTACCCTCGCTTAATATATCTACAAGGGGCTCCCTCTCCTCTTTAACTATTGTCCGTTCCTCTCCAGGTTCAATGTTGCCGAGTTTTCTTATCACAGGTTTATTATCAGGGCCTCTGGTTATTGAAAACCCCCAGAAAAGCGGTTCTTTTAAATTCATAAATTTTTCTTTATCCTGTTCGAAATCTCTGATTAGACTTTCAATCATCTCACTTATTTTAGGAAGATTGAAAAAACCTTCAGCTAGTTTCTTGAATAATTCATCTATATCTGTAAGCTCATCGAAGGAGTCCTCCTCCCACCAATTCTTCTTTTTTCTTTTATTCTCATCTTCCTCAGACAATACGCTCTACCCCGGTTATTTATAACATTTTATTTATCAGGTTCTCTATCTCCTTACCGTGATAGCCTAATAAGCCCCCCATACTATAAGGTTTTTTCTTCGAACCTTTAAAACCTCCCATCGGTGGGTGTAATCTAAATACAGGTTTTAAACCTTTTACATCTGTTAAACTAGCTTTAAGCTCGTGGATTCTTTTAGCAAGCTCCTTTACCGATTTAAACTCGGAGTTACTCTGCAAGTATTCATCGGTTAACGGCTTGTTCCCCTGTAGCCTACCCTTCTCTCTGAGAAGTTTTTCTATCATATCTGCGGAAACCTCACCCCAAGCAATGTAATTGTTTATTTTATGAAGCATTTTAACATATGATTTCCTATCATCTAGTAGCACAAGATGGTTTGGTTTATGCAGTCTAAGCATTTTCATAGTGTCCTCTATTTCATAGTTAACGTCGACTGTTCCTCTTATACGTATAACCGATAACACTTTAGTAGCCTCCATATTTTACGCACGCTCCCATTCCTTAGGTGTCATAATATTATATGTGTTTTTTAAAGCGTCGTAAGCTGCTTTCGCGAAGTTGAAAGTACTTCTGGTATGGCCTTTACTCCAACACCAAACGTCCTTAATCCCGGCTAATCTTAATACCAGTTTCACACAGTCAGCTACAACAAGACCGACTCCTTTAGGGGCTGGAAGTAACGTGATTTCTACACTACCAGCTTTACCGGTGGTTTTGAACGGTAGGGAGTGGGGTGTTCCGCATCCGCATTCCCAGCTACCGCATCCTCTTTTAACAGGTCTGATATTTAGTTTAGCCTTGATTATAGCTATTCTTATAGCCGGGCCAACCTCTTTAGCCTTAGCTTCACCTATACCAACATAACCTTCACTGTTACCGACGACAACTGTGGCCTTGAAACGGGAGCTTTCACCAGCATCTGTTTGTTTCTGAACAAGGTTCAAGTCTACAACCTCTTCTTGAAGATTCGGTAGAAGACTGTCGATTATTTCAACCTCTTTAATGGGTTGACAGAGCCTGAACAATTCGTCAATGTTTGTGATCTTACCTTCTTTCACCATTCTACCAAGTCTTGTTTTAGGCTGCCATTCATCTAGGTTTGACATTAACTTCAACCTCCCTTAGAGCTTTCAGCTGTTTTTTTAGATGATTGTTTTCCAGGTTTCGCTTTGTCAAGTTGTTTATCAATAGTTTTTAGAACTTCTTCGAAATGTTCTGGTAATTTTGATAGGTCAAGCCCGGCGGATGCGAGTTTACTAAACTGTTGTTTATTCGATTCAGGATGATTCTTTGCGAGGTGTTCATAATAGTTTTTAATATGAACGCCTTTAACCCGTTCATCATCAGGTAGAATCTCCTCGGAGACCGGTATTCTTAAACCTGCTGTCAACGCGCCTTTAAGAGCGGAGAAAATTCTGCTCCCGCCTATGCACGGACATAACCCTATATCTACTATCGCGTTTTTCACACCTTTTGCGATCGCCCGCTTACCTGCTAAATACCCGGCTAAGTAAGCTGCAGGGAGATTACCTGTTCCCGCCTTCCAACCGTATTTGGTTTGAAGCTCTTTTGTGTTAACAGTTACGATAGCTTTATCACCGCCAAGTTTCGGGGCTATTAACTGGACTGTTAAATGTTTTGAACTTTTTCTAACCACAAACCTAATTAATTTTGAAGCTAACAGTTTTCTACGGAGGTAATAATTTGTTTTACCCTCTCTTCTCCGCCGGAACTCCACCCGGTATTCTGGTCCTTTAGCCATATTTTATCTCCTCAAAAGCTTATTCTGCGCGATAAACGCTTTAAGCTGGGCTATTGAGTTAAACGACCCGCCTTTAGCGCGCAAATACAGCATTCTATAATTTGCAGGTGTTAGTAAACGTCTTTCTCTAAGCTGTTTAAGATACTCCCTCTGTTTTCTTATTCTTGAAACCCAGAGTGTTTTATTTGGCAGTGTTGAGAATTTCGGACCTTTCCTCGAGCCGTGACCTACTCTAAGTCCTTTTTTCTTCTTATTTTTACTGACTCGAACTCTTCCTCTGCTGATGCTTGTTTCAGGTTTTTTATCTATGACTTTTTCATGTATTAGTTTTTTAATATCCTGCCGTCTTATAGCAATCATAACGTCGTCGATTCTAGTAGGGTCGATCCAAACCCTGCTTTTACCAACCTTCAGTATTTTAGCCGCTAGTTCTTTTTGGGGTCTTAGACTCATCTTTACCAACCTCTTTTACGGGTTTCTTCGATTTTTTAGCCGCCGCTGGTTTTTTACTGGTTTTAACCTTTTTTGTTTTAGTCTTACTTTTAGCCTCTTTTTTTGACGTGCCTACTTTTTTAGCTGTTTTCTTCGATTTCCCGGTTTTCTCTTTAACTTCAGGCTCATATTCTGGTAATCCTTCAAGCGCGCCTTCAGCTTCAAGCTCTTTAACGTATTTTTCATCTAATTCAGGTTTTATTTCTTCTGTTTCAAGTTCTGTTAGTTTCTCCCATTTTTCAGGCGCTTTCTCTTTCTTTAAAGGCAGATTTGTTATCAGTAAACCCTTCTCTTGGGCTGTTTGTATTATATCAGTTTTTTTACGCATACCTAGCTTGGAGGATAATCTGAGAATGTATTTATCAGGTTCTATGCTGTCAAGCTGTTTAATATTCTCTACTAGTATTTCCATTCTCCCTGTAGGATGGTATCCTCTAACTTTCTCCGGGGACCTGTAACCTATACTCGGCATTTTAATAAAACCTTTTTTGCATTTTCTAACCTTGTTGTCGATTCCTTTCGGTTTTCTCCAAGCTTCGCATAATCTCTTATATTTCCAGCTCTCCTGTCTTATGAAGGATGGCTTATGTTTTTTTATTTTTTCTCTCAGTTTCAGCAGTCTATTAATCTCGTTCATGACAGTTCACCGTTAAATCAGCTTCCAGAATATATCTTCACCTACGAGCTTCTGGTAAACATATATTCCATCCATAAACACTCGCGGATCCTTATCTTTAGTTCTGCAGGTTTGTTGAATATTAGCTGCAGTCTGTGAGACCGCATCTTTATCAATACCTGCGATTATTAGGTCATCACCTTCAACGCGTACTTGAACCCCGTTTAGTATTTTAGCAATTCGCGGTTGACGTTCACCCCCGTAATTTTCAATCTGGAGTTTATCAGCGCTTAATACTTTAACGCTTATAGGGAAGTGCGAGTAGACTATCTTCATTTTATAAGTGTAGCCTTTAGTTACACCTGAAAACATATTTTTAATATGGGATGCGATTGTACCCATCGTAGCCAGCTCTTTCTTATTTACATCATTCTTAGAGATTTTTAAACTGTTATTTACCAGTTCATATTTGAAGGGGGTTTCAGAGAAATCTTTTTTCACAGTTCCTTTCACACCTGTAACCGTTACACTCTTACCCTCTATTTTAACGGTAACGTCCGCTGGAATGTTTACCAGTTTCTCACTATACTTTACTTTCACCAATATAAGTCACCCCTAGTATACGTAGGCTAATAGTCTGCCCCCGATCTTTTTCTCTCTCGCCTCGATATGGGTCATCAAACCCCGCGGTGTTGTGACAACTAATATACCGAAATCTTTTGAAGGTAAGAACTCGCTCTCCCATTTATCAATGTCCTTATATTTAACAGAGTATCTGGGTTTTATTACACCGCATTTGTTAATTCTCCCTAATAATTGTACTCGGAATTTACCCGCTCTACCGTCATCTATGTATTCGAATTCCCCTACATAGCCTGCTTTCTGCATTATTCTTAAAGTGTTCGCGATAAGCTTTGAGGCCGGGGATATTACGCATTCTTTTCTACCGATGCGCTCCCTATTTATTATGTTTGACAGTGCATTAGCTAATGGATCCATCAGTGTCAATTACTCTCACCTAACTATATTTTTTAAAACCTATTTTCTTAGCGCTCTCTCTGAAACAGCGGCGACATATATAAATACCGTAACGTCTGATTAGCGCTTGATGTGTCCCGCATAACTTGCATCTTCTAGAACCTTTACCGTAAGATTTCTCACTCATATTCGCTCACCTATTCAATCGGTTTTGACACCGAATTTCTTCTTCATGAAGAGTATAGCCTCATCTCGGCTGACTCTGTGTGATAAAGGTACTTTCCTCCTGTAATTTCTACGCCTCTTGATTCTGTACCCTGGTCTTTCAAGCGCGATACATACATCCATACCGAATATTCCTATTTCAGGATCATATTCAGCGCCAGAAAGTTCTATATGCTCCTTTATACCGAAGGATACATTACCATACTGGTCGAATTGGGATGCAGGTATCCGGAACTCAACAACCTCTAACGCTTTCTTTAAGAAGCCCTCAGCTTTACTCCCTCTCAAAGTAACTTTAGCGCCTATTCTTTCACCAGCCTTTATAGAGAAGTCTCTGATATTTTTCTTCGCCAAGGTAGCTACCGGTTTCTGACCTGTTATAGTCTCTAAAACGGTTAACGCCTTGTTTAACTTTTCCCCCGAGACACCTACACCTATATTAACAGTCACACTTGAGATTCTAGGCATCCTCATAGGGTTAGTATCCCAATCATTCAAAATGCTTTTTTCACTCATTCAACGGACACCTCAGGTAAAGATATTAAAGGTTTCTCAAAGCCGGTGGGGAAAACAAATTCTAGCGCTGTTTGAATCTCCCCGTATTTCTCTGTTGAAATTGTAACAACGCTTGCAAACGGTCCGAGACGCCTATCTATTTTTTTAACAATCCCCGCGTATCCCATGTTCTTACCAGCCACCGTTAAAACGTAGGTGCCTTCCTTTAATGGGATATGCTCTTTAATCTTATTATCCACGTTGCTTAGTAGAAGCGCGTCCCTAGTCTGGTATTTATCTTCTACAGGATTTTTAGGATCCTTAACTTTTAACAGAATATTAGAACCGTCGTTTAAATTGATTTGAATATGACCGCCTTTCACATTAGTTTTATCAATTATATAACATAATCTTACAGCCGCTTCTTTTTTAGGTATAGGATGAATTATAAAGCCTTTGTTGTTAACTAGTAGTCGATAAAACTCTTTTGTTTCAGGTATCTCTAATACGTCCATTAAACCTACGGGGAATCTGTAATTTACTCTGGGTTTACCGTTCACTAAAACCATTTTATTCGATAATATGTATCTTACTTCCTTCAATGTTTTAGCGTAGCCTAGTATATCTCTGATAATTATACCTAAAGGCAGGTACTCGCCTTTTTTATGCGGACCCGGTGTTGGTTTAACAGTGAATTTCACAATTTTACGAGGTATTTTCCATAATCGCGGGGCGTTCAATCTTTTAAGATGAAGTGTAGGCCCTAATTTACCCATCAGCTTGAACCTCCTTTTACAGCTCGACGCTCTATTATCTTAGAGCGCCACTTATCTTTCTCTAATTTAGTTATAATAACATTCGAGTAGTGTAAAGGAACATTATATTCCGCGCCGTCTGGTTTCTCAACAGTCAACTCTTTAACACGTATAGTATAGTTTTTCCTATCAATCTTTGTAACGGTTCCTTCACTGCCCTTAAATTCACCTGATATGACTATTACATTATCTCCTTTCCTTATCGGTAGTTTTTTAACACCCAGATCCTCCGCTAGCTCGCTGCTCAAACCCGCTTCCATAATTTTACCTCGCCTGTGAACTGGGAGTGTGAAGAGTATTTTTCTCTGTTTACACGGCTTTTTAGATACCATAACATTCAACTCCTAAACTATCGTGCTAGCGGCGCTTGCAAGCCGCGGCCATCTGCTAGCAGCCTCTAATGCCATAGCACCTCTTATCTCAGATGCTTTAGGTTCACCTACAGGTGAAGTGATAACAGCCGCATTATCTTCAAATTGAATCCATTCCCCGGTGGGTCTTCTATAAGGCTTTCTCTGTCTGATTATAATCGCGTTTAAAACTTGTCTTCTCATTTCAGGGGTGCCCTGTTTAACGGATACCATGATCATATCGCCGACTCCCGCGTTTGGCAGACGGTTAATAGGACCCTTATATCCGAGGACACTGATGATTTTCAATAGTTTAGCACCAGTGTTATCAGCGCATTTTATATATGATCCTGTTGATAATCCCCGGGAGACCTTCGGTTTAAGTATTACTTCCACTTTCCTCCTAGCCCTCTTAGCACCGCCGGCTTTAGCTGCCTTCGTAGGTTGAGTTTTAGCTGGTTTACTGGCCATTTCCCGTATCCTCCATATTCTCGATTACAACGAAACTAACGGTTTTTGAAATAGGCCGACACTCCGCTATTTTCACCCGATCCCCCTCCTTAACTTCAATGCAACCGGGTAGATGAGCTGACAGTTGAGTGTGGCGTCTCTCATATCTTTTAAATTTTTTAACATACCAAAGGTAGTCGCGTCTAACAGTAACGGTTTTCATCATTTTCCTACCGGTTACTATTCCTTCCAAGATCCTGCCTCTTATTGACAGAGAACCGTGAAATGGACATTCAGGATCCTTACACATGTTTTTAGGCGGGTTAACTTTAACACCGATGTTACGCAAAGCTTAGTCCCTCCAATAATAATTTTTTATCCTATCTTCCGGCTTACCTATCAGTTGAAAGCCGTTAACTATCAAACGGCCGGTTCTTTGTTGAACGGATAATTTAACCACTCGCTTAGGAATCATCAGCATTCTACAACCTTCTTTAACAAGCATCATGTTCTTAGTCTCATCTATTACAGTTCCCTTTACACCTTTAAGATTAGAGTCCCGTGAATCTAAGACCTTGATTCTAGAACCTGTTAGCGTGAAAACTTGTTTGCTTCGAAGAATATCAGCAACCATTTTACTCAGCCCTACCCTGCTTTAACCGTTCGTTTTTAACTGTTAACAGTCTAGCGATTGTTCTCCTCACCAATCTTATTCTACTAGGGTTTTCCACAGCCCCACCACCTGCTATGAGAACCCTTTGCTGCGATAACTCTGCATACAATTCCTCAAGTTTCTTATCAATTTCTTCATCTAACATACCGCGGACTTGCTTCATTCTATATATAGCCAAAACTACTCCTCCTTAGACGCTTCACCTATTGAATCTTCTTTAACTTCCGAGGGGGGTTGGGTGTCAGAGATTTTTTGAGCTTGATTATCTGTATTTGAAGCTGTTTCACCGGCTTGTTCAACCTTAGCCTCCTCAACAGTTTTCTGATAAACTTCAAGACCTTCTTTCACAGGCATAGGCTCCTCACGCGGTTTTATTTTAACAACATCCGGCATTTCAACATCGGGAGGCATTAATTTAACTTGGACACCTAGAACACCCGGTTTAAGATAAGCTTGAAGCGCAGCGTAATCTACGAAAACCATCGAAGGCTCCCCCGCTTTACATACAACCCCTTCACGAAACTTCTGGTATTTCGCTCTCTCACTTGAGAGTTTACCGGAAATCTTTATTTCAACACCCTTAGCACCAGCCGCGATAACCCTTCTCATAATAGCGTAAGCGGCTCTCCGGAAATGATCACCACGCTCCAATCTCTGAACTAATAGGTTAGCCACTACACGCGCTTTAAGCTCAGGCACCTCTAATTCGCTCACCTCTATCTGAGGGTTTTCAAGACCGAACTTCTCCTCCAGCACCGCTGTTAAATCTCTAACGTTCTTCCCAGATCTGCCGATAACTATGCCAGGGCGATCCGCATATATTATGACCCTTGTTCCTAAAGGTGTTTTTTGAACATCAACACCACTATAGCCAGCTTTACTTAACTCTTTAGCTAAAAAATTATCTATTTCAGTGTGTTGTAAGCCTGTCTGTACAAAGTGGGTTTTAGCCGGCATTTTATGAGACCTCCTCTATTTCACCTAAACTTAGCTGTGAAGCTACAATCTCTATATGAATTAAGTTTTCATAATATGGAGTAGCCCGTCCGAAAGCTCTTGGAATAGCTTTCCTAATATAACGGCCTTTATGAACCGCGGCGTGTATTATTTTCAACCCGTCCACGTCAAGGCCTTTAGCCTCAGCGTTAGCTTCAACGTTTTGAAGAACCTTTAAAACCTCCATAGCGGATTTAACAGGGTACCTGCCAGCATACCATTTGAATAATCCTTTCCGGTGAGGAACCTTTTTTTTATGAATTCTAAACGGTACAGGCCTACGCTTCTGAATAACCTCTTCAAGATATTTTTTAGCATCACTTAACCTCATATTTTTAATAGACGCGCAAACCTCTAAGGTCTCCTTAGGGGAGGCGTGAACCTCACGCGCACTACCTTTAACAGTAGTATCAGGGTCTATACCGATTATGGAATAACGGAATTTTGGCATATCAGCACCCTTGAATATTAAATTCACTATCAACTATTATAATATCCGATGATTGCTGGTAAACTTTAAAAGTTTTTCAGCAAATCAGATCCGACTACATTGAGAGAATATAGTAAGATATAAAAATGTTACGCTCCACTATTACATATAATTCCACATTTATTAGAGGTGTTTTAATGGTTCGGATAAAAATTAATCGGGAATTATGTATAGCCTGCGGCTCCTGCTACGCTGTTTGCCCAGAAGTCTATGAGAGCGATGAAGAGGGGAAATCTAAAATAGTAGATAAATACTTGAAGGAGCATTCGGATGAGAACAGTATAGGTGAAGTTGAAGAGGAGCTTGAAAACTGCGCTAGAGAAGGCGCGGAGAGCTGCGCGGTTGAAGCTATAGAAATAACATAACCATACCTTTCTATTTTCATCATGGTGCTTGAATGGCTATGGAACCGGTTATAGAACTTGAAAACATATATTATATCAGGGATAGCAGGGTAATCTTGAAAAACATATGCTGGAAGGTTTTAGCTGGTGAAAGATGGGTTATTCTAGGCGAGAACGGCTCAGGTAAGACAACGCTGCTAAACGTTATATCAGGTTACATATGGCCTTCTAATGGAGCGGTTAAAGTTCTGGGCAAATTATTCGGGCAAATAGATCTAAGAAGCTTAAGACGCGAAATAGGTTTCATATCACCCGACCTTCTACCATACATTCCCCGTAACATAAGCTTTCTACAAGCAGTTTTATCAGGTAAATTCGCCAGCTTCGGGCTTTACGATAAGCCTGGAAGTGAGGACATAAATTACGCTGAGAAAATAATTAGTTTCTTAGATTGCTCTGAAATAAAAGACGCAGAGTTTCATACACTCTCCAGAGGGGAGCAGCAGAGATGTCTTATCGGCAGAGCTTTAATGTCTAATCCAAGCCTCCTCCTCTTAGATGAACCGTGTCAGGGTCTTGATTTACCAAGCCGTGAGCGGCTGCTCAACCTAATAAATAAATTAAGTGTGGAGAGAACGGATATAACACTGATACTGGTTGTTCATAATCTTGAAGAAATACCTAACAGCTTCACTCACACCTTGCTATTAAAGAATGGTGAAATAGTAAAATCAGGTGGAATAAATAATGTTTTAACCTCTGAAAATGTAAGTGAACTTTTCAATTATCCGTTACAAGTTAAGAAAGTCGGTAAAAGATTTTTCGCGTTTATGTAAAGGTTTCCTTCCACACCCATAATTTCTACTTTAGAGGCACATACAGTGACGATTTAGTCGCACCTATACCAGGATTACCGTGCACAACCTTCTTACATGTGGGTGCGAATTCTCCGAGATAGTGGCCGATATGGTCAGGTGTGATCTCAACAGGCAGAAACTCTTTACCATTATGAACGTGAATGGTTAAACCAACCATCTCAGGAAGTATCACAACATCACGATTATGAGTTCTTATTTTAACACCGGATTTACCTGAAGATTTTATCTTTCTTATCTTCTCTATGAATTTTTTCTGCTCCTGAGAAACTCTTTTTAAACTCCTTCTATACCTACTCGGCAGTAAGGTTATGAATTGATCCATACTCATTTTCTGCAATTCTTCAAGGGTTGAACCTCTATACGTAAACTCTCTTGGCATTCACACTACCTCGATAATTATGGATTTACTTTTAGAATTTAAATTTTTCTCAAACAATAATTATAGTAGTATTTTATCTATAATAGTGCTAACATTATAATCTAAAACCTATAAATATATCGCAATAATATTTATTCGAGGATGGTGAATTTGGGCAGATTATTCGGAACAAACGGTATACGGGGTGTCGCCAACATAGAGATGACACCTGAAGTTGCTCTTAAAATCGGTAAAGCTGTGGGAACGTATTTTAAAAAAGGCACTCTCCTCATCGGCTGTGATGGGCGGGTTAGTGGTTTAATGTTAAAAAACGCGGTTATATCCGGCTTATTATCAACAGGCGTTAACATTGTAGATGTTGGATTAGCTCCCACACCGGCTGTACAATACGCTACAAGACAGTGGGAAATGCAAGGCTCAATCATTGTAACAGCCTCCCATAATCCCCCAGAGTTTAACGGTATAAAAGTTGTAGGCGGTGACGGTATAGAGGTTCAGGCGGTTGAGGAAAATGAGATTGAAAAAATTTATTTTTCAAATAATTATAATGCTGCCGATTGGATGAGCGTAGGCGGGTTTGATAGAAGAGATGATGTTTTAAACCTTTATATGGAGAGCATACTCGGTAAGATTAAAGTGTCTGCGATTAAAAAAGCAGGTTTGAAAGTTGTAGTCGACCCCGGTAACGGGGTTGGAGGGCTTGTAACACCTTATCTTACAAGCCTAGCTGGATGCACGACGGTGACCGTGAACTCTAGCATAGACGGGTTTTTCCCAGGCAGACCCCCCGAACCCACAGATGAATCTTTAACGCTACTTAAAAAAACTGTTAAAGAAACAGGGGCGGATATAGGAATCGCTCATGACGGTGACGCGGATAGAGTTATCTTCGTTGACGATAAAGGCAATTTTATCACAGGGGACCGGAGCTTCGCAGTTTTAATAATAAAAACTCTTTCAAAATTTAAAAAAGGAAAAGTCGTAACTCCGATAGCATCCTCTAACGTGATAAAAGATGTTACTGAAGAGTACGGTGGACGGCTTATAACAACAAAGGTTGGCAGCGTAATAGTGGCTAGAACTTTGAAAGAAGTTGAAGGCATAATAGGCGGGGAAGAGAACGGCGGCATATTTTACTCCCCCCACCAGTATGTGAGAGACGGTGCGATGGGCGCGATGTTAATGATAGAATATTTAGCTGAAACCGGGGAGCCTTTATCAAAGTTAACCAGCAGCCTACCCAGATACTATCAAGTCAAGAAAAAAATACATTGCCCAGATAGTGTTAAGGAAACATTATTAAACAAGTTAAAGGAGAGTTTAAAAAACTATGAAGTTGATACAACCGACGGTGTTAAAATATATCTGGAGAGAGGTTGGGTGTTAATCCGAGCTTCTGGAACAGAGCCTATAATCAGATGCTACGCTGAATCCGACTTGAAAAATGAGGCTGAAAAACTTTCAAACTGGGGTCTTGGATTAATAGAGGAGTTAATGAAGAAAATAACTGTTTAATAGGTGTGCTAAATTGTGGGGGGAATTAGAAAAACAGTACGATACACTTGCTCTTAAAGAAAATATTTTAACGTTAGCGGAGAGCGTGAAGAGAACTTTCCACTTAGAAGATAATAGAATAGAGGAGGCTGCTGCTAAACTAAGGGAGTGCTCAAATATTATTCTAACAGGTGCTGGCGACAAGTATATTATACCGTGTATTTCAAAAATTGTTTGGAGACACTTCTCCAAGAAACCTGTTGAAGTCTATCATTCACGGAGCCTGTGTGAGCAAAACCTGTTATTAGATGATGAGACCGCGGTTATTTTTCTCTCACAGTCAGGGGCTACATATGACACTATACAAGCTTATAAGAAGCTCAGCTCGAAGATTAAACTATCAATATGGGTGACTAACCTTAAAGAACAGTCACCGGGATCCATATATAATTTGAAGACCGACAACTGTATCATATTAAACACTCATACCGTAAAATACCCTGAGAAACCGATAATATCCACTTCAACATTTCAAACCACATTAGCCTTACTAAACGATCTTCTCCTAACAGTTATAGATACATCTGAATCGCTTAATCTTAAAAAAATTCAGAGAGAAAAACTTCCAAACCTTATCGAAGAGGCTACTAGAAGCTCTAAATTAATAGAATGGTCTAAGAGAACAGCTGAAGAATTAATGAAACATCGAAATGAAACATTTTATGTACTCGGTGACGGTGTAAGATACTTAATAGCTTTGAAACAAGCCACGATCATGTTCATGGAAGGGTGCAAACAGGATGCGTGCCCTATAAGAACCGAGGAATTCATACACAGTTTAATTGAGACCCTTGAACCTGAAAACCCTGTTAAAAAACCGTTAATCTTACTAAACCCGCACAGCTCATTTTCCAGTGAGACTATGCTCAACACAGTTAAATACATAACTAAAATGTGGAGAAAACACGCTGGAAAAGATAAAATTTTCTTAATCTCCCCCTATAATTTTATAAAAAGCGAGTTATACGGGAATACAGGCGACTTGCTCTCACCTGCGCTTTACGCTATTCCCTTAATGTGGCTGACGTACTATTACGCTTTAAGTCTCAGAGTGGATCCCGGTATAAGCAAGTTAGTGACTAAGATTAGAAGAAAAAGCTTAAAAGCCTAACATCTTTTTAAACAGTCCAGTAAGACTGTAACGCGAAACTGAATAGTAAAAAAAATTTAAAAGCGTAAACCATTTATATAGGTAAGTGATTTAGTAATCTACAACAGGAGGAAAGCTGATGGCTAAGGACAAAGCATACGGTGCTATAATATTTATAATAGCAGTTATAATAATAATAGGCTACACGTATTGGGTTATACTTGTCCCATTATTACCTGATGTTCTTCCACTTGGAAACACTTTATATGCTAACTATCTTTGGGCTCTAGCTATACCATTATGGCTTGCAATTATCGGAATTATGGCTATTGCAGCGTGGATCGGGTATACGATGATGACTACACCGCCGCCGATTCCAATAGAAGAACTTGAAGAGGAAATGGAGGAGGTTGAAGCGGAGAAACCGCAGTAAACCCCCATTTTATTTACAGTTTAGATAGCAACGACATATTATATTGGAAACCAGCTATTTTTAATTAAATATTTTTCAATATTTTATCCACACCATCCTCTATACCTTGGAGTATAAGAAACCCGTTATATTCCTCTCTTTCAAGTATTTCATGCGCGATATTAGTGTTCATTAACCGGTGTATCTCCTTCAAATTATCTGTTTGAGCGAGCACCCACATCAGTTTTGTATAAGCCACCTCCGGGAGGATATTCGAGCAGGGAATTACACCAGCGGCTAGAAGTTTTCTACCTGTCTCATACACCTCCATTCCAGTATACCCCCAGATTGTTTGCGTGGTCATTAAAACAGGTATTTTACTTTCAACCGCCCTTCTAATAGAAGGAATCATCGACTCACATACATGACCTAAACCTGTGCCTATTAATACAATCCCGTGATAACCTTTATCTATAAATTGGTCTATTATATCCGGATTCATACCAGGATAGAAGTATATTAAGGCTACTTTAGTGTCTAAGGAGATTTGAGGTTCATAACGGGCTTTACCAGCAATATTATAATCGTTTGATAATATTTTGATCTGCCCGCTTTCAACTTTAGCCAAGGGAGTTGCCCCTATTGATTTGAAAGCGTCTCTACGGCTACTATGCATTTTTCTAACCCGTGTTGCCCTATGACATAGTATATAATTATCGCTGCTTGAACCGTGCATGCAAACCACCACTTCACCCACATCAGTTTTAGATGCGAATAAACATGCACCGATAAGGTTAAGCGCCGCATCGCTTGAAGGACGGTCTGAACTTCTCTGACTTCCAACAAATACAATAGGCAGCGGTGGGTTCCTTAACATAAAGGAGAGAGCGGAAGCAGTGTAACTCATAGTGTCAGTGCCGTGAGCGATAAGAACGCCCCGCGTGGAGCCGCTTAGAATCTCCCTATCAACCTCTCTAGCTATTTTAATCCAGTCTTCAGGCCTCATATTCTCAGATAAAACATTCATAACTGGTTTAGGTGTTAAATTACATATATCCGCTATTTCAGGCACAGCGGATAGTAATTCTGATGGTGTGAACGCGGGTATAACAGCCCCCGTATTATAATCTAATCTTGAAGCCACCGTACCCCCGGTACCGATTAAAGTCACGTTAGGTTTATCCTTGCTAAAAGCTATTTTTTTATCGGGTATTCGATACGCTGCCGGCTTATAGTCTAAAACCTCAATTTTCATATTCGAAGCGTATTTTACTCCAATATTATACCCGTTTTTAAGCTTCAAAGTAATATGCTGATCATCCTCTAACTCGCTTCTAGGTAGCAGGATTCCCTCAAATATTTGACTGTTTTTAATAATTCTTATAATACTCCAAACCTTAGCCCCGGATGACTCCAGCACCCGTCTCAAAGTCCCCCTATATCCTTTAAACTCGTCTTGAGACACCATATCAGTCACCACCCACTCGACTAATTTCTTTTCTAAGCCTCTCCGATACTATTTTACCGTCTATTCTTCCACGAACCTTTTTCATAACCTCACCCATAAGAGGCGCGAAAGCCCTCTCCCCTCTCTCCTTTATAATTTTCAGATTCTCTTCAACACACTGCTTTATTATACAGTCAAGCTCATCTATTGAAAGCTGTTTTAATCCGAGCCTATTCAACGCTGCTTCAAAAGTTATATTCTGATCCGAGCCTAAAATCCGTATCACCTCTTCTATAGCCTCCTTCGCGATCCGGCCTGTTTTAAGAGCTGAAAAAACATCCATTATTTTATCGTCGGAAAGCTCTTTGAACAGAGGGTTTTCTCTTTGAAGAGCTTTCAAAGTTTCCAGCAGCGTTTTAGAAACCAGTATAGGATCAATTGAAAGCTCATTAACTATCTTAATAAATAAGTCTATTTTATCATCTAAGATGAGTTCCCGGATTGTTTTAGACGGTAAACTATATTTTTCAGAGTATACTCTCTCAACCTCCCAAGGATATGTTGGAAGACTGTTCTTCAACGAGTCTATTTTTTCAACACTAATTTTAATAGGCGGCGTGTCAGTGTCAGGGTAAAGTCTAGCACCACCGTGGATTTCACGTTCAAACCTGCTCGAACCATCCTCTAAAACTCTCCTCGTCTCCAACGGCACACCCTGATACGCTATACGGCATCTGTCTATAATTACTTTAACAGCTTTATTAGCTGTCTCTAAATCCCCCACCACCAAAGCGAAAGCGTCTTCGGAGTTTATTTTAAGCATTGAGCATACAGCGCCTATTTCATTTTTTTCAAACCCGTATTTTGAAAGATCCTCATCCGAGTGTATTATGCCTTTAAGACCGGTTATAGCAATAACTCTCTCAGCTATTTCAAAACCGAATGATTTATCCAGCTGAACTTTTCTACCCAGAATTCCTTTAAATAAAGGCAGGCGTATACCTAAAACATGGTTACCGCGTTTTAAATTAGCTGAAATCAACTTGCACCGTGTATTCTCCATCAGCTTAGACAAGTTCACAGGGTTAACAACCAGATCGTTAGGGGATCCCCCCCGGCCTGCAAGAGTTTTCTTTATATCTATTAGAGTAAGCTGTCTCTGTATTTCAGCTTCAACCAGCCTATTTATCCATTCAAGTTTCTGAACGCCTTTAAGCTCCACTCTCGCCCCATCTGCTATGCTAAGATTTATATCCTGTCTTATAGTTCCTATACCTCTCTTAGCCCTACCGGTAGCTCTTAAAAGAAGGCCTAGTCTATAAGCCGCCTCATATATTTCCTCCGGGCTCTCCAAGACAGGTGCGGTGACAAGCTCTACTAATGGAATACCGAGGCGATCCAATCTATAACGGACAATCCCGTTCTCCTCAGATATTTTCCTAGCAGCATCCTCTTCGATGCTAATACTGGTTACCGGAATAGTTTTACCTTCAATAGGCATAAACCCATTTAACCCGACAATCAGTGTTCGTTGAAAGCCGCATGTCACTGAACCGTCTAAATAGTTTTTCCGACAGACATGAAGCTCATCTACAGGAGTCCCGTTAAGTAACAGTGTTAATATTAAACCAGCTTCAACCGCCTCCTCGTTTATGCTAAGAGGGGGTGTTTCATCAAGCTCATAAGTACAGGTGGACTGGTAGAATCCTTCATAAATCACGGTTTTATTCTTCTCATATTCTATAAGCATCGCTTTATCAAATTCACCCATCTCACCCATAACAGGGCGGAAGAATCTTTTAATTACAAAGTCAGGCTCACCCCGCTGCAATATATTAGGGCATTTACAGAATAATTTATTTTTAAGATTAAGCTCCTGGTGAATCTCCAAGCCTGCTTTAAACCCCAGTTCACGGTAATTCACACGCGCGTTAACCATAAGAATACCTCTCATAAACCATGATAAAACTATTAATACACCCTTTGAATTATAATTTAAGAGACCTCTATAAATATTAATATACTCTAATAATCAAATACCCTTAATATTAGTGTTGACAAATCCGATAAGGATTAATACCTTAACACACTATTAAAAGTAAATTACTCAAACGTGATAATTATGAGCGAGGTTGAGAAGAAAACAGAGAAAGAGGTTGTCGAGCCTCTCGGTTTTCAGAAAATCAGTAAAATAAACATTCTACTGAACATAATTTCAATCATAGACGGTTACAGGATAAACAGATGCCCGGATTTTCGAAAACTAGATGACAATATTAAGAAAGGGGTTCTCGGCAGAGTTTTCGCGGAGAAATGGAAAAATATACGTAAAGTCCTGTGGCGGATAGGCACATTCCCTAAAAATATACCCAACGTGAATAAGATGATGACGCTTCGCATACTCACTCATATAGCCGGCTTAATACTTATGCTAGTAGCTTCATCTATAGTTATAGCAAGTATTTTTCTCAAACTGCCTAGCATGATATTATACATCGGCTTAGCCCTGTATGCGGTAGGCACCTCAGTTATAGGTTTCGCCATGCTGCTTAGGAGAAGAATAGCTATAAAAATAGCCGAATATTATTATGAAGACCATGACAGGTGGAAGCGTGAACAAGCTTATTTAAAAGGTGTTGTTCAACAACTTATAGACGGTTTAATAAGATATTTACGGCAGCGTAAAAAAACAGGCGTCGACAAAATACTAAACCAGGTTGATAAAGACACCCCGCTTAAAAAATATCAGAAGACCATGGTAAAGTACATGATAAAAATGTATAATGTAGACTACACCGGCATAACTGTTATTAAAAAACCCAACGCCTTCCGAAAACACTACGAAGTTGTGCCTAAAATATTCTAGTCAACCTATCACAGTCACCGTTAAATCCAACACTCAATCTATCTAAATAATTTTTAAAAAGAAATTTATAGAACATAAACCGATTCTAACCCTAAAATAATATTTATAATCTTTTTTATCATACAGTTAGTTAAATACTAAAACGCCGAGGCCTCGGTAAAATGATACATCATGTATATATAATAAGGAGAAGCGGGGAATGTCTTTTCTCTAAAAACTACGGTCCTAAGCTTTTAGATGAGGGATTAATCTCAGGCTTCCTCAGCGCACTTCAATCATTTGTAACCGAGGTAAGCGGCGACATTATTAAAATAATCAGAACAGGAAATATTAAATTCATATACGGAGTTGCGAAAGACCTGATATTCGTATTAGCTACAAGCGAAGACGAGGATGAGGGACTTGCACAGGAGAAGATCACCACCCTTAAAGAAGAGTTTATCAGAAGATTTCAGCAAGAGTTAGACACCTGGAATGGTGATACAAGTCTTTTTGAACCCTTCAGCGAAGAAATTGATAAAATAATTTTAGGCCCAATAAAAATCTCACTAGTAGGCTCCAGCGGCGTTGGTAAAACAACAATATTCAAACTGATTAAAGGCGAGGAGACACCGATCGAACACGACCCTACAATATTCGTAGACATCGGCGGCGTTAAAGCCAAGATCGGCGAGTACAAGATACCCTTACGCATATGGGATTTCGGAGGCCAAGACCAGTTTAAGAAAGCTTGGGACCGCCTAGTACAAGCCTCGGATATAGTATTACTAATACTAGATTCATCCATAGTGAATGTTTTAAAAACCCGTAAAGATTTCCTCAAACTCATGGATAATGTATCTAAAACCACCCAGGTAATAGGGATAGCTAACAAGCAGGATCTACCGGGAGCGGTTAAACCAGAACTTGTAAACCGTGTTCTAGGTATTAAAACATACGGGATTGTTGGAATAGACCCCTCTAATAGAAAAACACTACTCAAAATAATAGGGGAAGCCATGGAGAAATGGTTTGAAGCTAAAGGAGTCAGCCTCAAAATATCTAAAATGGAAACAGAGAAAATTGAAGATAAAAAAGAACTGGGGGGCTCACATGCCGGATAGAACTGGTGATGAAAACCGTTTAATAGGGCTCCCATTCAAGTCTAGAAATAAATATTCACTAGACGAGAAAGAGTTCATTTACACCCTCTCATTCGACTTAAGAGTTTTAAAACCATCAGAAGCCCAAATGATTCTGAAAACAGGTTTAGAGAAGGGTCTTATATCTTTAAAAGACGGGTCCCTCACACCATCACTATCAATTCTATAAAAAATAAAAAAGAAGAGAAGGGTTTAACGTCTACGCCTTATAATAACCATAGCTACAATGACAACAGCTATTATACCGATAACCACTAAAGGTGCTAGAATCGCAGGGTTCAGTAGAAATGAAAGATCAGCGAACGCGATAAACACAGGGTCATGTTCAACTATCTGACCTTTCCACGCAGGATAATATATCACATAATAGTTAGCGTTGGCTTCAATGTTAAGTGGGAAAACCGTGTTTATATTCTCTAATATTTCTTCACCGTTCGGGATGAATGGGAACAGTATACCGAATAAAGCTCTAATCCCTGCTAACATATTCTCAGACATGTATAATACAGCTATCGCTGAAGGAAGATTTATTAAAGCAGCTGAAACCGCGTAAACAGGCGCTTCAAGGATACCTTTACCCAGATAAGCATTGTACAACCTTGTTATTGCAAGGTGTTCCCCTGTCCCAGTACCATTCGGATGGGTTGTAGTATAGGTTTTCTTTGTTCCAAAGTCGACTTGGAAAACTCTCTCCTCACCAGCGTAGGTTGTATACCAGCTATCACTTAAATCCAGGTCTTCAGTAGAACTATTAACAGCTGTTTCATTATGAGTTACAGACGTAACTGGGTGGTGGTACGGGTCTATAATAGATGTAAGCTGCAAGTTCACAATCCCGAGAACTATATTAGAACTTAAGAAGAAGTCTGTTAGAGTATAATTGTCATGAGCGGGATCATTGTAGATATAGGTGCCGTCGCTTAATAGAAGCCGTTCAGGTGCTCCGATAGTGTAATATGTGTTAATGGTCACACGCCCATTAGCTTGGTCAAAGCCTAGAACATAGTGAAAATCTAACTCTTTCAAACTCATCAAACCGAGGAGGGTTCCCCCGTCTCTGTCTATAATCAATAGTTTGATCCCCTTGTATTTCATACCCCATTCATAGCCACCGTTCACCTGTGTAAGAGGTTCAATTGTAACTAGCATAGGCGTCTCGAATATTTCACGAGCTAAAGTAGAGTTAGGAAACATTCCAAGCCAAGTAGAAACATCAAATCCGAATCCTACTGTTAAAAACAAATGTTCACTGTCATTATCAAATACACCATTAACGTTATCGTCTTGAAAAGCTGCGATAAGAAGGTATGTTTGAACAGAGTAGACTTCTAACCCGGATGATGTTTTATAGGATTGAATTATTGTCTGCATCGGCATTGTACCGTTTAATTCATGTACACCATCAGTGTAGTAAATGTATTCAAACCCACTGTAGAGCATCCAGTAATTATACTGGTTTACGAAAGCGTGATATGTCATAACAGATAGATTATCGAATTCAGGCGGCATCACACCAGTTAAGTTAGCCGCTGCTGGCAAACTCTCTGAAACCTGTTGAACAGCTAGCCTAAATATATCCATCCAGTCAACTTCCGTAGACCAAGATGTTTCTGTGAACCTGTGACCGATGTAATCATATTCATCCGGTAGCTGACTTGGCCGTGCCTGGATAAGCGATGGGGCTGCTAAACCCACAGCGAATAGTAAAGCTATTCCTATAGCTAACGCTCTTATGGTGTTTTTACTCATACTATCACCATTTTTTTGTTGTAATACTATATAAAGGTGGAAATACATTAAGGTAAAGGTGGAAATCAAAAACAGTTTTAAAAACGGTCAGAGCCGCTGAACTTAAGCTTCCTCTCTCTTAACTCTCCAACCCCTGAAGCATCCTCAAGAAATTTAGCAAACTCTAAATTCTTGTGCTGGTTAAAACTTTTAACTATAAATTTTATTTCCTGAGCATCCGTGTTCAACTTGAAAAATTTAAATCTTCCAGAAGGCTGTTCAACAAGCGACAAGGGTGCTAAGAAATGTTCAACGGGTTTCCGTTCATACAGCTTCTTATTAAACAAGTCACTATACTCTGTAATCAGCTTATGATAAGTGAACTCACAGACACCTTTATCCACATACTCTCTAATCACTATATATAGTATAGCTGAGGCTTCAATGCTTTCTTCACGCAGAATTTTAAAGAAGCTGGCTGCGTCTTTTTTATGTACAGAATCTATTAACTGATTCTTCAATAAAGTTAAAGGAGTTGTTGGAAGCTGGTTTTCCTGACTTGAACCCGTGTCAATAGAAATGGATTTACCCCAGTTATAACCGAGATATATGTAGAATAATGGAAATATTAATACAAGTAAAATAATTTGAAAATAAATACTTGTATAGTTTACTGCAAAGTCTTTAATAAGCTCAAAACTGAGTGAGTTATCGGGGTCATAATAGTTAAATACAATAGCTTGTGATTGAATTAAAAATGTTAAGGATAAGGGGATCCATAAATAAGCTAATGCAACTAAGAGTATGGAGAATAATTTAAGTTTATCCCCGGTTAAAATCATCGATATTAAATAAATTAATATTATGTTCATAAGTGAAACAAACAGCAGTAATCCAATTATCAACCAGTCCTGGAAGATAAGGCCTATAGGAAAACGCTGCAGCATTATTATAATAAGCGAGTAGGACATAACCCCCGCAATTATTAAAGAAAACTCTTTTAAACTGTAGCTGGGGCGGCCTCCAATTTTAATCTTTAAGAAACCTAGCTCTCTGAAACCTAGAATACTAAGTAGAACTCCGATGATAGTTAACGGCAGACCGAATACGATATAAGTGTTCACCGGTTCATTAGCGTATCTAACCATTTCAAACCGTATCTGAGTATACTGGAAGGGGGGAAGCTCATTTAAGGAGAAACGATGTGTTTCAGAACTGTTTACGGTGATTAATAGTGTCTTATTATATATTTGAGTTGAGTTAATTACTGTAGTAGCGTTGCTTGTTTTAATAGTCAGAGTGTAGTTGACCTGCTTAAACGGCGAAATATAGATTAGAACCCTATCATTATAGTTTAAGTTAATAGTGAAATTAGCTGTGTAACCGTTCTCGATGGATAAAGTGTACAACTCGCGGGCCTCGTTTACAAGAGCCTTATTATAAATTGTGAAAGATAAGCCCACAGTTAACAGGATGATACCGATCAAGGAGTAAACTCCCAGTCTTTTAGCTTTAAGCAATTCCGTTAACAGCTCGTTTAAAGATTTAATATATAATAAAATTTAGAACTATTTAAAATTACAAGCCGCAGCGTATATTCGTAAAGCGTATATCGGACAAAGACTTCCCGCTGAAAGAGTTAAATAAAAATTTTCAAGGATAACATGCTTAGTTTAAACCCTTTCTCTAATTTTCTCCCTATCTTCCGCCTCTATTATATTCCACCACCGTTTTCTCACAC
>JAWBON010000001.1:0-54811 GCA_038826135.1 Candidatus Odinarchaeota archaeon | reverse complement strand
CCTTCAAATCAGAAAATAAAGAATATGATTAGAAGATTCAATAAAATAATTTATTTATAAGCTTTGTTAATTTAAAAAACGTTTTTTACCTGTTTTAAACGTTTAACAGTTGAAGAGATTAAAAAAGCTGCTGCTAAAACCATCACTATAGTGGCTCCGGATGTCAGATTGAAAATATATGAGAGCAATAAACCTGTAATCGTTGACGCTAATCCGAGTATAGTTGATAAAACCGTCAGTTTCTTGATTCCGTGAGTGAATTGCATGCTGATCACGGTTGGGATTGTTAAAAGCGCGATAACGAGTATAATGCCGACAACTCTTATCAGTATCACGACACTAAGACCGATCATTCCTAGGAGAGTATAGTATAAGGCTCTTACAGGAACGCCGGAAACTTTCGCAAACTCTTCATCAAAAGACATTGCATAAAACTCTTTATGGAAGAGGAGAAATATCATCAATATAACCATGTCTAATATGAACATTAACATTAAATCAAAGACTGGAACTGTTAGAATACTACCGAACAAGTAGCTGAAAAGATCCGGAGCATATCCGGGAGCAAGGTTAACAAATATTATACCAGCAGCCATGCCAACCGCCCACATTATTCCTATCGATACATCCTCGCTGACCCTTGTTTTTTTACCTATCACACCTATACTCAGAGAGGCTGCTATGCTGAAGGGGACCGCTACTAACACAGGATTTAAACCTAGAAGATAGCCTAACCCAATCCCCCCGAAGGCTGAATGGGAGATGCCGCCGCTCATAAAAACCAGTTTTTTTAAAACAACCAGTGTCCCCACAACCCCGCATGCTATGCTAACTAGTATAGCGGCTATTAAAGCATTCCTCATAAAACCGTATGCGAAAATTTCGAATATCAATCCTCATGCCTCCCTAAAACCCTGTGAGGTACACCGTGAGCTATCAATTCAACAGGACACTGGTAAACGTCTTGCAGAGTTGCTAAAGCCCCTTCAACAGGACCGTGGTAATATAGGCGTTTATTCAAACAAGCCATTTTATCAACATAGGAGGATATTACACCAATATCATGGGAGACTATTATTATACTCATCTTATTTTTAAGTTCTAAAAGCAGCTCGTAAAATGATTTCTGCATATCCGAGTCTAGACTGGACGTCGGCTCGTCTAAAAGCAGCAGTCTAGGTTTTTTAATTATCGCTCTCGCTATTAATACACGTTGAAGCTGCCCTCCGGATAATGAACCCAGCTTCCTATCTTCGAAACCCGCCATTTTAACAGTTTTCAAGGCTTCGAAAGCAGCCTCCCGGTCTTCTTTAGAGTAATTTTTTAAAAGAAGTTTTTTACCGAGAATACCTGTTAAAACCACGTCTAAAACTGTGATTGGAAAGTTTAAATCGAAAACATTATATTGCGGCAAATATCCGATGAAATCTCTGGCTTTCTCAGGACTGTTACCGAAAACTTTAACCTCTCCTTTAAACGGTTTGATTAAACCAGCAATTACTTTAAGAAGCGTTGACTTACCCCCGCCGTTCACACCTATAACCGCTAAAAGATCATGTTCAAATATTGATAGTGAAACATCCTCTAAAACATTGTAACCGTCGTATTTAACCCAAATATTTTTAATCGAGACAATCTCTCCACTCATTTAAATCACCTTTAACTCTCGAATTCTTCAATAAGATAACTTACAAATCTTAATATCGTGAGAAAATAGTTTTCATCCAGATGGTTTAGTAAAACCACGCGGCCGCTTATCTGCTCAGCCACTGTTTCAGCGTAGGATGTGTCAAATTGCGGTGACGCGAACACGATTGTTAAATTATATAAGCTGGCGTTTTCCACAGCCCATTGAAGTGATTGAGGTGTTACAGGTTTCCCTTCCTCCTCTATGCTTATCTGCGTTAAATTGTATGCTTTAGCAAAATAGTTGAAGGCGGGGTGGAATATTAAAAAAACCCTGTTAGTATAGTTTCCAAGACTTTCCATAACATAGTTGTCTAGAAAATCAAGCGCTCTAAGATAAGCTGCCAGATTAGAGTCATAGTCAACCTGGTTCGAGGGATCCAATTGTAAAAGAGCTTTATGCAGGTTTTCAGCCATAATCTTAACGTTACGCGGTGAAGTCCATATGTGAGGGTCTTTATCCTCTATAGTTACTCCTTCACTGGCGTTCACTAATAGAATATTAGGGTTAATAGAGGTTATCTGATCCCACCAGGTTAATTCGAACTCTAAACCTGAACCTATGAAGAAATATATTTGAGCGGCGCTGAGCTCGGTTAACTGGCTTGGAGTTGGCTCGTAGGAGTGTGGGTCTGCTCCTGAAGGGACGAGAACAGTCACCTTAACATGCCCTCCGCCGATCATTTCCGCGATTTCAGCCTGAACCGGTATAGTGACTGCTATACTTATCTTGGATCCTGCGGGGTTTATTTGAGGGTTTGATAGAATTAAAAATGAGCTTACACCTGCGGTTGTTATTATAAGAAGTGTTATTACACCGCCCAGCGTTTTTTTATCTAGCATATCAGGAAGTTAGTATTAATTATTAACTTATAAATATTTTGTTAATAACAATTATGGTTAGGTTTATAAATAACTTAATAACTTATTAAAATCATGCCAATAATCAGCCTATCATTAAACCAGCGGATACTCGACCAAATAGAAAAACTCCGCAAGGAACTAGGATTCACAGGCCGATCCGAACTTGTAAGAGCTGGTTTAAGAATGTTACTAGCAGACAGCGTTGAAAAAGAAAAACTAGAAGGAACCATACACTCAGTCCTATTACTGATACACGACCATGACGCTGAAAACTTCGTCAGCCAATTAAAACACGAATACACAGATATAATACGCACACAAATACACAGTCAAACAAGACAGAATAAATGCTTGGAAATATTCATAATAGAAGGCGATGCAAATAGAATAAAAGAGCTTGTAAACCGTTACATAACCAGCAATAAAATAGAGTACGTGAAACTGCTTATTCCATAAAAAACTAGATTCAATATAGTAAATAACAGTTAAAGATAGTTAATTAATAAAAATAAAATTACACCCCATTTACTTAAAAGACCTGATTGTAAATAAAGGAGAAAAAGAGTTATTGGTGGTATTAGTATTTTAGGAAATTAGGCGACCGCTAAATTACTTTTTCTTTTTCTCCTCTTTTTTCTCTTTTTTCTTCCCTTTTGTACAAGACGGCACTTGATAACCTCCAAGCGATTAAATCGCTAAATAATTATATCAAAAATTTATATTTAAGAATATGTCTGCCCCGTGAAGTAAACTATATCAGCTAAGTTGCGAAAAACTAAAGCTGTGTAGAGTATATCAAGGCTAAAAGTTATATTTTAATAACTGTATTCATTTTAAGGTGCATTATATGCCTACGATAACCGAGAAAATACTTGCTAAAGCAAGCGGGCTTAAGAAGACCTCTCCAGGGGAGATTGTGAACGCAGAGATCGATATAGCGTTAACTCATGATGTACTCTGCGGCCCGGTTGCTAACGAGTTTAGAAAGATCGGTTTAAAACAAGTATGGGATAGAAGCAAGATAGTTGTTACTCCCGATCATTTTATACCCGCAAAGGATATTGAAGCAGCGAATCTTTACCTTGAAATGGATAAATTCGTACGAGAGCAGGGAATTAAAAATTACTATCCGATAGGCAGTCATGGTATCTGTCATGTAATGTTACCTGAGGAGGGGTTCGCTAGACCTGGAATAGTTATAGTGGGGACTGACAGTCACACATGTACACATGGAGCTGTTGGAGCTTTCGCCACAGGAATAGGGACAACTGAAATGGCTGCGGTTTTCGCTACAGGTAAATGCTGGTTCAGGGTTCCTGAAACAGTGAAATTTAATGTAAACGGTAGGCTTAAACGATTCGTTTACGCTAAGGACGTTATTTTAAACATAATAGGGAGAATAGGTGTTGACGGAGCTTTATATATGGCGATGGAGTTTGACGGGAGCACGGTGAGAAGTCTATCAATGGATGAGAGATTTGTGCTCTGCAATATGGCGATTGAAGCGGGGGCTAAGAATGGTGTAATCAACCCTGATGAGAAAACAATAGAATATGTTGAAAGCAGGGTTAGAGGAGGCTTCAACGTGTTTAAAAGCGATGAGGATGCGGATTATAAGGAGATTATAGATTTTGAAGCAGAGAAAATAGAGCCTACAGTCGCGGAGCCATACCTGCCCTCTAATATTAAAAACGCCAGGGAGCTGAATAATATTGAAATAGATCAAGCTGTTATAGGCTCATGCACAGGCGGCAGATACTCTGATCTACAGGTTGCAGCGAGAATTTTAAGAGATAAAAGGATTGCCCCTAACGTGAGGTTGATAATAATTCCAGCTACACAGAAAATATATATGAAAGCCCTTGAAAACGGTTTGCTGAAAATATTCCTTAAAGCAGGAGCCGCGGTTTCAACACCAACATGCGGGCCCTGCATAGGCGGGCATATGGGAGTGTTAGGTAAAGGTGAGATAGCTATAGCTTCAACTAACCGTAACTTTAAAGGGAGAATGGGTGACCCGGCTTCGAAAGTGTATTTAGCCTCACCCGCGACTGTTGCAGCTTCAGCTGTAACTGGTAGAATAACCGATCCGAGGGATCTTTAGATGATGATTAAAAGTAAAGTAATCAAGTACGGTGACCACATAGACACGGATGTTATAATCGCCGGTCACAGACTTGTTTACGGCAGTAATATTAACTTAATGGCGAAATATGCTATGGAGACTATTGACCCTGAATTCCATAAGAAAATTGCTCAAGGCGCTCAGATAATCGTCGCTGGTAGAAACTTCGGCTCCGGCAGCTCCAGACAGCAGGCTCCTGAAGTTTTAAAAGAGTCCGGTATTAAACTAATACTAGCTGATTCAATAGCTAGAATATTCTACAGGAACTCTATTAACATCGGATTACCGGCGATAATAGCTGAAGGAATATCGAATATAACAGGTGAAGGGGATACTCTGAGCGTTAACCTAGACACGGGTGAGATAAAAAATTTATCTAACGGTGAAAGCTTGAACGCGAAGCCGATACCGGGGTTCCTTATGGAGATATTAAACGCCGGTGGTCTTGTAAACTATCTTAAAAACAGATTATTCAAGGTTAGAGGTTAAAATATGAGAACATACAAGGTTATGGTTATCCCGGGAGATGGTATAGGTCCAAGTATAGTTGAATCCGCTGTAGAGGTTTTAAAGAACACGAATTTGAGATTCGAATTCTCATTTTACGAAGCTGGAGATGCGGCTGCGGAGAAATACGGTTCAGCTATGCCTAAAGAAACCTTGAACGCGGCGGCTGAAAGCGAGCTTATATTAAAAGGCCCTTCAGGGGAGACTGCTAAAGAAGTGGTTTTACCTTTAAGACAGGGGTTAGGCCTCTTCGTAAACCTGAGACCTGCTAGAAGCCTGCCGGGAGTCAAATCCAGATTATATGAGGGTGAAGAGGTTAATCTGCTTATTGTAAGAGAGAACTCTGAGGGATTATACTCTAGGATAGAGACTCTTCAAGAGGATTTCGCTTTTAACACGCGTCTAATAACCAGGAAAGCTACTGAGAGAATTATGAGAATCGCGTGCGAGCAGGCTTCGAGGAGAAGAGGAAAACTAACCATAGTGGATAAATCAAATGTTTTAATCTCAGACGTGTTCTTCAGAAACATATGCAGAAATATTGGTAAAAACTATCCGGGGATAGAGATTAATGAAATGTACGTGGACAACTGTGCATATCAACTAGTTAAAAACCCCTCACAGTTCGATGTGATATTAACTGAGAACATGTTCGGTGATATTCTAAGTGATTTAGCCTCATGGGTGCAGGGTGGTTTAGGTCTATGTCCGGGTGCGAATCTAAGTGAGGATAAAGGCATGTTTGAACCAGTCCACGGCGCGGCTTTCAGCATGAAAAATAAGAACTATGCGAATCCAACCGCGATGATACTCAGTGCAAAGATGATGCTAGATTGGATTGGTTTAAAACACGGCGACCGTGAAGCGTCGGTTTCAGCTGAAAAAATTGAAAAAGCCTTAATCAAAACCCTAGCTCAAGGTAAAAAAACCCCGGATATCGGTGGAACCCTGTCAACTAAAGAATTCACCGTGGA
The DNA here is from genome assembly GCA_038826135.1 of Candidatus Odinarchaeota archaeon. Lineage (GTDB taxonomy): Archaea > Asgardarchaeota > Odinarchaeia > Odinarchaeales > Odinarchaeaceae > Odinarchaeum. The sequence continues at coordinate 48,655 of JAWBON010000001.1, read as the reverse complement.
AATAATTAAAAACATGGAGCAAACATAGGCGGATAGTTTTTAACGATTAACATGGGGTTGAACCATACTTTCGTACAGTTTCTTAAACTTGGCGCCTATAATATCCCATGAGCATAGTCTGACAGCTTTCTCCCGAGCAGCTTTACCCATAGCAGCCCTTAAACGATCGTTGCCAATTAACTCTTTCATAGTAGCGGCTAGATTATCTTCAAAATCCTTGTTTAACTCTATCATTCTCCCCACATCTCTGGTGACGAATTCTTCGAACGCTTCAAGCCTGGAGGTTACTACAGGTAGACCCGCAGCCATAGCTTCAAGAACAGCTATACTCATCAACTCCATTTTAGTCGCTGTTACAAATAGATCTGAATTCTGCAAGTACTTAAGCTTCTCCGCTTCGGAGATATATCCGGTGAATAAAACATCGCCGCCAATATACTTGCTTCTCAACCGTTTCAATAAAGGCCCCTTCCCAACAAGAACTAGGCGTACACCTTTAAAATCACATTTTTTAAAGGCTTTAATCAAGGCTTCAACGTTTTTCTCAGGTGAGATTCGCCCGACATATAGTATAGTTTTAATTTTACTAGGTAATTTCACACAGGGTTTAAAATAGTTGACGTCAACCCCTGTGGGTATATGGGTGACTGAAGGGTAACCTAAACTTTTAACAAAGTTTTCCTGAGCTTTAGATGTGACAACTATTCTATCACTTTTCCTGAGGTAGCGCTTACTAATATTATACATTAACCGGGATAGAAGACCGTAAGCGTCATCTCTAAGTGATAGAGCGTAGTGCAGGTTAACGCATAAAGGAAGCCTATACTTCTCCGCGAATTCGAAAACATAACTATCCCAGGTTGTGGTAGGCCAGTGAAGGTGAATTATATCAAACGGGTCTTTCTTATATTCTTTTTCAAGAATCGTGTTAGATGCTTTTTTATCAGGTAAAACAAAGTAGAATTCACCTATCTTCAATTTAACTGTTAAAGGTTTATCATCACTCATCATAGGCTTGGTAACCTTCTCCTCCGGGAAATAGAATCCTTTCACTATTAAACCCTGTTTCTTCAACATATTTCTAAGATGACGCACATAATGGTATATTCCGTGAGCGGCTCCAGGATATATTAAAGCAATCTTTAACGGTTTAACAGTCATCGTCTGAGGTGTTGTTAATTCAGCTGCTAACCCTGGTTTACGCGTTTGCACGGCTCCTGCAATATAATCTGTTGATGAAAAATTACATAAATACTCCAGATGATTCACACCCTCCACTGCTTGTTTACCATCCTCCACTATAAGAGAACTATACTGATAGTATTCACCGGCGTGAACCCAGTTTGTTTTAAGAGAGACATCCACGCCTACACTGTTTACATTTGATCTAATAGCCCCCATAGCTGTGCCTGTTGTCCTATCACTGTCAAATATCATCCATTTAATGGATTTACCGTTATTCAATGTTAACTGCAGCTCGTTGGTTGAGATGCTTTTGAAATCTTTAATGTCGCCTGTTATCAACGGTGTGAGAGACTGCCAGGTTCTTTTAAGATCCTCCTGCATAACACGGATTTTCAAGGGGTTAAAAACCAAATATAAGCTATTATTATTTTTTAAAACGTATATTTTCGCTATAACCCTGTGGAGATCTGTTTCAAACCGGTAATCCGCTATTAGACAGTTTAAAGCAGGGTTGCAATCCGCTTGAAGAGAGTATTTATTCACCTTGAATTTTTCAAGGCTCTGAACACGTAATGTATCAGAAATTTTTCTATCAGCTACGCCGTATAATAGATCCCTTATGTTTTCTAAACCTAGTAGAAGCCTTAAACTGTATTTTCTTAAAGCCTTGCGAATACCGGTTAAAAACCTAGAGGTTTTAGAGTAAGCGTCCCAGAAGGATAGTTTTAAGCTTACACTATGAGATGAGTCGCTGTTGAATACTATCTCAGGTTTTTCAAACCTGTTTATAGTAAACTGATTAATCCACCTGGCACCGTCTTTTACAAATACGTTAAGCCAGCCTTTTTCAAGGTTAGCTTTCAAATCTGATTCAGGCTTAAACCTGCTCTGAGACCCGTAATACATGTGAATTTTTACAGCGGGTTTATCTAATCTAAGTTTTAATATAATCTCATCCTGGCTTTCAAGTATTTCTGATTTACCTGGAATATAGAACGGGATCTCTTCTTTCCCTCTTAGAAATTTTATAAGCGATTTTTTAATCTGGAATGGAGCACTCTGTATAATTTTATCAGCTTTAAGCCTTACCAGGCTTTCACTTTTATTCGATATTAATTTAGGGTATATTAACAAAGGTATTCTAATACTTGAATCGGTATCAGCCCAGTCTCTCAGCTCAGTTTTATCTGAAAAACTTAATTCAGCTGTGTGATGCCCTGGCGGGAGATTTACTTTAACAGTTTTCAATTTTTCACCGGGGAGCTCTATAAGAGTTGCTTTATCACGGTCAAGTGTTAAAAATATTTTTCCCGGGCTGGTTTTTATAAGATTTAATCGCGGTTGTCCACCAGTGTATTCCAATTTTAATAAACCAGTCTTACTATCATAAGCGGCTGAATAATCTTCTACACCATACATGGTTAGTGACGGTGATTTAGAGGGTTCCATTTTAATAGTGATCTGAGTATCGGATTTAGCGTTAACCATAAGCCCGTAGACTTCACACCCTCTTCTGGAAGCGACCTCTTTATCTGCGATGAACACTGTGCTCTTATCTAGGATGTTGGATACGAGTTTAAACGGTTGACTTATGTGATCAGAGTTGTTTGATAATTTTACCTGGAGAATGTTACCTGTTCGAATTATTTCTTTAAGAAGATTGTTTCTCTCAATTATTATTATCTTATCCCCTTCAACATTAAATTTTATAACACTGTCAAGGTTCATGTACTGTATTGACGCTTTTAGTAATTCGTTAGCGGCGAATGTTTGTTGAACAGGGATTTCCGCTAATCCTTTTAGATAGTTGAAAAAGTATGTTTCACTTAAGCCGCCGTCAGACTCCTGGAATTCTGAAAGCTTATTGTATGTTTGAATAAATATTTTCTTCCAGAAATCATCCCCAGTGAGCTTGTATAATCTAGAGTATACTGATAAGACCATAGCGGTCTCGTATGGGGCTACTCTAGGTGTTATTGACCACGATAATGGGTCGAAGCCGAACCTGATCTTTAACCTTTCAGACTCCCATAGATAATGCCATGTTAAAAGATATTTACCCCATATCAGCGAGTATTTATAGTATATGTCGTCTTGAAAAGCTTCATAAGCGTCTAGATTAGCTTGAGCAGCCACTATTGCAGAGATCCCCTCCTCTTCGTATACACCAGCGTCGCGTAGATAGTTATATCCTAGAACGGACTCTCCTTTACCGTTAAGCCATTTTAAACCGTTCACAGCAGCATCTCTGTATTTTCTATCCCTTGTCAGTTTAAAAGCTAATATTAAAGCTCTTATGCATTCAGCGCTTCCACCAACCGATTCCTGAAGAGAGTAGTCGATTCTCCTAGCCGGGTATTCTCTAAATATTTTTAAAGCACTCCTCCAGGCGCCGTTACGCTTCTGTGTTGAGAGAATCCAGTCTAAACCGTCTAATGCATTATTTAAAACCCGCTGGTCGGATAGACCGCTTGTTTGAAGCTTTTTAGAATAGTATTCTAATAGGCGGAAGACTATGGTGGCTTGACCGCCAGGGTAACCGGCGTAACCTGTCCAGAGATAAGTATAACCTTCACCGGTCACGCCGTTAAAAGCTATTCCATTATGCCATATTTTATAGTTGTTTTTAACTTCTATTACACGCCTGCTTAGAAGATTACTTCTCAAACAGTTAACCCAGTATTTGAATACGCGGTCACCTGTCAAAGTATAATAGTCGTAGAAATTGGAGAGACGCTCCGCGTCGAATGATGTGAGAGAGAAGAGAAGGTTTTCGAGTAAGAATCCCGGGCTTCGCTTAAAAGGTAATTGCAGAAATGTTTTAAGCCTGCTCTCCCAAGCTCTCCAGAAAGCGTTTTTAGTTTTAGAAGCCACGGTTTTAGGGTCAACGGTCAGGTGTGGTTCCGTTAAAGGATTTACTTTAAAGAATTTTTCCACAGCCTCATACCATTTACCGAGACCGTATATGAAGTTGACAGTTGTGTAAACCTCTTCTAAAGGGTTGAGCGTGATTTTTAAACGGCGTGGTTTAGAAGGCAGTCCAAGCCAAATGTTTCTCTTCGAATATACCATATGAGTGCAGTAGGATAGGGACACTGTGTTTTCTGTTTTTAACCCGGCTCCATCAAATCTTATGGAGTGTAGTAGCTCTCTTCCCGAACTGGTTTTCTCCACAGGGTTAAATATTAATCCAAAATAGTATTTGCGTGAATTATATAGGGCTAAAGGCATTTTACAATATATTAAGCTTCTATACCAGGAGCCGTTTATCTCTCTGGGAGGTATCTTCACCTTATAATATGTTGAAAAAGGATAGGGGAAATTGAATACTCGGTTTACAACATCGAATGAACTGTTCTTCGAGTATCTTAAACCGCCGATGAAGGAATACAGGAGGTTTTTAGGAGCGTATATGAGAACAGGAGCTTCTAAAAGATCTATTTCAAGACGCTTCTTAGCTTTAAACGCGAATACAAGTTTAGGTGTATCTTCACCGAAAAACCAGATTTTTTTAACCTCGTATAATTCATTTGAACCAGAGAATACTAACCCATCCGGGGTTTCCTGTACTTGATCGAAGATAAGTTTATAATTTACTATTGAATTATTTTCGTAGACGATTAGGTTACCGGGGGTTTTCTCCCATCCGAGTTTTTTACCACCCAGATATATGCCTTCTAAAACCCAGCCGTCTGTTTTTTTCTCCCAAACCCATTTCTCATTACCTTTCGAAAAAGTAGCTTTAACATCTGCGATTAAAGCCGCCATCAACACGCCTCGTATAAAACTCTTAGTATAACTGATTACACTACGTTTTTTAAAAACTTTTAGTTAAAACTCGACTTTCAACTTCTGCAGAACATAGTGGGATTTGATTTTAGAAACACCTTTCAATTTCCTAAGCTCGTTTAAGAAGGCGGCTCCTTCAAGCGAATCTTTACACTTGCTGAAGACGAGAAAGTCATACTCCCCTGTGATGTTTAAAACAAGGCAGATATTCTCTTTAGCGCTTAACGCTTTACCCAGTTCATTAATGTTCTCAGCTTTATCCGCAGCGATCTCTAAAACTAGCTGACAGGCATCCTCTATAAGCGCCTGGTTTATCACAGTTTTAAACCCTTTTATAATATTTTTTTTAACCAGGTTTTTAATTCTTAAACTAACAGTTGAAACTGATAAGCCTAGTTTCCCAGCTATTTCTTTAACTGGTGTTCTAGCATTATTCTTTAAGATCTCTATTATCTTTTGATCTCTTTCATCGAGCTTCAATCTTCTCACTTACTCATTTTATAAATAGTTTACAATACGATCATACTCTTTCACTATGATGTTCACCAGTTCCTTGTATGTTACAAGGACTGGAGAGCTTATTGAATTCAAATCCGCTAATCCCCTAGCCTTAACATCCTCTAATAAAATATATATTTTCACTGATTTTGAAAGCTCATTAAGTTTTTTAGAAGCTTCCCCTGTGATGCAGGCCACAGCGTCTTGTAAAAGCGCTAGCCCGGTTTTAACCCCACGGTTTGCTTGAGCGTTCACCATTTTTAAAAGAGTTTCAAACCCTTTCACATTATAAGGGGATTTATTACAGAGATATAGTGTTGACTTCATAACGGTCTCTCCTAAAAGAATATCACGGTATCAAATTTATCCTGGATAACTGTGAATTCATCTAAATTTATTATTTTAACATTATACTGGTCCTCTAACATTGATTTACTTAATCCTCTTTCATCTAGTGAGTGTTTCAGCGCGTAGAATTCAACCCCCAAGTTCACCAAGTACGTTAACACTATTTTAACAGGGTTCACACCTATCGCTGATGGTTCCTGGTTTTTTAGTAAGCTTATCACACCATCATCTGTAAACACGCACGCCACATTTTTATCTAATACAAGTAGGCCTTGAGCGACTCTAGCACCCTCGATAATATTAATATGACCGTAGGGGCTTTTACTGAACACTATTATAGCTGAATCCATATTACCACTATCCAGTGAACGTTATTATCTTATCAGATTCCTCGAATATTTCAGCTAAACCGCCTAAACCGTCAAATTCAGCTCCAGCTATCAGGTCCTCCTCGCCGATGCCTCTGTAGTTTGCGCAGACAGGGCACACTTTCACCGGAACACCGGTAGCGGCTAGTTTTTGAAATAGTTGGGGGATATTTCTCTCCTCAGGGGATTTGGGATCAATCTTTCTGTTAGCGTTGTAAACACCATCCACGTAAAGGTATATGCCCGTTATCGTGTGGCCTTCGCTTAATAATGTTTCAACTAGTTTTAGAAGAGTGTCAGAGTTTTGAAGAGTGTACGGGGCGGTCATTAAAAGAAAACCTATTTTCGCCATTTTCATACACCGTTAAAAATTTTTCGGTTAAGAACCTATTATTTTAAAATTATTTAAATTATAGCAGAAATATTTAAAAACTTTACGAATAAATATGTAAATTAAAATAATATTTTAAAAGGTGGTAAACGTGAGCGGGAAAACCAAGATGAATAAAACTGAAAAAAACAAGAAAATGTGTATAATCGTCCACAGCGGTACATTAGATAAAGCTTATCCACCATTCATATTAGCAGCAGCAGCCGGCGCATCAGATATTGAAACACACTTATTCTTCACTTTCTGGGGGCTAAATCTGCTTAAAAAAGGCGGATTAGAGTCAGCTAAACTACCAGGAGTCATGCGTATAGGTACAGGTATGATGAAGAGTAAAATGAAGAAAGCCGGATTCCCTGATCTGAAAGACCTTGTTAAGCAAACAGTCGAGTTAGGAAACACGCACATATACGCGTGCTCAGCTACAATGGAGCTTATGGGGCTTAAAAAAGAAGATCTTATTCCAGAGGTTGAAAAAGTTCTAGGAGCAGCAGCGTTCATAGACATGGCAGCTGACGCGGATATCACATTATTCATATAAACGTGGTGTGACATAACAATTATTTGGAGATGAATTCCAATGAGTGAAAAACCTGTTAAAAAACTAGACTGCCGCGGTGATCAATGCCCACTACCAATTTTAAAAACTAAAAAAGAGATACAGAGCATAAATGTAGGTGAAACCCTAGAAGTATGGTCAACAGATCCGGGTTCGAAAGAGGATTTTCCAAGATGGGCTGAGAGAACAGGAAACCAGTTACTTAAAGTCGAGGAGAAAGAAGGCTACTGGGTGTATCTTATAAAAAGACTTAAATAAACACTCTAAAGTTAACCTTTCTTTTATACTAGAAGCTAGCGCTAGAAATTTTACGAAATCACCTGTAGCCATCCGCCTATTTTTTATATATTAACACCATATATGTTAACGGGAAAGATCCCTGTGAGAAAACTATTCTAAAAAGGATTCCACCTAGGCGACCTTTATGGTTGACAGTGAAGATCAAGCGATATGGAGTAAATTTAACTCTTTGATTAGCAAGCTTGAAGAAGTTAACATAAAACTCGGAGAGGCTGCTAACAATATTAAAAACAGTTTGATACCTGTATTCGAGAAAAGCATGGCTGAAATGCAGCTTTCAATAGATAAACTCGCCGATAAGACTGCGCAGATGCAGACCAGGTTCGAACAGCAAACAGATTTCCTTATTAGAAATCTGATGGAGAGCATAACAGGTATTAAAACAATTTTTGATGTAAATAAACTTGAAGATATATTACAGAAAGCGCAAAAGGTGACTGAAACCTTAGGTGAAGAGCTTAAGAAAACAAATATCGCAAACGTACTTAACGAGCTTAAAACAGCTCTTAACAAATTAAAATAGAGTAGGAGGGGTTGATATTACAAGCCCTCAGGAAACAGTTAAATTCATAACCCAAGCTTTATCGGACATATATAATAAAATAGACCAGTTAGCCACAGGTTTAAAATCTCTAAGCGACTCTGTAGGGGAGTTAACAGCCGAGTTGAAAAGTAAATCAATGGAGATGACGGCTAAATTATCTAGCATAGAGCAGAGCAGCGAAGAGTTTAGAAAAAATCTTATTAACAAATTAACAGCGACAGAACAGCATTCAATAGAAGAGTTTCGAAACGTTTTAAACAAGATACTCTCACAAGACAATAAAGCAATGGTCATGGTGATCAGAAAACTTTACAAAGAGCTTAAAACAATAGCTTGGCTTGTAGAGTTAAGCAGCATGAGCAGATTGTTAACAGATTTACTTGAGAGAAAAATATAAAAATATTAATCAAATTCATTGAACCTGCTCCTCTTCATCTCTAATCCCCGCCCATATTGATTTAGGCTTCTTCTTCTCCTTCACATAGGATGGGACCTTGGAGCTGTAAACCACATCAGGCTCCTTCTTCTCAGAAGCCGCCTCCTGCACGCCTGGTTCCAAAGCTGGAGTCGGGGAGAATGGTGGTTCAGCCTCAACGGGTGCTGTAACCTGTTTCTGAGAGGTTCTAGTTTGAATATTATAAGCCGCCTCATCTCTGAAGTCTCTAAACTTCTCCGACACCGTGGAAGCTTCTTTTTTAACCTGGAACCCAGCGGATTTAACCTCTTCAATTAATTTATTTATATGCAGGGTTGGTACCAAAATCCTTAACTCTGCTAACAACTCGTTTAAAAGCTCAGTTGTCTCCTTCATAGAGTGGAAATAAGTTTCCATCTGTTCTAATCTACTTATAATAGATTCTTTCTGAGCTTCCTGTGAGGAAATTAAATTCCGGTTAAGCTCCTCAACCATTTTTTGAATACCAGCCACACCTTTAAGTATATCTGATAGAAGAGCTTCAAAGCTGATTAACGGTTCCTTACCACCCATATTTAAACACCATTAACAAGCCTATAATTATTTATTCATCCTTCCTTAATAAGCAGATTGCTATAATATTTTACGCTTATTAAACAAACCCTTAAATAAAAGAAGGTTAACTAATCTTTTTGTTGTTCTTAAAAAGGGCGGAGGATGAAAATTGGATATAAGAGACTTCGAAGAATGGCTTAATTTCAAATCAGTGTGCAGAAACAGGTGCGAGGAAAACTGTAAACTTAAAGAAAACGGATTATGTGTTTTCGTCCTATGCCCGATTGTGAAATTCGACCGGGAAATAGATAATATCGTGTTAGAGTTAACAGTTAACAATAAATTCAACGGCGGAGACGATAACAAATTAAAAATTTAACCCATTAAAGCGCGGAGATATATAAAAACAGTTATTATTTTTATAATTAATAATATAGATGGTTAACGCTTAGTAAGTATTAAATTCAAATAAACATATTTTAAGTGGGGATTTTGCTAAAAGACGAGCTTAGTGAAAACGTTAAAAAAACGCTTAGAGGATTTTTCTCCAGTCTAGTAGTTGCCTTAATATATATTACACATCTTGTAATATTATTTTACCCTCCCAGCACACTTCTTACAACCATTATTTTATTAATAATCATTTTGACAGAGGCGCTACTGCTTTTTATAATATATTTCAGCTATAAGATTCTAACACCGAACGAGTATATTTTCAAAAACACAGGTAAAACCCGAATCTTCCTGAAAGGGTATTTATGGTATGTTCTCATAAACACAGCCCTCCAAATAAGCAGAGCTAGCCTACTGGTGGTTTTAGCGTCCAATATTATAGGCGAGTCTGAAACAGTTTCAAACATAGTGTACTTGATTAACATTCTTTCATCTTTTACACTAGCACCTCTAATCATATATCTGGTTGTATGGATTCTAATGCTTTACATAGCTGTAAAAGAGTTCACAGGTTATCTTCAACTTAAACAAGTTTTAACGATAACCGCTATTCTTATGCTAGCCTCTATGGCGGGATATATGATTTATTTAACAGCCGGAATTATAATTATGATCGCAGCTTTAATATTCCAAGCATACTGGTTTTTAGCAGCCTCGAAAACCGTTGATAAAACAGATAGAGAACCCGTAAAAAAAGTTAAGAAAACGATTAGACATAAAAGACTACGAAAAAGTTAAATACAGAAATACATTATTTTTAAGAGAGCGTGATAGTGGTGGAGATGTTAAGGAGGACTAGCTTTGTCAATCCCCTGGATAAGGGGAATTACTTTATTATCTAGGCTAGAAGCTACCTTTCAATCCCGTCCTCCAAACCAAAATAAAAACTGCGGTTTTTCACCTCTATTATTTGTAAACCAGAATATTTTTCCCACCGGAGAGTGGTCTTTTTGAATATGTTAAGCGGTTCTGAAATAGTGTTAGAAGTTCTTAAAAACAGGGGTGTGAAAACAGTTTTCGGACTGCCAGGCGGGGCTATAATGCCCCTGTATGATGAATTATACGATGAAAAATCAATCAGACACATATTAGTTAGACATGAACAGGGAGCCGCTCACGCAGCAGACGGCTACGCTCGAGCTAGCGGAAAACCTGGAGTGGCGATTGCAACGTCAGGTCCAGGCGCTACTAATCTTTTAACAGGTATCTCAACAGCGTACGCTGATTCATCACCGGTAATAGCTATTACAGGACAAGTGCCAGTTCAATACATTGGAAAAGACGCTTTTCAAGAAGCGGATCTTTACAGCCTCGTAATACCTATAACCAAACACAATTTCCTAGTTAAAGACGTTAACGATTTACCTAGAATAATGAATATGGCTTTTGACATAGCCACCTCTGGTCGTCCCGGCCCAGTTCATATAGATTTGCCGAAGGATGTCCAAACTAAAAAAGCTACTAGAAAAATATTATACAAGCAGTTCTATACAGGTAAAACTCCTATACTAAGTCTCAGAAGAATTAAACAAATAGCTAAAATGATAATGGATTCTGATAGACCGGTGATATTAGCCGGAGGCGGGGTTATAATTTCAAACGCAGCTGAGGAGATCAGAACACTCGCGGAGATGCTCCCCGCACCAGTGGTTACCACACTTATGGGTAAAGGTTCAATCTCAGAGTATCATCCTCTAGCATTAGGTATGATAGGGATGCATGGTACAAAGCCGGCTAACTATGCTTTAATGGAGTCAGACTGCCTCATAGCTGTAGGCTGCAGATTCGATGATAGAGCTACAGGGGATGAGAAAACCTTCGCCACTAAGGCTAAAATAATTCACATAGACATCGACCCTTCTGAAATAGATAAGAATATTAAAAGCCATATTTCGATAATCGGAGACGCTAAAGAAATAGTTAAATCACTGATATATTATATGCAGACAACCGGGTTAAAGAAACACAACACTCCCTGGATGGATAGAATTAAACAATTAGTGAAAGATAATCCGCTGCCTGAACCTGAGGAAAGCCACCCGATAAAGCCGCCGCTTATAATAAAGAAGATGAACTCGATTCTAAAGGAAAACGACATAGTCGTCACAGAGGTCGGTCAATGTGAAATGTGGACCGCCTTATACTATAAGCCTAAAAAACCTAGAACCGTGATATGGTCAGGCGGCCAAGGCACAATGGGCTTCGGTCTACCAGCCTCTATAGGAGCTAAAGCAGCTAAACCCGACAGTACCGTTATAGATGTTGCAGGTGACGGTAGCTTCCTAATGGTATGCCATGAACTGGCAACCGCGGTGGAGAATAATATACCAGTAATAGCGGCTATAATAAACAATCGGTATCTTGGAATGGTTAGACAATGGCAGGAGTTATTCTATGAGAAAAGATATTCTTACACGTTCCTAGGGGAGAAAACAAATTTCGTTAAGCTAGCTGAAGCGTTCGGTGCTAAAGGTATTAAAGTAACCAGATGCTCTGAGATAGAGGAAGCCTTTATAGAGGCGATAAAATCAGGTGAAACAACCGTCATAGATTTTGAAGTGGACCGGGAATGCAACGTTTTCCCCATGGTAAGACCGGGGGGGCAGATCGATAAAATGATAGGGTGATAAGATGCCACATTACATATTTTCACTTATAGTTGACGACGAGCCTGGTGTAATGCAGAGAGTAGTCTCCATATTCAGCAGAAGAGCTGTCAACATATCTAGAATCTCAGTAGGGCCATCAGAGCTCAGTGAGAGAACAGCGCGAATAATAATGTCATTTGACGCAGACCCTAAGAAAGCAAAGTTTATGAGAAACCTATTAAGCAGGCTGATATCTGTTAAAAAAATAACTCAGCTAAGAGCTGAGGAGGCTGTTGTCAGAGAGCTAGTTATAATTAAACTTAAAAACCACCATGAGAATATTCTTGAACAAATCAAACAGTTAACAAGGGAGTCTAACGTCTCATTAGTAAGCTATGTTAAAGGACACGCGATAGAGATCAGCGGCCCCATCAGCGAGATAGACCATATACTAAACCATATAGAACAGAAATATGTAACGGAAATAGTTAGATCCGGTATAATAGCTTTGAAAAGATAGGAGGAGTTTAAATGGTTAAAAAATATACGGATGCTGACGCTGACTTAAATATTTTAAAAAACAAAACCGTAGCTGTTATAGGCTACGGAAACCAGGGTATGGCTCAAGCCATGAATATGAGGGATAGCGGGGTTAAAGTTATAATAGGTTTGAGAAAAGGTAAAACCGCTGAAGCTGCTGAAAGAGACGGCTTCAAAGTACTACCCATAAGCGAGGCTACTAGAACAGCTGACATAATCCATATACTCATACCGGATGAAGCTCAGAAAAAAGTTTACGAAGAGGATATTAAACCTAATTTAACAGCCGGGAAGGTTCTAGGATTCAGCCACGCCTTCAACATACATTTCAAACAGGTAATACCCCCAAACAATGTTGACGTAATTATGATAGCCCCGAAAGCACCGGGGAAAGCTGTTAGAAGAGAGTACTTAAACAACTTCGGTGTACCTGGATTACTGGCAGTAGCTCAAGACTACTCTGGTACAGCTAAAAAAATAGCTCTAGCAATGGCTAAAGCTATCGGTTTAACACGGGTACAAGTTATAGAAACAACATTCAAAGAAGAGGTTGAAACCGACCTGTTCGGAGAGCAGGTGGTATTATGCGGCGGTTTAACAGAGCTTATCAAAGCCGGTTTCGACACACTAGTAGAAGCTGGTTACCAGCCTGAAATGGCGTATTATGAATGCCTCCACGAAGTGAAACTAATAGTTGACCTGATATACGCTAAAGGTTTGAAAGGAATGTGGGAGGCTGTCAGTAACACAGCGAAATACGGAGGTCTTACAAGAGGGCCTAGAATCATAAACAAGCAGACAAGAGAGGATATGAAGAAAATTTTAAAAGAAATACAGAGCGGACAGTTCTCTAAAGAATGGATAGAGGAGTATCAGAAAGGTTCCCGTAAACTCAGTGAGCTTCGAGCTGAAGAGGAGAAGAGGCTGATAGAGAAGATTGGAGCCCAGCTTAGACGCGAAATAGGATTAGAGTAAAAACACGCGTAAAATTAAACCTCCTGTTAAAGAGGCGCTAAAAATGTCCGAGGAAAAAGCGGATTATATTTGGATGGATGGTAGAATAGTGAAATGGGATGACGCTAACATCCATGTTAAAACTCACGCATTACACTACGGCACAGGAGTTTTTGAAGGGCTTAGAGGGTACGCTTTCAACGGAAACGTTCACATATTCCGTTTAAAAGCACATTTAGAGAGACTTTACAATTCAGCTAAAGTATACAGGATGAAAATACCATACACGTATGAGGAATTATCTCAAGCTATTAAAGATATAATAAAAGTCAATAATATAAAAGAAAATTGTTACATAAGACCAATAGTCTACAGAGGATACGGGCCTCTAGGCTTGAATCCGCTGAAAAGCCCTGTTAACACAGCCATATATGTAATACCTTTCAAAGAATACCTGGGTGAAGGAGTACTGGAGAAAGGGATCAGCTGCCTAGTATCCTCTTGGGAGAGAATTTCACCTAGAGCTTTACCCCCGGAGGCTAAAGCATGCGGCAACTACCTCAACTCCGTCCTAGCCCGGTTAGAAGCTGTTGAAAAAGGATACACTGAAGCCATCATGCTCGACCAAAGAGGGTTTATAAGCGAGGGAACAGGGGAGAACATATTCGTCGTAAGAAAAGGTGAAGTTTACACCCCACCATTATACGCATCTATTCTAGAAGGGATAACACGTGACAGTTTACTTCAATTATTTAAAAGCGAGCTCAACATAAACGTCACAGTCACCGATCTCACTAGAAGCGAATTATACAGGGCTGATGAAGTATTTATATGCGGGACAGCCGGGGAAGTCACCCCTGTTGTTAAAATCGACACCACAATCATAGGTGATGGGAAACCTGGTGAGATAACAAGAAAAATACAGAAAGCGTACTTAGAGGCTGTAAACGGTAGAAATAAAAAATATCTTCACTGGCTTACACCAGTCTACTAACGTGGTAAAGATGAGAAGCGACAATATTAAGAAAGGTGTTGAACACGCTCCGCACAGAGCACTCCTAAAAGCCACCGGGTTAACTGATAGTGAACTGGAGAAACCTCTAATAGCGGTTGTAAACTCCTGGAATGAGATAGTACCAGGACATATACATCTTAGAACACTCAGCGAAATGGTTAAAAAAGGCATATCGTCAGCCGGAGGCACCCCTATAGAATTCAACACAATCGGTATATGTGATGGAATAGCGATGGGGCACATCGGCATGAAAATGTCGCTTCCCAGCAGGGATCTAATAGCAGACTCAGTGGAGCTGATGGTTCAAGCCCACCAGTTTGACGGCATGGTTCTCATATCCTCCTGCGATAAAATTGTACCAGGCCACCTGATAGCGGCTGCAAGATTAAACATCCCAAGCATAGTAATAACAGGCGGCCCCATGATGCCCGGCTTGTTTAAAGGAGAACCTGCGGATGTAATAACAGTTTTCGAAGCGATTGGAGCTTACCAAAACAGTAAAATGAGTTTAGAAGAGCTTAAAGAACTTGAGGATTCCGCGTGCCCGGGTCCTGGAAGCTGTGCCGGATGCTTCACCGCGAATACTATGGCCTGTCTTACGGAAGCCCTCGGCATGTCACTGCCAGGCTGCGGAACAGCTCACGCTGTTCAAGCGAAGAAGCTTAGAATTTCATATGAAACGGGTGTCAGAATTATTTCACTGGTAAAAGAGAATTTAAAGCCTTCAGATATACTTACAAGGGAGGCTTTTGAAAATGCTATTAGAGTCGACATGGCTATAGGGGGGTCAACTAATACAACCATACACTTACCGGCGGTAGCGGAGGAGTTGAATATTAAAATAGAAATAGATGAATTCGACCGGTTAGGGAGAACAACCCCCCACCTAGTAAATCTGAGACCAGGCGGCCCTTACACCATGTGGGATATGGAGAAAGCGGGCGGTGTTCCAGCTCTGCTCAAACAACTTAAAAAACTACTCAACCTTAACACTGTAGGCGTCACCGGTAAACCATTAGGGAAACTGATAGACGGTTTCAAAATCATCGATGAAAATATTATAAGACCGGTCGATAAACCCTACCATAAGGAGGGGGGTATAGCTGTTTTAAAAGGAAGCTTAGCCCCACTAGGAGCCGTGGTGAAGCAGACAGCGGTGAACCCTGAGAACATGGTTCATGAGGGACCGGCTAAAGTCTTCAACTCCGAGGAGGAGGCTACTGAAGCGATCTGTAAAGGTGAAATAAAACCTAAAGATGTTATAGTTATAAGATATGAGGGAGTTATAGGCGGACCGGGAATGAGGGAGATGCTCACCCCCACCGCGAATCTTATGGGAAGGGGAATGGATAGGGAGGTCTCTCTTATAACAGATGGAAGATTTTCAGGTGGGACTAGAGGCTTATGCA
The DNA here is from genome assembly GCA_038826135.1 of Candidatus Odinarchaeota archaeon. Taxonomy (GTDB): domain Archaea; phylum Asgardarchaeota; class Odinarchaeia; order Odinarchaeales; family Odinarchaeaceae; genus Odinarchaeum. The sequence continues at coordinate 32,747 of JAWBON010000001.1, read as the reverse complement.
TAGGCCATGTATCACCTGAAGCTGCTTTAGGAGGACCAATAAGCCTTGTTAAAAATGGCGACAGGATTAGAATAGACATCCCGAATAGGATACTAGACCTGCTGGTTGGTGAAAGTGAAATAGCTAAAAGGAGAAGAGAATGGGTTAAACCGGAAACAAAAACAGCGGGATACCTTAAAAGATACGCTGAATACTATTACAATAAGTTTACAAACCCGGCGGAAGATAAATAATAAAAAACTAGTTAATAGAATAACTATTATACTAGCTAACTGTTAAAATATAATATTAACTTAAAGGTGACCTGTAATGCAGGATATATTATCCTCACTTGTAAGCTACTCGAATATTATATTAATAGCCTCAGGGGTAATCCTTCTCCTAGACATATTCGAGTGGAAGGCGGGTAAAGAAGAGTGGAAGTGGAAGCTTAAACTATTAGCTGCGATAGGATTCATATTAGGGATTTTAGATTTAATAGTGGTAGCGTCCGGTTGGAGCAGGGGAATCATGGATACTGCTACAATAGTGATCTTCATATTAGCAGGATTAGCTTTAACATTAGCTCCCACGGTTAAGCTGCCGTTAGCGGGTCTTCTAGCGCTGGGAGCGGGGGGTGTAGCTGCATTCTACATATCAGGCTTCATCCATAACACATGGATCATAGCAGCCGTTTTCATAGTAATAGTGGCGGTTATATTTATATTTGCTAAAGCAGTTGAAGAAGTAATAGATTTCATTGGAAAAAAACTAGGTTTCCCCGCGGTTTCAATAATACTTGGAGCGTTATGCATAATACAAGGCATATTATTAATACTAGGTGGTTCAATAATGCTTTTATTCTAAGTAATACCTAAACTTTTACATAATCTAACAAGTATAACTTAGGCAACAAAGTTAAAAACCCTGTTACAGTAAGAAAATTTATAACCACTATATAAAAGAAATTTAAGCTAAGGTGATAGAATGCCGAAAGAGAAAGCTGAGAGAATAATACCGTTAGCACCATTAGATAGGTTAATAAGAAAAGCGAAAGTTGAAAGAGTTTCTGAGAAAGCTGCTAGTGAGCTGGGTAAAATACTTGAGGAAATAGGTTTAGAAATAGCTAAAAGAGCAGGTGAATTATCAATCCATTCCAAGAGAAAAACCGTAACCAGCAGGGATATTCAACTAGCATATAATCAGTGGAAGAGACCTTAAAGTTAAAACCTCATAGAATTTGTTTAAAAGTCTCTGACAGTATTCGAAACAATTAAATAACCCTTCATAAAACACAAATAGCTGTTCAAAAACAAGGTGGAATATAAGATTATGGATGTACATCCGAAATATTATAGTGGAATGGGTTTATTCATGCTTTTTCTCGGTGCTTTAAGCATAGTATCCGGTGCTATAATAATCATGTTCCCTTCTATTTCTATGATAACCGGTGAATCCACTATAATTGTGGGAATAGTATTCTTCGCATTAGGAGCAGCTCAATTCATCAACAGCTCACATCTTTTAGGAAAAAAAGACCACGCCTATAATCTAACAACCGCTGTGCTAATATGGGATATAGCGTTAAAATGCTACGCTCTTTTAAATGGGTATCAATTAGGCACATTATTTTTAATCAGCCTCACACTTATCTTCGTTCAATTAATAGCTAAAAAAACCGGTCACCCGCACTGAAAAATACCTTGATTTTTTAATTATCAGCGAAAACACTAAAGCCTTATATACTAATATCTTTGAAAATCTAAACTGAAAAGCAAACTATAATTTTATCACAGTAAAAAAATTCAAGGGAAGCTAAGAGGTGTATAAAAGTGGTTTTTATAAGCAATAGAGTGAAGAATTTAACCTACGCTATTAGAGACGTCGCTGCAGTCGCTATGGAGCTTGAAAAGAAAGGTAAGAAGATGATATACTTAAACATCGGAGACCCTATAGCATATGATTTCAAGACACCTGAAGTATTCAGGGAGGCTGCTAAGAAAGCTATCGACGAAGGTTACAACGGCTACTCAGCCTCCAACGGTGTTGACGAGCTTAGAAAAGCAATAGTTGAGAAAGAGAAAAAATATAATAATATTAGCGGGTTAGCGGTTGAAGATGTGCTTATCACAACCGGTGTCTCCGAGGCTTTACAATTCGTCATAGCCGCCGCCACAGAAGCTGGTGACGAAGTCTTAATGCCCGGTCCGACATATCCGCCTTATATTTCAATAGCCCAGTTTTTCGGCGCTGTACCAGTCACATACGATTGCGATGAAAATAATGGATGGCAACCAGATATCGATGACATAAGGAAGAAGATAACACCTAAAACAAGAATGCTAGTATTAATCAACCCTAACAATCCGACAGGCGCATTATACTCGGAAAAAGTTGTAAAACAGATAATCAACCTCGCAGGTGAATATAACCTGCTGCTGTTAAGCGATGAAATATATGATAGAATGACATTTGATGAGAAGATAGTGAGCACAGCTTCAATAGCTAAAGACGTGCCGGTTATAGGATTCAACGGATTCTCTAAAATTTACCTAGCACCAGGATGGAGACTAGGCTACATGTACTTCTATGATCCCGAAGACAAGCTAACTGAGCTCAGAAAAAATATTGAAAAAGAAGGCAGAGTGAGACTGTGCGCACCCCACCCGTTCCAGATCGCTGCTATAGCTGCTTTAAGAGGCCCGCAGGACCATCTTATAGAAATGAATCGGAAACTCAGAGTTAGAAGAGATTTAACTGTTAAAAGATGCAATGAAATAGACGGTGTCAGCTGCGTTACCCCTAAAGGAGCTTTCTACGCTTTCCCGAAAATAGATCTTAAAGGAAAATGGCCTAATAGCAAAGAGTTCGTGATGGAGCTGCTCAGAGAAACAGGCGTGGTGGTTGTGTTCGGATCAGGATTCTGCCCGAGAACCGGTGAGGGACACTTCCGAACGGTTTTCCTACCGCCACCTGAAATGCTGAATACCGCATTTGATAAAATAGAGGAGTTCATAAAATCAAAGAAGTGAAACAGCCGGTATTCGGCTAACCCTCTATTTTTATTTTATAAAAGCCTTTAAGCTTAAGATATTTCAACAGGGTTTATTTTCACTCACATCGCTGCTAGCAGAGGCCTCCGAAGTAGATTGCTCAGCTTCTTTAACCACTTCTTTTTCAGGAGTGGGTGGAGAACCTTCCATAGGGGTTACTTGAGATTCCAAGGAGGCGGCCTGTTTTTCTTTATCTTCAATATTTTTGAAAAGCTCTTCAACAATTTTCATAATTTTGAAAGGAGAGATAGGCATAAATAATTCGGATTGAATGATTGTGACAACCCGATTCTTGGTTAACTCCCCTCGTTCAATCTCAATCTCCTTTGTCACCTTCAAACCGCGTAATATTCTGATTAAAGCTGAGCTGGGTTTTTTCTCTATTTGGATTTTAAAAGAGCTTCCCGGTATATCTCTTATATCGCTTACAATACTAGAACCGCTACTCATCATAGAACCACCACTCTATTTTTAAATTCTTTATAAATAATAAACATATTCATAGAGGATTTGAAGCATTATAATTTCAACACGTATTCCGGTATAAGCTTAGCTTTTAACTCGATTAATTCCAATTCAACAGAGCTGATAACCACCTGACGCCCCCTGTAGATGAACTGTAACTCACCAGGGTTGTTAAAAATCTTTAACCCTAACTCGTTTTGAAGCTCCATAACAAAGTATCTTTCACCACGAATATTAATAATATCTTTCACCGTAACCATGTCTGGAAAACTATATCCACCCCCGTGAGGTACACAATTGAATGATAGAAGCCTGTTTAAAACACCCAACTCTTCAGCTCGATTAAAGAATCCTAAGGCTTCTAACATGTTTTTCGAAAAACTTTTTTTAGCTTCAATAAGATAAGCCGGTAAATCAGGTCTTAAAGTAACAGGGTACAGTACGCCACCAGTATCATCCGAATAATGACAACCTAAAACCGCCTCATTAAAGTTTAATAAACCCTGATGAGTCTTACTAGAGATCAGCTTAAAATCACCGAATATCTCTTTAGCAGCCAGCAGCCTCTTCTGCTCGGAGAAACGCTCAGAGAGCTTGTAGAAATCATAATATGCTTCAGCATCACCGTCTAAAACTATTTTAGCGTCCCCGAATTTTGTTTTAACAGTCTTCATAATCCGGCTTAAACTAGGGCTTTTACTATAATACAGCCCCATACCTAAAGGTGTTTCACTTTTAAGCTCAGGGGCTGATGAATGAATTATAAAAACATATTCAGGTAAATCTACACTAGCCCCTGGAGATGTTTTAAAAACATCGATAAAATGGTTCCCGACATTAAAATCCCATTTAACAGGTATCCCGTCAATAATAAAATCCTTCGATTCAAGCTTGTAAAGATGTTTGATAATATACGCCGGCTCAGGTAACTCATCTAACCCTCCTACAAGTGTTCCACAACAATTAGGTTTAACATCTAAGAAAATTATTTTATCAGAGCCTTCACCCCAACTAATTTTACCACCATAGCCTATACCATTCTGCCATCTCTCAACATTTCTAGTGACGGTCTCATCAGGAGTTGATATAAATGTAGCTGAAGGCTCGAAACCATACTCCTCCTGGACGAGCTGAATTTTAGCAAGCCCGTAAGCTGTATTTTCACGACACAGCCTTGAAGCAGCATCACCTATACCTGTTGAAAAAATATGTTTTTTAGCCCTTTCTAAAAGAGTTTTTTCATCCAGCGATTTTAATTCCATAATATAATATTAAAAAAATACAATAATAAATTTAAGGTAGGTGATATAACCAATTATTTAATATATTAACACTTGCGAAGAATAGTAATCAGGCTCGTCTGTTTCATTCAATTTTAAATTAACGAGTCGGAAATTAAAAATTACAGTAAACTTACCAGAAATATTATTACCGCTGTTATAACACCTGCTAAAACCATTTTTAATCCTGAAATTAGAATATTAGTTTTAGATATTTTAGCCAAGTAGGAGCCTAATGTGAAAAGGAAGATAGTGGTTACTATAATTGACATGATTAACGCTATTAAAGGCGGTATTAAACCTATATGGGCAACGAAGAAGGGGGATAAGACTATAATAGAGGATATGAAAGGCGCCGCTCCATCCACCACCGCCACATAGAGGGAGGCGAACTTTAAAGCTTTTTCATGAATAGAGCCTTTCAAATCACTTATCAATGCTTTTTTAAGCTCACCGAATTCACGCTCCCTCTCCGCTTTCTCAGCCATATAAGCTCCTGATACACCGGATACAGCCATAGCAATAGCTCCGCCTAGAACCGCGCTGATAATGAAAAAAGTGTTTATTGAACTAGTCGAGGACGCCCCTATTATTACTCCCAGAGTTGTCAGAACACCGTCAAACGCGTTCATAACAAAGTAGCGTCTAGCTATTTCACCGACACCGGATATAGCAAGATATTCTCTTAACTTATTAACCGTGGACTTACGTCCACTATTATTCTCTTCACTAGACATTAGAACCCACAACTTTAAGCTTATCAGCAGGTAGCTGGCAACACTTTACAAGTATAATGATTGAAATCATTTAAATAATTAATCCTATTTAATATTGTTAGTCGAAGGAGGACCTCTAATGCCGTTAGAGGCTAAGATTTTTAAGGATTTAAAGAGATTCGGACTCACATCAAACCAGGCTAAGATATATCTTGTCCTTATCCAGCAGGGTGGTTTAACAGCTAAACAGGTTAGTCTTCTAAGCGGTGTACCTGAAAGCAAGGTTTACGATTTATTACACCAGTTAGAGGAGAATAGATGGGTTGAAGCGGAGGCTGGTAGGCCGGTTAAATTTACAGCTAAGCCGCCTTCAGACGTGATTAAAAGTCTTAAAAACAGGAAGATAATTGAACTTGACTCGTTAGAGAAAGAGTTGATAGAGGAGTTAGAGCCTATATATTTGAAGAAAAGCCAGACTGAAAAACCGGATATATGGATTTTAAGAGGGGAAGAGAGGCTGTTATTTAAACTACGAGATATGATAAGTAAAGCGGAGAAAAATATTTTAATAGCATTACCGTTTATCCTACCCGGCATCCAGGAGATTATTTTCCCCGTTGTTCAAACAGCTAAACTGAAAGGTATTAAAACTGTTATCGTGATACCTAAATCTGAAGCTGATAAAATAGTTGATAAAATAAAAACAGTCTCCGACGTTATAACAGTGGACCAATTATTCGGGGGAGGTGTAATAGTGGATCAGAGGGAAGTGCTAATAATATTATATGAGCCTCTTCTAGGAATATGGTCGGATCACGCTGGGTTAGCTCAGGTGGCAGCAGGATACTTCAACTATTCCTGGGGTAAAAAAGCAGCTGAACAGTGAGCGCTGTTGTATGGAATGATTTAAAATGTGGGAGTATATTTATCTTGCCGTATTATCCGCGATCTTATTCGGTTTAGGTAATGTACTCCAGAAAAAAGGTTTAACCCAGTTAACGGTTTTAACGGTGAAAGGGTTTTTTAAAAATTTCATCTCAGTGGTTGTGAATCTTTTAAAAAATCTTTACTGGCTAGCTGGTATGATAACAGGGGTTATAGCATGGTTTATTTACGTGGAGGCTCTTTCACTCGGAGATCTTATAGTTGTTAAACCGATTATAAATCTTAACTTAGTGGTAATAATTGTTCTCAGCTTAGTTTTTCTAAAAGAGAAGCTTAGAAAGCATGAGACATTTTTTATCAGCTTAATTATTTTAGGTGTTATATTACTCAGCTATGATTCTAGAGTCACAGGGGTGACTGTAATCAATGAAGCTTTTTTAATAGGATTAGTAGTTTTACTATCACTGGCGATAGTTGTCTTAAACTTGTTTAAATTCACTGGTACTAGAGGGGAATATGCTATTTCTTTAAGCGCGGGATTAGCCTACGGGATCGCGGAAGTATTCACTAAATGGCTGAGTATCCAAGGTTTCTCATCCACACCTTTCCCTGATAAAATACTATATTTTTTTATGAGCCCTATTTTTTGGAGTCTAGCGCTGTTCACAGTTTTCGGATTCATACTGAAACAGACAGCGTTATCGCAGGGTAGAGCATGCATATCTATACCTTTAATTAACGCGCTTTCAATAATTATCCCGGTTATAATTTCTATTATCATATTCGGCGAAGAGATAATTCTATTATTCAGCGGAGTGTTTTTGCTACCCTACTCTTTGTTCCGAATAATCGGGGTTATTATTATAGTGGTAGCTGTCACCGTTATGAACTATATTACTAGAAAGCCTTGTGAAAGCTTGTGAGTGAAATTCTCATTCAACACTTTTTACACGTTTATTAAAATCGTTGATTTTGAGAACAGGGTCCCCTGATTCAAAGAGTGAGCGGCCTATTATAATATAAGAGGCCCCGGCTCGAATAGCTTCCCCGCCTTCCCCACCCTGCACTCCGACGCCGGGGGAGAGAATCAGGATATTCTCATCTAACACACTGCGAACTTTTCTAATAATATCCGGGGATGTAGCCCCCACTATAACTCCGTCAGCACCCCACTTACCAGCTTTTTCAGCGAAGAGAATATACTGAGGTTTTTGTAAACCTGTCCTAGAGTCGATTACAATTTGATTAAATCCTTCAGAAGCCCCTGGATGGGACATGTAAACCAGTAGTATTACACCGCCATTATAGTTTTTAACTGTTTCGAAAACCTTATCTAAACCACCAGTCCAGCCTACGAAGGGATTAGCTATTAAAGCGTCAAAGCCAGCGTTCATAAAATGTCTGGCGATCCATTCATTAGTGTGACCTACATCATTAATCTTAATATCAGCGATTACAGGCAGCTGCCAAGAGTTGATCACATCAATAATTTCAGGTATAAGCTCGTAAAGCCCTAATGGTAGTATCAACTGATTATTTATTTTAACCCCTGCGATCTTATCCCCTATCTTATTGATAACATCCGCGGCTTGTTTAAACAATTTTCTTTTCCCTGAATCCCAATTCACTCTTTCGCTTAGTTTTAACTCTGAACTGATATCCAGTGCAAGTATTATCTTCGAGTCATTATCCTTAGAGCTTTTCTGAAGTTTACTAATAAACCTGCTCGGCATTTAAAAACCTCTTCAGAGTATAATAGTCTGATTCGCTTTAAAAGTTATTTTAAAAATATATAATAAGTTAGCGATAAACTTGTATTCAACATCTTTTACTATAATAATTTGAATGGTTAACTAAATAGTTATATTTTTATTGTATAAGAGGCGGATATTACTCTTAATATATTAAATGAAGAGTGAGATTAAAGTGCCTTATTACATAAAGGGTTTTCTATTAAACAGGTTACTGATATTTTTAGCAGCCTTATTTATCCCCGTGTATTTCACTCTTCTAATAGTTTCCAGCGATATCCAAGCTTTATCATTCACGCTTATGCCTAACATTTATTTAAATATGTTTTTCAATTTCATTATAACCCCTATTATTTTATCCTCTCCATGGCTGATTTTAATACATATTTTTAAGAATAGATTATCGAATATGTTCAGTGTATGGAGTGAGAGGGTATCAATTGTTCCGTTAAGATACTTATTGTTTTACGGTATTAACGCAGTTGCAGTGGCGGGGTTCTTTATTCTACCGTTTATTTCACCAGCCCTGTCAATATTCACTACAATAGTACTCGGCTGGCAGCTGGTTGCTGGCAGGGAGGGGTTATGGGTTCACGGTCGAAGAGTTCTAATAACGGTGTCCGCTGTTATTTTCTCGCTAATATTATTTTTACCGGTTCTAGTATCCTTCTTCTTCTACCAGGCTTATTTACCGCTGAGCTTATGGATATTGAATACTTGGCAAGGTTTAGTGGGATTGATCTATGCTTTTTCAATCTGGGTTGTTAACTCGCTGACAATCGGTTCGGTTGTATGGTTTGTTTATAATTGGATTGCGAGAAGAAGATTAAGTGATGCTTTCTCAGGCTCCGGTTGGGGGATAAGAGGATTCGAATTAGCACTGTTTATTTTATTCGCTTATCTCTGGATTCCCCAGTTAGGTAATATGCCATATATAATCGATTATGTCAATATAGCTAGTTTGATTTTAATGGGTTTTTTAATAATCGTAAAACTTAAGCTGGGAGTGGCTGGCAGTAATCTGACACTTCTCGGTGTTCTTGTCGCAGCAGGGTTCCTGGTAGTGGACTTGCTTTACAGGTTTAACATTATCATATTAACTGGGAGTCTAGGGTTTACTTCAATAATATTTATCTCATCGTTTATCTACGCGTTTCTGAAATCAAGCGATGAAGCTTCCATATAAGGGTTTAACTAGGGCTTCGTTTTTTCACCGCTTTCTTAACCTTAGGTTTCTCAGCAGCCGCTTCAGCTTCTTTAGAAACCGGGGTTTTACCCGTCTCCTCTACTGGTTTCAGCTTTGAAAACTCTGTTAAAAGTTTATTTATTTTTTCAGTTAACCGCTCCTCTAATCCTTCAATCAACTTCACCTGGGTGTTTAGAAACTCTGATTGATAGGTTTGAAAAATGTTTCTCACAGTTTCTGGAATTAGATTTTTCAGCTCTTGACTTATTTTACCCACACGGTTAAACCCGGCTTCAATGTTTTTAATTAATTTATCGCTGCTAGTGTTTATAGCGGATTTAATGTTTTTAGATAACTCGGCTGCGGTTGTATTATATTCATCTTGAGTTGACTTAATAGTTTCAAGATGCTTTTTCAAATTATCCATATCTTTCAGCAGGGTGTTTGTGTCCTCACCGATTTTCTGAAAAGCTGTATTAATATTATTTATGTTATCATAAAGTTCGTTTAAACGGTAGTTTTTAATAGTTGAGTTTATGTTTTCAAGCTCTCTTTCAGCCACAGTTATTTTTTCATGAAGATCTGATAGATTGTAAACCTGTTCTTTTATCATGGTTGAAACACTGGTGACGTTTTCAGATAACTCTCTTAGCAGGTTTTCCTGCTCTCTACGTTTCGGAGACTCTTTTAACGGTGTTATTTTAGCCTCCTCTATTCTACTCTCAGCTTGAGTTTTAGACTCGCCGGATATTTGCGTAGCATCTTTGATTTGAGCTAATTCCTTTATTAACGGACTGGTCTCCTCATGGATTTCCTCGATTACTATTCCCTCCCCCTCAGCCGGTTCCCCATACACTGACATGTATTGAAATATGTTTAAAGCTAGATTGCTATGGTATTTCGCGTTTATTCCGCCTAGTAGTCTATCTCTGAATATCTCGTATGTTCCAATACCTAAAACTTTACCTTCACCGTGTTTAGCTAACACTATTATAGGCGCGTTAGGAGGGTTTGAAGTCTGGTTGGATTTAAGAAGTATCAGGGCTTCCCCTGTAACTGTTATACTGCAACCGGCTCTGTAGGAGACGGAGGCTACACCACGCATTATTTCATGAGGCGTTATCTGGTCAAGTATCGGCACGGTTTCAACACCTAAGTTTGACTTCTGGTCGATTACTTGGTCAGCGTTAAACTGGAAGGCTATAGTTTGAGCTATTCTGTTTAAGTTAGTCATATGCCCGCTGTCACCGCCAGCATCCGACATTAAAACAAGACTCCCGCCATCACTCACATATTTTAAAATATCATTTATTTCAGATGGTCTGAACTTAGACATGTCGGGGCCGGCTATAACAAGGGTATTATATTTTTTTAGTTTATCGTATGTTATGGGGAAATCTGTTAACGACACGCATTCAAACCCGTTTTTTTCAAGCAGCTCTTTTAAACCAGTGTAGGTTGTGTTAAGCCGCCCTCCCTCATTATGAGATTCATCGAAACATATCTTAACGTTGAGGTTCATTAAGACACCTTAACTTATATTTAAATAATATATATTTATAAACAATGGTTAAAGTGTTTCTATATACTCTACTTCACCACCGCATACAAGTTTTATGTTTTCACACGCTTTTTGAACGGCTCTAGTAATCGTATCTAAATCAAGGCCGGGTACACTATATCCTAAGATAAGTATTTTACTGGTTTGCGGGTCGATTTTACTAAGCTCCGAGTCCCTGTAAGGGTAAACACATATTATTTTCTCCCTATCACATACCACGATCTCGTTTCCTTGAAGGTTTTCAGTTTTATCCATGCCTATTCCCTGAAATACATCTTTAACCGAGGCTAAGCGCACAGTTAAAGGAAACAGTATTTTACTATAATCGTATCCGCTTAACGCGACAAGGGTTTCAACTGAAGCTAGATTATAAGCGTCAACTGCGGGGGATATTCTTGGAAAAGGCTTATTTGCCAGGATCCTCCTTACCAAGGCTTCACCAGCTGGTCTTATCTTAGTTGGGTCTATGCCCAACCTCCAATAAAAATCTCTATATCTTCTAGTGGTGGATTCATCTTTAATGTTTTCAAGCGTGTAATTAGCATGTATTTTTTTAATAACTGTTTGTTTAATATCTTCCAGGATTGGAGGGTGCTCGGTGTTTTTAACATTGTTTATTATACAGGCGCATATTGATAGATTAGGATGCTGTGATTTAACTTTAGAATCCCATATTAGAAGACTCTTATAGTTCATAGCTGATAAGAATTATATAGTAAGTTAAAAACCTTATCATTTAATTCCATTTGAACGGTGGTGTTGATGAATATTATTGGTGAAGGGGATCGTGTACTGCTTGCAATAGATTATAAGAAGAGATGGCTTGTTAAAGTCCAGAAGGGTAAAGAACATCACACGCATAGAGGTATCATAAAATTTGATGATTTAATCGGAAAAGAGTATGGGTGTAAAGGGTATACGAGTCTGGGTGTCGAGTACACGGTTTTTAAACCTGTTTTAAGTGATCTGGTTTTAAAAATGGAGCGGTCTACTCAGATAATTTACCCTAAAGACGTGGGTATAATATTAGCGTATACAGGGATAGGGGACGGCCAACGAGTTGCTGAGGCGGGTGTCGGGAGCGGCGGCTTAACTGTTTATTTAGCTAACGCTGTTAAACCTCATGGTAAAATATACGGGTATGATATTAGAGATGAGTCTCTTAAAGCGGCGGGTAGAAATCTCAGCGAATACGGGCTCTCCGACTATGTTGAACTTAAAAAACATGATGTCTGTGAAGGTTTTATGGAGAAGGATTTGGATATTATCATTCTGGATTTAGCTACCCCATGGCTTGTTGTGGAGAAGGCTTATTCATCTCTTAGAGGAAGCGGTATATTAGTGAATTATTCACCGACAATAGAGCAGACTCAGAAAGCGGTTTATGTTATGGAGAAAATAGGGTTTAAAGACATTAAAACTTTTGAGTGCATATTGAGAGAGATTATGGTCAGAGAGGATAAAACTAGACCGGCTACTCTGATGATCGGTCATACCGGGTATATGAGCTTCGCGCGGAAAACATGCTAGTTTATTTCAACGGCAGGTAATCGTGTTGAATAGTTCCTTTAACGATTCCGCCTGTTTCGATTATCATCCTAGGCCATATTTTAGCATCTTTAATGTTTGAATTAGCTTTTATTAAAGTGTTAGCGCCTATAATACTGTTCTCAACGCTAACCTGCTCTTCGACGACGGTGTTTTCAGCTATTATTGAATTAATTATCGAGGCCTCTTCGCCTATAATCGTATTCTCGTATATCATACTATTTATTATTCTACATTTACCTTTAACAACAGCCCCTTTGAGAATAATAGAGGATTCCACGCAACTGTTATCCGCTATAGAGGGTGAAGCTGTGTATGAGAGGCCGTCTATATTATTTGAAGAAGGTTTTATTTTCCCCCTCTTATTTTCTAAAACCCACCTGTTAGTTTCTAAGTAGTTTTTAAAGTCGCCTATATCAGACCAGTAGAAAGATGTTTTAAATCCTGAAACCTTTTTACCAGCTGTTAGTATTATCGGGAATATTTCACCTGTGTGATCTATGAACTGTTTTTCATCAACAGATTCCAGAGCGTCTTTTTTAAAAATGTATATTCCAGTCGCAATATAAGCCTCCTTGCACTCTATATTTTTAGGCTTCTCTATTAGAGATGTTATGTAATCGTTTTCATCAATGACAGGAACACCGTACAACCATGGTGTTTTTGATTTTACAAGCATGATTGATGCGTCTGATTCTTTTCTCTTATGAAACGCTGTAAACTCTGTTATGTTAACGTCTGATAGATTATCCCCCAGAAACACTAAGAAATCTTCCTCAATATTTTTAGAAGCGTTTTTAATACAGGCAACACCCCCCATCCGCTTCTCTTCCCATACATATTTTATTTTCAACCCCTTGTAGCTGTTTTTGAAGACTGATTCAATCTGGCGGAATTCTTTATTAGCTGCTATAATAACTTCATCAATGACCTTAAAATTTGATAAATGGTCTAGTATGAAACCCAGTATTGTAGTATTATATATTGGTAGCAGAGACTTAGGCCGAGTATATGTTAAAGGTCTAAGCCTGGTTCCAAACCCGCCTGCGGGAATTATAACCTTCAACAATTTCACCGTAAAAATATTTTGAAATAATAATTAAAAATAGGGTTTCAAAAATAGTATAGTATATTTGTTAAGCTAGCAGTAGGAATGATATCAGTAGACCATATATTGCTATAGCCTCTGTTAAAACAACGAAGATGATGCTTTTACCAAGCATCTCAGGTTTCTCTGTAGATGCGCCGATAGCGGCTGCTCCAGCTATTCCAAGCCCTATACCTGCACCTAAACCAGCTAAACCTATTGAAAGACCAGCCCCCAAAAACTTATAGGCGTCTGTTATATTCCCCTCCTGGAAGGCGGCTACAAACGATAAGGCTTGAACAGCAACAGAGATCATAATAATCAATGTAACAATAACTAATAGTGTGCTTTTCTTCACTTTATATCCTCCTGGTTCAGCGGTTTTACAAGCCTTGTTATCTTGATGGTGTATTTAAATATTTTGCAATTAGTATATTAGGTACTCTCTTATTGTCGACGGGGGTATCCCCTCCAGTAAAGCTACTAGAACGATTTTAATACTATTCACCTCATAGAATTTCAAATCTACGAATGCAAGAGGCATCTGAATCTGGAAAGGATATGTTCCTAATATAAGTTTAGCTTTATCGTAAATGCTTTTTTCCAGCATGTTTTCAATTAAATAAAACTCTTTTTTAGCCTGATATTTTTTCCACCCTATAGATAGATAGTAGTCGAAGGGGGGTATCATAAGATTCTTAATAGCTTCTTCAATATTTCTAGATCTAATAGCTGCTAAAAGACTGTCTTTTTTAATATATCTTCCTTCTCTAACTATCATTTTCTGTATTTCAACAGGGTTTAAGTTAAAGACTTTACCTCGAAGAATTATATTTATATTGGTGACGTCTATCGTACGCCCCATATAATTATATATTGATAAATAATCTTCCGGTGTTAGGATCCTTCTGGCCGAATTCAACATTCTAGTGAACGTATAATAGTCGAGTGAGAGTTCGAGGGGTAATAGAATTTTTTCACGTTCAAAATCCCGCCACGCACTGGTTAAAACCGCTCTGTAACCTTCATCCGGGATGGCTTCAATCATAGCTTTCAACGTTCCTTTCGATAGCAGATCGGATACTGTTTTCTCGGAGAAGATGCCTATAGGTATAACGTACATCAACGCTTTTTGAAGAGGTTCACCACTGTACTTTAATCTAAGCAGGGTTTTAAGAGCGGCTGCTTCATATTTTGATCTAACAACAGTCATTAAAGATCTAATTTCAGGCGGGGACACGGTTCTGATGCTTTCAATCGCGTCGATGAACGCTTTATTTAACAAGTTGTCAACATCCCGTTCAGAAAGCTCCATGCTAGCCTGTTTAGTTATATACCTGGAGTAATCTGTATAGCTTAGTATTCTGATCATCGCTTGCAATGTTTTGCTGCCTACCAGTGAATTAAATTCTTCAGTGCTTAAAAGCTTAGATTTCAGCCCTCTTATCTTAGCGTTCAGAAAAGATAGTTTAACCGTGTTAAACACTTTTGTCCCCCTTTTCCTTAGTTTGCGACAGGCGTTTAACAGTCCAGAAGAGGTGAATGTACATTATAAGGGTTCCAACGATCGCGCCTACCCCTATGCCGAGTACTTCATTCCAGCCGAGTGATTTAGCCACTATCCATCCTACTATTGCAAATATCACTATGTCGAAGCCTATCCCTAAATATTTAAACATAGAACCGTAGGATGATGTACCCTCGCTTTTTTCATCGCTATCGCTCAATAATATAACACTCCTAACCTGAGGTATATACTCTACTTATTTTAAACGGCTTAAACTCTGAGCCTCCTCCCTCATAGAATTTAAGGAACCATTCAACCCAATGTAACCTGAGAGTGTTTATGAATGTTAGTAATCCTTCCAGAAACATTACTAAACCGATCTGTGTTACAATAAACATTACATAGTAAAGTGTCGGTTGAAATACTAAAAAGCCTGCGTCGGAGGCTGGCAGATACTCGTGCAGTATTGGGTGGTAAACAGGGGATGTCCCCAAGTTTATAAATGTCTTGCTGAATCCAGCGTGAACCTGGTTTAAAGCGAGAATACGAGTATACGAGATAGTGTTTGATATTGAGGATACTAGAACTTCGAAGGTTCCTATGAAGCCTTCCATAATGTTTCGGTGAGCTACTAGTTTACCGAATATGAGACCGGCAAAAGGCATAGCGAATAAGTAGAATGACACGTCTGTTAAACTGAATGTTGAGAACCAGTTTGTGAAAGTTACACCTCTATTAAAAGCTAAGTATACGAGACCTATGTAGAACCATATCCAGAATCCTCTGTCAACTATTCCTTCCAATATTTTACCTTTTTTAATACTGTTAACAACGCCGAGAATTAATCCCACTAAAAGATGCATGACTCCGATCATAATCGATAGCGCGAATAATAGGAAGGGGTGGTGGAAGGGGCTGAAAAGTATAGGACCGCTGTAATGTTCTAAGTGGGTTACGGGATCAACCCACAATTCACCTGGAAGCGGAGAGTATTCAGCGATACCTGTAGCTGGGTTAACATAGTTGGGGTCAGTAAGTATTTTAACACCGCCGTCGTAGTCGAAGAATGTGAATAAGCCTACAAGCGCTTGTCTTAAGAATAATAGATACGGAGCTAACGCTATATACCAGGGTTCAGCTACTATGGAGAAGCCTAGCATTTCACCGAATAATATACCGAAGAAAATAGATGACACCGAGCAGGAGACTAATAGAGGGGATCCTTTAACCCACCAGCCTACCATCCCTTCAAAGTTAGGGTGACCCTTTTTCAATGATATATATCCTAGAAGGGATGGGATTAAAAGTATTAACCCGTGACCTATATCGGCGAACATTATCCCGAAGAATATGGGGAATGTGATAGATGCTAGAAGCGTCGGGTCTATTTCCTTGTATGATGGAACTGAGAACCCTACTGTAAGCATTTGAACGGGTTTAATTAATTTAGGGTTCTCTATTAACACAGGCGGTTTATCTTCTTTTTTAGGTGCGTCTATTTTAATAATACAATTATTCCCTGTAATCTTTAACACTGATTCTTGAAGTGTTTTAACCTTTCGCTCTTCAACCCAGCCTTCAAACATAAAAGAGCGGTCGGTTTTACCTGACATTCCTTTAACTTCTTCTATACGTTGCTCTATTTGCAGAATCTCTCGGAGAACAAGTAGGTTTTTACTCACTCTTTTTTTAAGATCAACTTTATTCTCTTCAAGCTCGGCTAGTCTTTTTTCTTCGTCTATTGTCAAATCTGTTTTTTCTTTTAACGTGTCATATTCTTTTGAAAGAGTGAGATATTCTTCCTCAATTTTCCTAACTTCATCCTCTATTTTAGTTAACTCGTCCTCGCTGAGTTTTTGATGACGTTTCTTTTCTTTAACATCCTCTATTTCCTGAACAGCGAGGTCGCCGATTAACCCCTCTACCTGGGATAAAAGGGCTGAAACCCGGTAATAGTAGTCGCCCGGCTCAACTGGTTGAATCAAACCATTATATGCTGCGATCTTCTCACTCACATTCACTAATTGAGCGATTCCTAGATTACCCAGCAATCTGATTAAATCATCTGCGTATTCATCTAACGCGATAATTGTAAATTTACTCATCTTAGCTGGTTTAAGCATATTAGCCCCATCCGCTCTGAATAATTGTTAACTTTCATAACGTTTTACAATTGTTATATTTAAATATTTAATCTTTATCCAGTAAAATTCAGAGACCTGCGTGTAAACGTGACGTGGTGTTCCCAGGAAACTTACCCCCACCAGCTGCAATACGATTTTAACCATATTAATATAATGTTAACGCTATATGATTTTTAAAAAGAGAAAAATTAGAGATAACTGTCAAATATGCTCTGAGAGACTGTCAATCAGCTTCCTTTTATTGAATAACATTGAATATACATCCTCTATCTGTTTATTGGTGTAATGTTTCGAGTCGGTTAATAGTTTAATCATGTTTTTCAAAGTCTGCTGAACATCTTTAATAAGAGGGGTGTCGCTTATCTGCGTTTTTAGATAGTCTTTTACTAGAATTTGAAACTCTTCAAGCGTGCTGAATTCGTTTCGGGTGTGAGCGTATAAAATTTTTAATTTCTTCTCCAATCCGTCAACGATCTCCAAGCTTTGAATATCGTCAAGCCAGCTTTGAAACTGTATTATGATCTCGGAGCACGAGTATATTTTCTGCTGTAATAAAACTGCTAATTTAACACTCTCCTCGCCTGTATTAGAGTTTAACTTACTAGCCATTTCCAGAAGCTCGTCCATTCGCTGATTGTAAGCGGTTTTTAAAACATTGTAGCGCTCATTTATTTTAACTAAAACTGAGGTCAGCCCGTTGCTTTTCCTCAAAATCGTTCACCTAAAAAACTGTTCACTAAGATATATATAACTTGAAATTATTTAATTTAAAACTTACTGTGATATTTTTAATTTAACTGGTAGAGGGGTTTGTTGAAAAAAAGATTTTTGTCGGTTTTTCACTTATTTAATACAGTTTGGTGGAGTTTTTTTTAAATAGAAAGTTTTAAATGTAACATAATTACATAATAATGTTAATATACTACACTTTTATGTATTAACATTACAGTTGGGATGATATGGAAAGCGTTGAAAAAGAGATTCAAACACTTAAAAAACAGTTAACAAACCTTGAAGGTGTTAAGATTGATGTTACAGGGTTAAGGTTAATGCTTGATAAAATTGTTAGATTAATAGAGCAGCAGCCTTCTTCAGAGAAAGATAGTCTAACACCGATTATAAAAGATAAGGAGTCTGTTAAACAGGATGCGCTTGATAGAATTATTTTTGAAAGTGTTTCCGCTTCTAGGAGGATACAGAAGGGGATTGTATTCTTATCATCTGTTAGATTTTTCCAAAATCAAGCTATTCCAATGCATAGTATGGTTATGGAGTTTGACACTGAGGATATAATCGGGGATAGCGATAGATCCTTTGAGAGAATAGCGAACTATCTTTCCGCTCTTTCAAACGTTGACAGGATAAGAATATTGTGTTCGCTGGCTGAGCGGGATAGATCTGCGAAGGAGATTCAACAGCTTTCAGGTAAGAAAGGGGGCTCTCTATACCATCATATAAACGCTTTAGTCGAGCAGAATTTAGTTGAGAAGGTTGGTAACAACTACGGGTTAACGGAGAACGGTAGAGAGATACTGACAATAATGGGTTTAATTAATCAGCAAGCCGTGTTTCTGGAAAGAATAGCGTCTAATGTTTAAATTAGTTTTTTAATATTTAATTTCTCAGCGGGGATTGTTTGAAGCTCTTTCTCTATTTTTTTCAGAAGGAGAATCCTCTTATATGTTGGTGGATGAGTGGCGAATTTAGCGCTTAACCCGCTAAGTTTTGATTTTTTAGCCTCTTTTTCCATAGCGATTACCAGTTCCTGCTCATCCAGAACACCGTCTTTATCGAGATCAAACTCTTCTTTATGCTCTCGCACGTAGGCTACTTCCAACTTGGCTTGAGAAGAGTCGGCTATGTAAAGGTTTCTCATAGCATCGCTTTGATTACTTTTAGGTGCTATTGAAAGACCCCAAGTTATCTTAGCTAAAGCGCTTTGCATAGAGTGCGGGTCTGCTGTGGCTATTGCAGCATGAGCGTCCGCGTAATGCTCTCTAAGCCTACTGAGACCTCTTACGGCGAGCAGTGATAGGAAGAAAATAGCGGAGGCAATAGCCACGATTATTAAAATTATTACTATGAAGGCGCCTCCATCCCCTTTGCCGCCTGGCCGGGAAGTACGGCCTATAGTAGCGGCTGTATATAAGCCGCCTCTTAAAACTAGAAGAGCTAGCAGCGGAACTCCTGCCGCTAATGTCATTATTATAACGTCTTTATGTCTTAAATGACCTAGTTCATGGCCTATAACCGCTTTAATCTCATTCCTATTAAGCGATTTTAAGAGGCCTGTTGTCAAGCACAGGGAGGAGCTGTTTACGGTTCTACCGTAAACAAACGCGTTAGGAGCGTCCATGTCTACAATCTTTATTTTAGGTGGTTTAATACCTGATTTTTCAGATAACTCGTTAACTGTTTGCTCAATCCAGGGGTTCTCACCTTTACGGAGGAGGCGTGGTCTCATAGCGTAGTCGACTGATGATGAGCCTAAACTCCACTGAACTATTAGAAAAACAGCTACAGCGATAAAACCCCATATTAGATCTCTAGCTATTGGGAAATAATATCCTGTTGTAAATATTGGAACCCAGTAGAGAGCGTCAAAGAAATAGTCGATCACGTATACTATTGCGAAAATAAATATTAACTCTAATATTATTATTAGAGCCAGTGACTGTCCGATTTTAGTTTTTAACTGTGTTAAATTCATTTAAACACCGGTTAGGGAAACCGTTTAATAGTTATTTTAATCACCAATAATATTAATCACTTTAATTTTTAAAAGTTGAGGTAGTATGCCGCAGATAACAAAGGGAGTGTATTGCAGTAACTGTGGAGCGCCGCTTCAATACGCTGAGAACGAGGCTATTATTACATGTAAATACTGTGGTTCAACACAGTTGATAGATGTAAGTAAACCGTTTATCTTAGATCATTCAATGTTGCCCTTAAAATACTCTGAGGATAAGATAGACAGTGTACTGGTGGATTGGATGAAGGAGGGTTTTATTAAACCTAAGGATTTAGTTAAAAAATCTAAAATAGAATTGAAAGAGTTGAAATACTTACCGTTCTGGATATTATCTGTTAAAGTAACAACTTTATTTGAAGGCGTGTTTGAACGTTTAACACCGCCGGTCAGGAAAAAGGATAGTATAATCAAAGAGTATAATTGGCGGGTTCTAGGTAGAAGAGGAGCAAGTTTCCCAACCAAGGAGTTTGAAATACCTTTATCTAGAAGGGTTGTTTTCAACTTTATCCAGATTCCTAGAAATTCTATAATATTAAACTCTGAGATAAATGAGGATGAAGCTAAAAGAACAGCTCAACAGGAGATTGAAGCGCACCATAAAATTTTAGTGTTAAACAGCGTGGATAAGCTGATTGAGTTTAAAAACGAGTTTGAATTTAATCAAACCGTTTATTTACACGCACCGTTATGGTTTATAGTCTATAAATATAAAAATGAATTATTCAACGTTATTATCGATGGAAACAGCGGTACAGTTATTAAAGGAGAATTCCCGTTCTAAACGTTTTTTTTAAAAAATAAAAATAGTGTTAAAGGGGCTATGGAACAACAGCCCCTATATATGAAGCAGGGTTAAGAACTGAATACGCCACCTGCTGTATCAGGTCGAGTATAGGCGTGTTCCAAACACCTAATATGAAAATCGCTACAGCGAGTATAGCGATTGGGATAAGTATTCCAATAGGAGATTCTTTAACTTCAGCTACTTTCTCAGACGGCTCTGAGAACACTGTTATGCCAAGGATTCTTAGATAATATGCGATTGAGAGAGCACTGTTAAACAATGTTAAAGCTGCTAAAACTATCCCTGCGACACTACCGGTTGCTGCCTGCCCCCAAATAATCATGAATTTGCTGAAGAACCCGGGAAGCGGGGGTACACCTGCAATCGAGAGAATCGCCAGAATCATACAGAAAGCAGTTATAGGCATCTTTCTCCCAATACCTTTAAGAAGATTAAGATCCCTGGTGTGAACCTGGTATAGGAAGGCTCCGGAAACAAGGAAGAGCAGCCCCTTAGCCATAGCGTGGTTGAGAAGGTGGAATATACTACCTGTTAACGCTATGGTTTGAGCGGATGCGTCCACACCTAGGAATGCTATTGAAAGACCTGCTATAATATATCCTATATTAGCTATGCTTGAGAATGCTAAAAGCCGCTTAAAATCGTTTTGAAGCATAGCCATTATATTTCCGACTAGCATGGTTATAACCGCGAATCCAGCTACAATGAATCCGAAATTCCATATACCCGGAGCGAATATAACTGAGCCTACTCTGAGTATAGCGTATACACCGGTTTTTATAACAACCCCGCTGAGCATAGCGCTTATCCCGCTGGGGGCTGCGGGGTGAGCGTCTGGAAGCCATGAGTGGAATGGAACGATTGAAGCTGTAACCCCGAAACCTGATATCAACATCCCTAACAGTATGTAAAGCATCGGGTTAGGTGTCACAGTGGAGATGATTGACCCTAAGTAGGCTATGTTAAGTGTGCCTGTTAAACCGTATAGGTAAGAGATCGAGAAGAGTATAAGGGTTGAGCCGAATGCGCTCATTATAAGATATTTATAGCCTGCTTCAATAGGCTCCCATTTACTTTTCCTGAATGAAACAAGACTGTACCCTGATAACGCCATTATCTCCCAGAAAACGAATAATGTGAAAAGGTCAGCGGCGTAAACGACTCCAACCATTCCCGCTACCAGTGTTTGAAGCAATATATAGTATTTCTCCAGACCGTCATCTTTATCCATGTATTTTATGCTGTATATGGTTACTATGAAGCCTATTGATACGAATACAACACTCATAAACCAGCTGAATATGTCTATTTCGAACCCTGTTCCACCTGTTGCAGGTGAACCGAATATAAGTATCGTTTTCACACCTGTAGGTGTTAGAGCGGGATCTGTTAACATAAGATAAACGTTTATGACAGACCATAAGGTGAGTACGAGTATAAAAGATGCGAAGAAGTCAGTGGCCCGCTCCGCTTTAAGTTTACTGAATATTAAGTGGATTAAGGGTGTTAGGACAGCTCCTATAAGCGGTAAGATTATTGGTAGTAGCCAAACCAGAACTGTTAGATCAAGCTGCATTTTTCATCCAACCTCACGTTAAAGGCGCTATGTGTTGCGCTATAGGTAATAGATAATCTAGAATTATATTCGGGAATATCCCGATCAATATGGCTCCTAATGCTAAAAGCGCTACTGGAACAAGCATAGTCCAGGGGGCTTCTTTAACATTTGAAAGATCTTCGCGCGGTGGTCCGAAGAATACTCTTCTAATAAACCATAGTATGTAGCCTGCTGTGACCGCTGTTGAAGAAACTGCGAATATTAAAAGTACAATGTGGTAGGCTGAAGCTGCTCCCGCGAATATAAGCCATTCGCTTGCGAAGCCTGCTAACGGTGGTGTGCCTGCGATGCTTAAACCCGCTATTAAGGTAATTGTTGCGGTGATAGGCATCCTAGAGGCTAAGCCGCTTAATTTAGTTATATCTCTCCCTTTCAAATGCCCGATCTGTGTCATTAATATACCCGCGATCATGAAGAGGGTGCCTTTACCGAATGCGTGAGTTACTATGTGAAGTGATGCACCCGCCAGTCCCAGAGATGTTACAGCGGAGATACCGAATAATATATAACCCATCTGGCTGACAGATGAGTATGCGAAGAGTCTTTTCGTATCTGTTTGAGCTATCGCCATAACTCCGCCGTATATCATTGTGATCACTGCGAAGATCATAATAATGGTTGAAACGTTAATAACCCATCCACCCGCCGTGAACAATATGACATCGGTGAATGTGACACCGAATAGATTTACAGGTATTCTGATGATACCGTAGGCTGCTGTCTCTATCATAACACCTGAAAGAATAGCGGACACAGGTGTTGGAGCCTCACCGTGTGCTTCAGGCAGCCATGTGTGAACTGGGAATATCGCCATTTTAACACAGAAGCCTACAAGGTACAGGGGCACAGCTAATGTTGCTAAAGATGAGGCTACTATATTCAGGTCGTAAATGTTAAGGGTTGGTGAACCTGCTTGGAAGGATATGAACCATGTTACACCTATCGCTAGAAGAATACATATTGAACCGAACTGGGTGAACATGAAGTATTTGAAGCCGGCTCTAGCAGCTTTACCGGGAGTTCCCCAGCGTACAATCATAGCCCATGACGGTATTAGCATAAGCTCCCAGAAAACAAAGAATTCTAGTAGATTCGTGGCTAAGATTACACCGGTCATACCGGTCATGTAAAGAAGCATTAAAGCGAAGTAGGAGCCCTTATTCCCCTCCTCTTTTAAATAGGATATACTGTACAATGTTGCCAGCGTGGTTAATATCATAGTTATAGCTGCTATGGGGGTGCTTAAACCGTCAGCGTATAATCCGAAATCCAGACTTAGCAAGCCAGGGTTCCAAGTGTATAATTCATAGATTGGTGTTCCAGCTAAGACGTTAGAGCCTGCTATAACTACGAAGATGACGGTGGCTATTGCGGCGATTACAGTAGCAAGCCAGCCGCTCTTCTCTTCAAAGCGTTTACCGAATAAGTAAACTACAGGGGCTCCGATAATTAAGATAAGCAGAGATATTAGCATCCAACTTGAGTTTGCGGGTGTCGGTAACTGCATATTCAATATCCTCCTAAATCAGCAGTAGAACGGCTAAAGCAGCCGCGGCCATAACTAATATTCCTATAAGCACGCCGAGCATGTTAATGCTGAGTATGCCTGTATGAGTCTTCCTGAATCTTTCAGTGAATCCGCGAGTGCCGTTCACTAGAACATCGTTGAAGCGATCTATACCAGCCTCCTCTATGTACTTGTATGCGCCTCTAGCAGCCCATATAAAGCCGTCTACGAAGAACGCGTAGTAGAATGCGTTAATATACCATCTGTTCATAAGAAACGTGTAGATCGGTTTAAATGTGGGTGTATCCTGTTTCCCATCCCTTCTAATGTATAGTAAGTATGCTGGAATGAATCCGATAAGTATCATAGCGATACTTGTGCCGAGAGCGGTAAGAACAAGCGGGTTAGTGGCCGGTATACCTGTAGTTGTATGATGACCTATCAACTCCTCGAAGAATATGGTGAACGCTCCCTCCCATCCTGGAACTCCGAAAAAGTCCGGTATTGAAAGTATACCTATTATCACCGTGCCCGCGGCTAGTATTATTAACGGTATAATCATAACTTTAGGGGATTCGTGAACGTGATGACCTTTCTTCTCCATTTCCTGTAAATAGCTGCTTTTACTGCCGAAGAATGTTATGCCGAGCATTCTGAAACTGTAAAAGACTGTTATAGCAGCTGTTATAGCCGCTATAGCGAATAAAAGCGTGTTACCGGCTTGAAGAGCAGCTGTTAAAATCGCTTCCTTACTCCAACCGCCAGCGAATATGAAAGGTATCCCGGATAAGGAGAGTACTCCAACTAGCATAGTCCGGTACGTCCAAGGCATATCCTTCCGTATCCCACCCATTTCGAACATGCTCTTAGTGTTTGTTGAGTGCAACACGCTACCAGCTGCTAAGAAGAGTAGTGCTTTAAATATAGCGTGAGCTACAAGATGGAATGTACCAGCTATGTAACCTGCCGCGGATTCGATCACAGTTCCAGCTACACCTAAAGCTGCGAACATGTATCCGAGCTGGCTTATTGTAGAATACGCTAGCACCTGCTTTATCTCTTTTTTAACAATACCTATTGTAGCCGCCAGGAAAGCCGTCCCTATTCCAACCCATGAGACGATCTGGAAGAAGGTTACAATCTCCGTGTATCCTAAAACAACGTATGCTTCATGAACTATTGGTAGAACTCTAGCCACTAAATAAACCCCGGCTTTAACCATGGCAGCTGCGTGAATTAAAGCGCTGACTGTAGTTGGACCCGCCATAGCTTCAGGAAGCCAAACATGCAATGGAAATTGAGCGGATTTCCCTACAGGGCCGCCGAATAATAGTATTAAGGCTGGGAGTAATAGACCCCCATTAGCTAATGCTACAACCCAGCCGAAACCACCTTCCGCCAGCTCTAAATAATTGAATGTGCCGGCGAACGTGAATATTATGATTATACCTATCAGTAACGCTACATCCCCCACCCTGGTGGTTATGAATGCTTTCATACCGCAGGCTGCATTATACTCGCCTTCATTCTTATAGCGGGGATCAGGGCTTGGCCCTGTTTTCTTATGCCAGAATCCTATTAACGCATAGCTGCATAAGCCTACAATCTCCCAACCTATGAACGTCATTAAAAGATTATCAGCTAATACAAGGAGATCCATACCACCTATGAAGAAGAGCATGAAAAACCAGTATCTCATCTTATCGGTTTCATGATGCATGTATCCTAGAGAGTAGACTAGTATGAGGAAGCCTATCCCGGATGCGATGTTAGCCATGAAAACAGATAACGGGTCTACTAAAACACCCATATTTAAGAAGCCTGAGATCCAAGGGATAACCCAGTCTCCGTGGGCGCCTGTGGTTGGGAAGTCTGTTAAAGCAACGCCTGTAAGCCAGTCATAACCGTTTACGATATCCGGGATTATGGAGATGGCGAAAATCATAGTTAACCCACCGACTGCGATGGCGAAATAGTCTCGGGCAGCTCCACTTATCCTGTTGACAATCGGGATTAAAACCGCCCCGATCATTGGTATAACCCATAACCATGGTGCGAACGGTAACATTCCATACCCTCCTATTTACTCCCTTAATCTCCTCAGTTTCTTGACGTCTATAGTTCCGTAATGCTTGTATGCGTTTATAGCTAGTGAGAGAGCGATAGCTGCTATACAGCCGCCTATTATTATACTTGTTATCACTATGCTGTGAGCTATAGGATCAACTCCCCCTGTCGGAGTTGCAGCGAACGCTATAAAGTTAAGATGAGCCCCATCTATCAGTATCTCTATCGCGATAACTGTCTTAATCATATTTCTCGTTGAAACGAGAGCGTAAAGCCCTATAATGTACAGGGCTGCTGCAGCGCCTAAATACCACCATAGCAAATTTAACGGAAGCATTATTGCGTCTCCTCCTCAGCCTCTGATTCAATAGAGGACGGTTTCTCTAATCTGAATAATGCAGCCGCTCCAGCTGCTGCTACGAATAGAACTATCACTTGACCGAATGTTTCAACCACTCTTTGATTCCATAAAATATTGCTTATCGACTCTAGAAGACTGTCTGAAGGAGTTATTACAAAAGAGGTTCCTGTGGGTGAATACTGGAATGGAATAATGGTCGGTAGCTGAATTAAAATAAATAGGAGAAAAATTATTGATAATGCGGCGGCTACTCCTTTTAAAGCAATATCATATGGTTTCAATCCTTTTCATCCCCCTTCGCCTTAGTTACAAGACTTATAGCTGCTAGAAATAGAACTGTAACAGCCCCAGCGTATATAACCAGCTGGAAGACCGCCACATACGGCGCGTTTAAAATAAAATATATTATGCCTAGGAAGACACTCATAGCGGCAAGTGAAACAGCGCAGTAAATAAGATTTTTATGCTCGATAGCGATTACGGCGAATATTATCATAGCCGCGATCATCGTAAAGTGTAATATGAAATCTAACATATTTTACACTCCACTCATCCTTGATTTAACAAAAAGCAAATAGATAACTAGGTATTTAAAAAACTTTCTATGGTTAGACACGGTATTTTTAATTCAAAGTCTAGAAAACGTTTATTTTATTGAAATTAGGTTTTTAAATGAAAAATTTAATATAATTTTTTATAATAATGATACAAAAAACTATTACAAAGTGATAATGAATGCCTTCACGAGATCAGGATGGAAGATTAGTATTCAAACTCGTCTATTGGGGTCCCAGCCTCGGCGGTAAAACCACGTCTGTAAAATGGCTGCACGCAAACGAGGGAAATTTAGTGGATGGAAACCTTCAAAGCATAACTGATCCAACAGGTCGAACACTATTCTTCGATAGGATGACTGCGGGTGTTGCAGGTGTTAAATTCCAGATATGGACTGTGGCGGGGCAGAAAAGACACAAGTACCAGCGAAAAGTTATTTTACAAGGTGTTGACGGCCTGGTTTTTGTATGGGATTCTTCCCCCGATCAATTAGAGGAAAACATTTGGAGCCTGGATGAGCTTAAAGAGTTTTTAAACGGTTTAGTTGGGACGGAGATACCTTTCATAGTAATGCTTAATAAAAGAGATCTACCGAACGCTATATCAAAGGAGAAAGTTAAGGAGATACTAGCCGGGTATGGTTTCCCAGCCTCAATAATATATGAAACAGTTGCAGTTACAGGTGAAAATGTTAGAAGAGCTTTTATTCAAATATGCAGGGAGGCTGTCCTTAAACATTATCAGAAGATAACTAGTAAAGTTAAATGTTAAAAAATGTAAGCCGGCTATAATAAAGTTTTAATAATGTGTTTCATTTCAATCCTTTTATGGTAGATTTCATAGCCGACTTGCATATTCATAGTAAATATTCAGGCGGCTGTTCTAAAAACCTTGATATCGAATTACTATCATATTACGCTTGGTTGAAAGGTGTTTCAATACTCGCCACCGGTGATTTCACATATCCTAAGTGGCTTTCAGAGCTTGAAGATAAATTATCCTTCGATGAGGAAAACCAGATCTATGTTTTCAAGAAGGATAATGTTAAAGTTCATTTCATACTCCAAGCGGAGGTTAACACTGTAATCGGTGATGAAGGTGAAGGGGGTAAAAGAGTCCACCACATTATTTTAGCCCCTACATTTGAAGTCGCTAAACAGATAAATGAAGCGCTGTCACGCTATGGAAGTTTGGAAAGTGATGCTAGACCCACTTTGAAACTCCAGGTTCCAGAGTTCATAGATATTGTTAAAGAGGTAGACGATTTAATTGAAATTATACCAGCGCATATATTCACACCATGGTATGGTTTACTAGGCACGTTTAACGGTTATGATAATATTAAGGACTGTTATAAAGACAGGTTTTCTGAAATACACTGCTTGGAAACAGGGTTAAGCGCGGATCCCACATATATTCACTCAATATCCTGGCTTGATAACTTCTCAATTATTTCATGCAGTGATTTGCATAGTTTCTACCCTCACAGGCTTGGGCGAGAGGCTACAGTATTTAACCTTAAAAAACCATCATATAAGGAGGTTATAGAGGCTCTTAGAACGAATGACGAACGGTTGAAGATGACTATTGAATTCCGACCGGAGGAGGGTAAATACAATTATGACGGGTGCCGGCCCGACCATCATAAAAATAAAGAGGATTTCTACGCTCACCCCTCCGTTACAGAGCGGCTTAAAAACTGTCCTATCTGTCATAGAAAGATCACCAGAGGGGTGCTAAGCAGGGTTATAAAGCTTTCAGATAGACCGCTCGGATTTAAACGCGAGGGAGCTAAGCCGTTTAAATATCTTCTCCCGTTAACGGAAGTGATCGCCTACACTTATAATATCACGTCACCTTGGTCTAATAAGGTAATAGAGGTTTATAAAAGGCTTATAGAAGTGTACGGGTCAGAGTATGATCTGCTTTTAAATGAAAGCTTAGACTGCTCTTCACTTAAAAAATATATTGACGAACAGTTAGCGTTAAACATATGCTCGGTGAGAAAAGGAGAATTCTACTTCGACCCACCCGGTCATGACGGAGTCTACGGTAAATTAAATATAGGTGCTAGAAAACAGGTTGAAGAATCGGAAAAAGAAGATAAGGTTATCGGTCAAAAGCTTTTAACCGATTACTAAACAAAAATTAGTGGATATTGTATGAGTTTTACTGTTTAAGCTTCTCCTTGATCTCTTTCTCCATCCAGCTTTTAACATCTTCAGGTGAATGGTGAAGTGTCTTAAGCTCAGCCTCTAAGTTAGACGGTTGGATTACAACCAACCAGCCCTCATTATACGGTGATTCGTTGATTAAACTCGGTTTACTCTTCAAAGCAGGGTTAACCTGTAATATAACACCTGTAAGAGGGGATTTCAACGACCCCACCCACTTACCAGTCTCGATTGAAACAAAGCTTTTACCAGCTTGAACATCTTTACCTTCAGGTCTAGTTCTTGCGAAAAGAATTTTTCCAGCGATATGCTGACCGAAGTCGTTAAGCCCCATTCTCGCCTTTCCACCCTCGATCTTAACCCATATGTGATCGTCATTATAGTATAGGTCGTCTGGTAGTTCAAACTTGTCGATTTTAACCATTTATTACTCCTCCTATAAATACTAAATTGTAACGTGAATATGTAGATTCTTCCTTAAAAATTTTATTAATAAATAAATTTAATTGTTTTAAGATAGGTCTGATAAATGATTCAAGCATAAAAGCGGCTATAAATTATTTAAATAGGATTACGTGTAGGATAGTTATGCTGTGTTTAAGCTGAACTTTAACGGTGGTTTTATTGATCGACCCGTGGAGTGTTTTCAAGAAAAGTGTTGAAGAATTATTAGAGAACACTTTTAAAAATAATAACTGGCCGAAACCTGATAAAGATTTCAATCTGTTCCTAGAGGTTCCGCCGGATAGTAAACTCGGAGACTTATCTTCAACAATAGCCTTTCAAACGGCTAAAATATTAAAAACCCCGCCTATGAAAATAGCTTCTAAAATATTAGAGGATTACACCGCACACCCGCGTAAATTCATTGACAGAGTCGAGGTTGCGAGACCGGGTTACTTGAACTTCTATATAAATTGGTCTGATTTCTCGAAACTAGTCTTAGACACTATTTTGAAGGAGGGTGACGGTTACGGAGATAATAATATAGGTTTCGGTAAAAAAGTTATTGTAGAACATACTAGCGCTAACCCCACTAAACCTATTCACCTAGGTACAATGAGATGCGCTGTTTTAGGAGATGTCATTGCGCGTCTTCTGAGGAAAGTAGGATATAATGTAGAGGTTCAAAATTATATGGATGATTTAGGCCGTCAAGTAGCTGTATTAGCGTGGGGGTATGAGAATCTACGAGGCGAAGTTGAAAGGAAACCGGATTATAAAGACGATTACTGGCTTGGTTTAATATACACAGCAGCCGCTCAGAGAGCTGAGGAGAATCCTAAAATCGAGGAAAACGTTAAACACATCTTGAAGAAAATGGAGGAAGGTGGTAATGAATACGCTAGTTTAGTGCAGAAACTAGTATACCAGGCGGTTCACGGACATCTTGAAACAGCGGCTAGGATGAATATATTTTATGATCTTTTAATATGGGAGAAGGATATAGTCAGATCCGGATTATTCAGGGAAGCGCTTAATAAAATGTTGAGTTCACCGCATGTTTTCAAACTTACAGAGGGGGAGGATGCTAATTGCATAGTTATAGATATGTCTCCGCTTGGAGAACCATACCAGTCTCTAAAGAAAAGCTATAAGATACTGGTTAGATCAGACGGTGTCAGCACATACACTGGTAAAGACATAGCTCTTCAAATGTGGAAGTTCGGTTTAGCTGAAGCGGATCTGAAATTTAGAACATTCGGTACACAGAAAAACGGTACAGTATTAATGGAGACCTCTCAGGAAGGCCAGCCTGATCCGAGATTCGGCCACGCTAATAAAGTAATAAATGTGATAGGATACGAGCAGACACTACCCCAGCAAGTAGTATACCAAGCCCTTAAAATAATGGGCTACGAGGAGGCTTACCTTAACTCTTATCACCTATCTTTTCAATGGGTTTGGCTGCCTGAACAGGTAGCGTTCTCCGGTAGGAAAGGCACATGGATAGGTTTTCACGCCGACGCTGTTTTAGATAAGGCTTTCACACTAGCCTTAGATGAAGTTGAAAAGAGAAACCCTGAGATGAAGCCTGAAGTTAAAAAGAGGATAGCTGAAATCATAGCTTCAGGAGCTGTCAAATTCTATCTTGCAAAATACAGTTCTGAGAAGAAGATTATAATAGATTGGAGGGAAGCGATCAATTTTGAAGGAGACTCCGCCCCCTATATACAGTACACAATAGTGAGAATAAACAGTATACTAAGTAAGGTTGACAGGATAGGGGAGGCGGACTATTCACTGTTAACAGATGAAACTGAAATAGACCTTATCCGTACACTGTCAAAATTCCCGTCCACAATAAAAGAGGCTGCGGAAACATACCAGTATCATCTAATACCGCACTACTGTCTTTCACTAGCGAATAAATTTAATATGTTCTATCATAAACTACCTGTTCTGAAAGCTGAAAACGATGCGTTACGTAGTGCTAGATTAAATCTTATAAAAGCAGTAGCTCAAAGTTTGAAAATAGGTTTAACAGATCTACTTGGCATAGATATTCCACCTAAAATGTAACCGTTTAAAAAAAATTTCATAAACTATAATTCAAATTTTTACAACACGGTTAAATGAATAAATCTAGCCTTTCTAGTTGTAAAATGTTGAAAACACTAGAAAGGATCTGGAAAGAATTAATTATAAAAATTGGTTTCGCATCACTATTCAATAGGTTTACCAAGCTCAGCGCACCGGGCTCTTATTTCAAGAATGCGCTGCGCTATCCCAACAACTTTAACCATTTTTTCCCGGAATAACCTATCCCTCTCCGCAGGCTTAAGCTCCCCAGCAGATAGTTTCTTATCAAGCTCAACCATTTCCTGTCTAACACTGTCCTTTTCCTTACTGAGACGCTCATATTCATCGTATAATATTTGGATTTCACTTTTAGCTTCAGGCTCAATTTTAAGCGGTGTAATCAGAGGCGGCTTCTCCTCTAATACTTTAGGTTCACAGGCTGAAACAGGCTTGACTTCTTCTCCCACACTCACATCTTTATTGATTTGAACAGGTTTTATTGTTCCTGCTTCCCTTTTAATCTCAGAGACCGGCTTAGTTTTTTCAGGTAAAGTCTTAGCTTGTGGAGTTTTAGAGGATCTCCGTCTAAAAAATGCTTTAAGCCTCGCTATTAAACCCAAGCCACCACCCCAAACTCCCCTAGATATCTAGGTTTAATTATTATTTAATACTATTTTATTCAAAGGATATAAAGGTTTTAATCTTAAATTTTTAGCCTTTTTAAAAAACTATTAAAAAATTTAATGCTGTTAATAGAGTATCTGTTTCTAAAGTTTACCGTTAAACTTTTAAATAAATCGGGTTAATGATTCTCTATATAATTACTGGGGATTAAACATGCCTGAAACCGATGAGCAGAAGGTTCTGTTTTATGACCCTGAGCTGTGCAGCGGTTGCACTTATTGTATGTTAGCCTGCTCATACGAGCATTTCAAAGTATTAGATTACGAATTATCTAATTTATGGATTTACCCTGACCCGCAGAGACCATTTTACTATATAGGTATACACTGCTCTCATTGCGAGGATCCTATATGTAAATCAGCGTGTCCTGTTGACGCTATAAGTAAAGGTGAGGATGGAATAGTTAACATAGATCAAAATAAGTGTATAGGGTGCAGAAGCTGCAATATTATGTGCCCGATCTCAGTTCCCTGGAAAAATCTTGAGAGAAAAGTTTCATTTAAATGCGATTTCTGTAAAGGGGACCCTCAATGTGTTAA